>CAZBOO010000014.1:10031-15269 GCA_964493535.1 uncultured Aquificales bacterium
AAGGAAGCTTACAGTGGGGAACTCCGGGAGTCAGGTGCCGTTATCCCCAGTTTCATTCCCGACCCCCATATTCCTGGGATAAGCCGGGAGTTATTCTCTCGTTTTCTTCAGCTTCCCAGGGGTATTCAGTGACAAAAGTCTGGATATATTGAGGGTGGGCCCTTAACTAATGGTCTCTGCCGCAATAAATTTTTATCAAGACAAAATTTTAATCAGGGGGGCAACATGAAAAAGATCGAAGCAATCATAAAGCCTTTCAAATTGGATGAAGTGAAGGAGGCCTTGGGGGAGGCAGGCATTCAGGGCATGACGGTCACAGAGGTGAAGGGCTTTGGCCGCCAGAAGGGCCATACGGAGCTTTACAGGGGGGCCGAGTACGTAGTGGATTTTCTTCCCAAGGTAAAGGTTGAGATTGTCATGCCTGACGACCTGCTGGATCAGGCCATTGAGGTTATCAAATCCAGTGCCTATACGGGAAAGATTGGGGATGGCAAGATCTTTGTCATGGATGTGAAAAACGCTATCCGCATCAGAACGGGTGAATCGGGAGAGGGTGCTATTTAGCTGAGTAAAGGGGGAGAGGAATACTTTCTTCCCCCTTTACTATCCTGCGATCCTCTCCTTTCTCTTAATGTGCATCTCTTGACGGGATTTCTCTGCTACTCCTCGAAAGAGGGGATTGTCCATCTCTTTGTAACCGTGCCACGTGGAGGCATGGCGAAGCATCCAGTATTTGCCTACAGGGTATCCCTCCATGGGAATTTCTCTCCTATGATTGGCCACATCCCAGGAGTGTTGGATTTCCCGGGGTAGGGGAAGCTCCCTCTCCCTCAAAAACCGGGTAAATCCCTTCTTCACCTCCCATAAGGTGGAACCTTCCTCAAAGTCGAACCCCTGCCGGGCCCATACATAGACCCCTACGCTGACGGCGTAGAGTTCCACCCGCTTCACTCCCAGGGCGTCGTAGAGCCGCTCCTGGGACTCGTAAAGGGCTGAACCTATCCCCAGGTCGTTGAATTCCTGGTTAGGGAAGAAGCTCTGGTTTTCGGCGTATATCTCTCCACTCATGACGTAGAGGCGGCGGTAGGCCTCCCCTATCTTTTCGTTGCCCGTGAGGGTTCTGAGAACAGGTTGGATGCGTTGGCCATATCGGTCCCGCTGCTGATAGTATTTCACCCCGGCTTGAGGTTCTATCACCAACTTGAAGGAGATCTGGTTTGTCGTGACAGTCAGGGGCACAAAGGTGAATCTGGCCACCATGGGATGGTCCGTTTCCAGGAGCCTCTCTACTTCCCTTTCGTCAAGCTTTTCGTTCGCCAAGTGGATCATGCTCTATCCTTCTTCCCGCCAGCATCTCTCCTTTTAATTCTTCTCCCCTGGCGGTGACGTATCTTCCCCTCTCCACTCCTGGGTCTTCCAGAAAAAGGAAGGGTATATAGTTTTCACTTATGCCTCTGGGAAGCCCGGTTTCCATGTCCCTCCTGCCTTCTAAAAGGACCAATAAAGGCTTGCCCAGATAGGCCCTGCGAAAGGCAGATATCTTTCTTACCCTGAGATCTTGCAGGATTCGGTAACGCTCCGCCTTCACCTCTGGTGGCACTTGACGGTCCATGGCGGCAGCGGGGGTTCGGGGTCTGGGAGAGTAGGTGAAAATGTGCATGTAATAGATAGGTAGGCCTTCTAAGAGAGTTCTGGTGTTTTCGAAGGCTTCCTGGTCTTCCCCGGGGAATCCCACCATCACATCCACACCTATGCCCATCCCCTCTCTGCCCTGGGCCAACTCTTCCACCAATTGGGCGAAGGCCTCCTGGGTATAGTTACGGCCCATAAGGTTAAGAATTCTGTTGTCACCGCTTTGCATGGGAATATGAAGATGGGGGGCTATCCTCTCTTCATTGGTCACTAAGCCCTTCAAGGCAGGGGAAAACTCCTGGGGTTCAATGGAGGAGAGGCGGATCTTCTCTAAACCCTCTACCGAAAGGAGGGCCTCTAAAAGGTGGTGTAGGTCCCATTTTCCCAAGTGATAGGCCCCCAAGTGGATCCCAGTGAGTACCAGCTCCCTGTACCCGGCATCCACTAAGGCCCGGGCTTCCCCTAAGACCCAGGAGGGAGAGGCGCTACGGGCAGGCCCCCGGGCCAACCGGACGGTGCAATAGGTGCACCGGTTGTTGCATCCATCCTGGACCTTTAGGAAGGCCCGGGAGTATCCGGGGAAAGAGTGGAGGGGCATGTGCTGGAACTCGTGGACTTTGTGAATGGACTCGATCTTTACACCTCTTGCTTTACCCTCTAAGGCTTCATGCAGGAGATGGGCAATCTGGGCCTTCTCGGCGTTGCCTATAACCAGATCCGCTCCCAGGTCCAAAAACTCTATGGGCCTGAGCTGGGCCTGGCATCCCGTCACCACTACCAGACCGTCGGGAGGTCTCATCCTGAGGGCCCTTCTCACCATCTGGCGGCCCTTGTAGTCACTGCGAGATGTAACAGTACAGGTGTTTACGATGTAAATCCGAGCCCCTGAAGCAAAGGGAACCACCGAGAAGCCGGACTCTTCCAAGGCCTCTCTCATGGCCATGGTCTCAAATTGATTAAGCTTACAGCCTATAGTCGTGATGGCAACCTTTTTTCTCATGTCTTAAGGATATATACCTGGTTTCCGTCCCTCACAACCTTGAAACAGCGGGTAGCCTATTCCCTTGGACTATGCTTTTTGGGAGCCGCCAGGGTCTTGATTTCCTTGATCATCCTTTTCAGGATTGAGGAATCCACCCGGCCTCTTCCGTACTCCTTCCAGTAGTAAAGGGAAACGGCCTCTTCTATCTTCTCCCCCAATATGGGGTTTTCCCTTTTGATTCTCCGGGCCATTTCCAAGAGGGTTTCCCCTGGTTTAATGGAGATGCCCTTTTTTTCCAGGGCCATTACCATTTCTTCTCCCCAGGTCTTAGGCCTTTTACCCCACCAGAGGAATAGCTTTATGAGTAAAAGGACCCATGCCACCAGCCCCAACAGGAGGAGTAGGATACCTCTTCCCCATCTGGGAGGGGGAAAATGAGGCCTTTGGGAAGGGGAGAAAAGGGCTAAGGCCTTTTTAAAGACCCTGGCCTGCTTTTCCACATCGTAACTGATAATCCAGTGATACCACTGAAATTTCATGTAATCCAAGAGCCTGTTCAGTTGGCCGAATCTCCTTGTGGGAGCGGTCAGTGACAAGGGTGGGGTGGGATCCCATGGTACCCAGCCTACCCCCTTTTTATAAACCTCCACCCATGTATGGGCATCGGCATTGCGTATGATGTAGTACTTGCCCAATGGGTTCCATTCTCCCCCCGTGAAACCCGCCAGCAAGCGGGTAGGTATACCCCTTAGCCGCAGGAGAAGGGCCATGGCCGAGGCGAAGTACTCGCAGTGGCCTTTACCCTTGTTCAAGAGGAAAGCGACCACGGGATAGGGACCCTTGGATCCGGGATGGGAGGCGTAACTGTGGTTGGCCCTCAGGTATCTCTCTACCGCCCGGGCCAGGGAGAAGGGGTCCTTCTCATCAGGGGCAATGGACCGGGCCAAGGACAGGATCCTTTGTTCTACTTCCAGGGGCACCTGGAGGAGATATCGGGAAGGGACAAGGAGAGGGTAAGCCTTCACCAACCTGGACCTCACCATATACACCTTTCTATGGGTGAGCGTCTCCCTGACATGAAGGGTATATCCCAGGCCTTTCAAGGCCTCGCTCCCTCGGACGTTTACCTTTAAAGGTATGCCCAAAGCAAGAAGGGCCTTTCCCTGATAAGGCTCCAAAAAGGCCCTATACTCTACCTCTCTTCCTGGAGGGAGGGAGGGATGGGGAGGGTTCCCCCGGACTCGGGGAGAGACCCATTGGCCCTTTTGGTAGTACACGTAGATTTTCCCCCGCCAGTAGAGTTCTGATGGGGAGGGTCTTCTCCCCTTGAGCCACTCCACCCTCAGGGCTACAGAGGTGTCTCTTTTGATCTCCTCTACGGCCCCAGGGGTTACCCTGTCCCCGAAACCCGACCTGGCCACCTTTCCTCCCGCCCATCCGGGGGTCAGGGTGAAGGTGGGCCGGGGAAGTATAAAAAAGAAGAGGAGGGAGGCAGGGAGAAGGGCTGATGAGATGGTGCCTCCCCATAGAAGGAAGGCACGGACCTCTTTAGGGGTGAGGGAATCCCTCTCCACCGATGCGTAAAGGAAGATGAGGCCTGTAAGGAGGAGAAAGGCGTCCATTGCTAAGAAGAAGGCAAATTCCATGCCCCACCTCACCACAGCGGCCCCTGCCACCAACAGGAGGGAAAGGAGGTAGAGCTGAAGGTAGTCCCTCATCTTCTTTTGGGCTAAGAGCTTGGCTGTTATGAGAAGGAAGAGGATACCCATGATCCTACGGAAAAAGATATTCCAATGAAGCCCATAGAGATTGAGGAGGATAAAGGGGACTATGATCAAGGTGATGAGCCAGTTGGGTATAAGGGGCCCTTTCATCTCATGGGCCCAAAGGCTGAACCCCAGGGCCCCCAAGGTGAGGAGGATGTACAAGGGGGGCACCTCTTTTGCTACGGATAAGATCCCCAAGACGAAGGATGCGTAAAGGAGGTAGCGGGCCACCTTCAGGGGTTCCATGGTCTCTCCCTCACGCCAGAGCCAGGGCCTCTAATAGGAGACGGCGGTGTTCATCTCCTCTCTGGGGTTTGATGACCTTGTTGGGCAGGACCAGGCCCACAGCCATACCCCTCTTCAGGGCCTCCGTCACCAGGTAGGTGGCCTTACTCAGGGCTTCTTCCCAATTCCCCCGGCCCTTTTTCAATTCTATTATCAACTCTTCCCCTCTCATGGAGGACATCTCCTTGGATATAAGCTTCCCCCTTCGGGCAGTGGCCTTCCACTCCACCATTTTCATGGGATCCCCCTTTTGGTAGAGCCTGAGTTCCAGGACCTCGTCTCCCCACCCTTTGGGTGCCCCCGTGGCTGTTTCACCCCATCCCCGGCCTTCCTCGGATACCACGGGAGCAGGGATGGGATGGGGAAAGACCACCAGGGAAACGTTTATCTCCAAGATCCGGCTCCTGGTAAAAAAGCCGAAGGGGAAGGAGGAAAAGACCTCTAAAGCGGTGAGGTGCACCACACCTCGGCGGGGCAAGGTGACCCACAAAAGGACCTCCCTCTTTTCTCCCGGGGAAAGGATGAGGCCCCTCCTCTCATGCTCGAGGAGCCTGATGCCCACCAGGGCCGAGG
>CAZBOO010000015.1:0-15256 GCA_964493535.1 uncultured Aquificales bacterium
AGCCTGCGGAAGATCCGTTAGAAGGCAAGCCAGGCAAAAGAGCTGTAGGAAGCAGAAAGGGCACCACCGGGAAGAATGCCCAACTGGAATATGCCCACCACAATGATAAGCAGGGCAATAACAGCGGCAGGATGAATGGAAAAAGCATACTCCTCCTTGGGCTCCACCATATACATCACATACACCACTTTAAGATAGTAGTAGGCAGCCACGGCACTGTTAAGCACAGCTATAATGACCAATGGAATGAGCCCCGACCTTATGCCGGAGGCGAACACATAGAATTTACCCATAAACCCTGCCGTACCAGGGATACCTGCCAGGGAGAAGAAACATACGGCCATAGCCGCCGCCAACACAGGTCTTTTGGCTGCCAGACCAGCATAGTCCGAGATATCGACGTATCCCTCTCCCTGACGTCCCACCAAGGCCACGACACCAAAGGCCCCCAGATTCATGAGAGAATAGGCCAGCATGTAAAATATAACCGCCGCCCCTCCCTGTCTGGAGGCAGCAGCCACGCCCACTAATGCGTACCCAGCATGGGCAATGCTGGAGTAAGCCAAGAGGCGCTTAATATTCTCCTGACGAAGGGCGGCAAAGTTCCCGATAATCATGGAGGCCACCGATACTACGGTAACTATGGCCACCCAATGGGCCTTCAAGGGATACACCGCCATCCCCAGAAAGCGAAGCATCACCGCAAAAACAGCCACCTTGGCTGCAGTAGCCATAAATCCCACTACAGGGGCAGGGGCACCGCCGTAAACATCGGGGGCCCATGCATGGAAAGGTGCCGCCGAGACCTTGAAGAAAAAGCCCACCAATACCAATACAACCCCCGCAAGCAGTATAGCGGAAGGAGAGGTAGTAGAGACAAATCGAGCCACATCCTGGAAATAAAGACTCCCTACAACGCTATATATAAAAGCCACGCCCATAAGAAAGATGGCTGAAGCAAACCCGCCCAAAAAGAGGTATTTCAAAGCCGCTTCACTGCACAGGTCCCTTTGACGCACAAAACCTGCCAAGGCATAAAGGGCTATGGAAAGAACCTCCAAGCCCACGAAAAAGAGGATAAGGTGCTGGGCCGAGGTCATAAAGAAAAGCCCTATAACTGAAAAGAGAATAAGGGCGTAATACTCCCCCAGGTTTCTCCCTTCCTGATGGAGGTATCCGGGAGAAAAGAGGAAGGTGAGACCCGCAATAAGGATATATGTGAGGAAAGCAACAACGGAGAGTTTATCGGTAATAAGGGTATGGGCGAAGGTGAGACTATGCTGATTCCAAAGGCCCAAGGCAAACCAGGCGGCCAAGGCCAGCCCCACCAACCCCAGATAACCATAATGACTCTCCCTTCCCTCGGCGCCGAAGACATCTACAAACAGCACAACCACCCCCGTCACCAAGAGAACTATGACGGGCAACAAGGGACGAATGCTAATGGATAACGCTTGAGTAGTCATGGTCTCACCTCAACACCGTGTTCTTTAACTATGGATGCTGCCAGGGAAATCTTCTCCTTTATTTCAGGACTATGCTCCACGGCCACAACTGTTTCCCCCTTAATCTGGGCAATGAAATGGGCAACAGAAGGCTCCATTCTTTGCAAAACGGGCTTAGGGTAAATGCCTATCCAAAACATGGGAATGCTGAACATGAGGCAGACCACCACCTCCCTGAACCCAAGGTCCTTTAATGAAAGGTTTTCCTGAACAGTGATTTCGTGGAAAAAGACCCTCTTAACCAGCCAAAGCATATAACAAGCGGAAAGCACCGAAGTGGTAGCCCCCAATGCCCCATAAAGAGGATAAGCCTTAAAGGCTCCCACCAAGGCCAAAAACTCCCCGATAAAACCGTTCAATCCGGGAAGGCCTATGGAAGAGAGGGTAGCGATTAAGAAGAAGGCGGAATATATGGGCATCACCCTGGCAATGCCTCCATAATCCTTGATAAGCCGGGTGTGTCTCCTGTCATAGACCATACCCACCAACAAAAACAGGGCGCCCGTGGAAATGCCATGGTTTATCATCTGGAGCAGCCCTCCGGAAACCCCTTGCAGGGTAAGGGCAAACATCCCCAGCATGACCAAACCCAAGTGGGACACTGAGGTATAAGCCACCAGCTTCTTCATATCGTCTTGAACCAAAGACACCAAGGCCCCATAAATGATGCTGATAATAGCCAGTATCAGGAAAAGATTACTGAATTGGAGGGTCGCCTGAGGGAAGAAGGGCATACAGAACCGCATGAAACCGTATGTGCCCATCTTCAGGAGCACGCCAGCCAGAATCACCGATCCCGCAGTAGGGGCCTCCACGTGGGCATCGGGCAACCACGTGTGGAAAGGGAACATCGGCACTTTAATGGCAAAGGCCAAGGCAAAGGCAAAAAAGAGCCATGGGGCAAGAGAGGGAGAAACAGGCGTGGAAAGAAGCTTGGTTAAACTGAAGGTAAGCTCTCCCGCCACCCGATAGTGATGGTAATAGAGGAGAATGATGGAAACCAGCATAAGCACGGAACCCGCCATGGTATAAAGGAAAAACTTTATGGCGGCGTAAACCCTTCTGGGCCCTCCCCAGACACCAATGAGGAGATACATGGGCACCAGCATGGCCTCCCAAAAAAGATAGAAAAGGAGCATGTCTAAGGCACAAAAGACACCAATCATGGTGGTCTCTAAAAAGAGAAAGGATATCATGTACTCTTTGATATGCTTCTGGATAGACCAGGAAACCAAAATAGAAAGCATGGTGAGAAAGGTGGTGAGAAGCACCAAAAAGAGGGTTATACCGTCTACCCCCAAGTGATAGCTGGCCCCCAGGATCTTGATCCAGGGAATCTTCTCCACAAATTGAAAGTGGTAGGTCCCCAAGTGAAATTTGAAATAGAGGGGCAGGGAAAGGACAAACTCCACTACAGTGGTTACAAAAGCCGCCCAGCGAAGAAGATTTTTGCTCTCCTTATCAATGAAGAGCAAAACAAGCACACCCACCAATGGGAAAAAGGTAATAATAGTCAAAATAGGATATGTAAAACTGCCCATCTCTCCTCTCCTCGCCTAAAATAGTCTGCCGATCCAGTAGATAACCACGGCTCCCACCAGGATCATCCAAGCATAATCGGGGATATACCCCGTCTGAAACTGTCGTATACCGCTGCCAGCCAAACGACAGAGCTTCCCCACCCCATTCACTGCGCCATCTATAATGACCACATCCACAAACTTCCACAGAAGGTAACGGGATCCGTCTACTAAGGGGTTGATAATGAAGGCAAAGTAGACCTCGTCCACGTAGTATTTGTTATAGAGCAAGGTATAGACAGGCCTGAAGGTCCTGGCCATTCCCCCAGGATCAGGTATTCTCCTCATGTACATGAAATAGGCCAGAATGATACCCGCCACCCCCATGATCACGGAGATGACCAGAAGCATATGCTCCACTCCTCCTGCCGCTCCCTCCCCGTGGGCCGCCACCTCACCCAAGGTTTTGTTAAGGAACCCCCCAATACCCCCATGGGCGCCCAAAGCCAGAAGACCTACCACCGCCGAACCCACAGCCAATACCATCAAAGGTACAGTCATCACTGGGGCCGATTCCTGGGCTATTTCATAGAGACGACTATCCCTGGGCTTGCCAAAGAAGGTGAGAAAGATAAGCCTGAACATGTAGAACGCCGTGAGGAAAGCGGTGAAGGTGCCCACAAACCAAATCACCTTGTGCCCATGCATGAAGGCCCCCGCCAGGATCTCGTCCTTGGACCAGAAGCCTGACAGAGGAGGAATCCCTGAAATGGCCAAGGCCCCCACTATAAAAGTCCATCCTGTGATGGGCATCTTCTTGATAAGCCCCCCCATCTTCTGCATGTTCAGCTCACCGTGAAGCATATGCATCACCGAACCAGCGCACAGGAACATAAGCCCTTTGAAGAAGGCATGGGTAAAGAGATGAAAGATACCCGCCGCGTAAACCCCCACTCCAACACCGATAAACATGTAACCCAACTGACTTATGGTAGAATAAGCCAGGACACGCTTGAGGTCATTGTTCACCAGGGCGATGGTGGCAGCCAACAGGGCAGTAAAAGCACCGATGGAAGCCACTATCTCAGCGGAAAAGGGGGCCAGATTGTAAAGGGCATGGACCCTGGCCACCATATACACGCCCGCAGTGACCATGGTGGCCGCATGGATAAGGGCACTGACCGGGGTAGGGCCCTCCATGGCGTCGGGGAGCCACACATAGAGAGGAAACTGGGCAGACTTACCAACGGCGCCGACAAAGAGAAAGAGGGTTATAAGGGTAATAATAAAGGGGGAAGCGAGAGAAGCCTTAGAAAAAACATCCACAAACATCAAAGAACCATAGAACTTGTATATGGCGAAAAGGCCAATCATGAATCCGAGATCGCCCAGCCTTGTGGTGACAAAGGCCTTCATGCCTGCATTGGCCGCACTGTCCTTCTCATACCAGTAACCAATAAGCAAATAAGAACAAAGGCCTACTCCCTCCCAGCCAACAAACATGAGCAAAAAGTTGTTGGCGGAAACCAGCAGGAGCATAAAAAATGTGAACAGGTTTAACCAAGAGAAGTACTTAGCGTAACCCCTGGGGGTCTCATGCTCCATGTACCCAATAGAATAAAGATGGATCCATGCAGCTACAAAGGAGACCGCGGCCAACATAACTGCCGACAGCTCATCAATAAGGAACCCAACGGGTATCCTGAACTGCCCCACCGGTATCCATGTATAAAGGTTAATATCGGCATGGACACCGCCTATCACCTTAGAAAGCACCACTAAGGAACATATGCATGAGGCAAAGAGGGCTGGTACCGCAATGAGATGAGCCTTTTTCTTGGTCACCCACAGAAAGATGCCGTTTATGGCTGCACCCAAAAGAGGAATAAAAACGGCCCCTACCACCCAAATCATCATCTCTCTTCTCCTCTCACCACTTCATCAAGTGTGCCCGACCCACATCAACACCACCCCTGTTCCTGTAAAAGGTGGTGATGACCGCCATCCCAATGGCCGCCTCGGCAGCGGCTACAGCCATGACAAACAAGACAATAACCTGACCCTCCGCATTCCCCATGTGCCTGGACAAGGCCATAAACAGGATGTTCACCCCGTTGAGCATCAGCTCTAAACAGAGAAACATGACGATGGTGTTTTTCCTGACCATCAATCCCAAAGCCCCCAAGAGGAAAACCAGCACACTCAACACCGTATATTGAAAAAGCCCTACTCCCACCTTCTACCCCCTATAGCTTCTTCTTAGCCAAGGCCACGGCCCCCAAGGCCGCCACAAAAATGAGGACGGAAACCAGCTCAAAAACCAGGATATAACGGGTGAAAATAAGATGGGAAATCTCGCCTATGGACACGCCATGGGTCCCACCTTTCACCCATCCCTTCCACTCTCCACCAAGGACAACCACTTGAATAACAAAGAGGACGACAGCGCCTAAGCCGAACAGGAACCTCCAAGGCGCCATCCTATCCTCATACTCCCCCTTTTTCAGGTTCATGAGCATAAGAACAAAGAGGAAGAAAACCATGATGGCCCCAGCATAAACAATGATCTGGAGCATGGCGATAAAGGGTGACCCCATGAGAGCCAGATACACAACAGCGGTGATACACAGATTAGCCAAAAGGGAAAGGGCCGAATAGACGGGATTTTTGAGAAAAACCACCCCCAAAGCCGAAAGCAAGATCAACACAGCCAAAAAGAGAAAAAACACATACCAAAGATTAATAACCATGGCTACTCTCCACCTGTTTTCTCTAAGAGCCCGTCCTTTTCCTTCAGCAGGAGCACCCTGCCAGGCCCCGGTACCGTCAATTCATAGTCCTCGGTCATCTCTATGGCTCCCCGGGGACAGGCATCCACGCACAAACCACAGAATATGCACCTGCCATAGTCAATGGTATAATACTCGGCATACTTACCCACGTCAGAGCGCTTAAACTCAGGATCCTCCTTCCCATAGAGCTTTATTGCGTACGCAGGGCAAACCTCCTCACAGAGACCACAGGCGCAGCACCTCTCTCTTCCATCCTCATCCACCTTTAGAATGTGCCTCCCCCTGTACCTGTCCGAGACCTGCCTTTTCTCGTATGGATACTTTACAGTGATATGAGGCTTGAAGAGATGGCCAAAAGTGACGCTCAATCCCTTAATCAACGGCCCAATCATGACTTAAATTCCCCCCTGGAGAAATAACATCACACCACCCGTTGCCACTATGTTCAACAAAGTCAAAGGCAAGAGATATTTCCAGGAAAAACCCATAAGCTGATCATACCTGAAACGGGGATAAGTCCACCGAAGCCACAAAAGGAAAAAGATTACAGCCACTATTTTAATCAGAAACCATATAGGCCCGGGAATCCAGGCCAGGAAGAAGACGGGGCTGTACCATCCACCCAAAAAGAGGCATACAGCCACAGCAGAGGTAACTGCCATATTGGCATACTCGCCCAGGAAGAACATGGCAAACTTCATGGAGCTATACTCGGTATGATACCCACCTACCAACTCCGATTCAGCCTCCGGTAAATCGAAAGGCAGACGGTTCAACTCAGCGGTGGCGGCCACCATGTATAAAATAAACGCCAAGGGCTGATACGCCACCAGCCACATGTTCTTCTGATAATGGACTATATCCACTAAACTGAAAGAACCCACCATCATGAGCACACCCATGATGGAAAGCCCCAGTATAAGTTCATAGCTGATGAACTGAGCAGCAGACCTCAGGCCACCAAGCAACGGATACTTGGAATTGGCAGACCACCCACCAAACACGATTGCGTACACAGAAAAAGAAGATACTGCCAACAGATAAAGAACAGCCACGTTGATATCTGTCACTACCAAATTGATCTTATGGCCGAAGAGGGTGACGCTCTCCCCAAAGGGAATGACACCTATAGCCAGAATGGCGGGGACAATGGCTATTGTCGGGGCCAAGAAGTAGAGGAACCTGTCGGATTTGCTCACCACAATATCCTCTTTGAAAAAGAGCTTCAGGCCATCGGCGAAGGGCTGCAAAAGTGCATGAGGACCACAGTACATAGGCCCCAGCCTGTCCTGAATATGACCGGAAACCTTCCTCTCAGCTAATGTCCCATAGGCGACCACCAACATGAGCACCGCAAACAGCACCACTACCTTAACCACCGCCACTATAATAGCCACCAACATAGCTCACTCCTTGATATCGCTTAACTTGATTCCCCGGTACCAAGAACCCTTCAAGGCACCTGTTAAGGGGAAATCCGAGAACCCCAAGGAGACCAGAGCACCACCCTTGGGCACCTCATCTTTAGCCAGGAGCTTCATGTGGAATTTGAGATCTCCCACCTCCACCACCACTTTATCGCCTTCCTTAAGCCCCAACTCCCCGGCATGCTCTGTATTCAAGGCCACCCAGGGCTCGGGCTCCAGGTGCACAAAGGCATTGCAAAAATCCACATTTACACCCATGCGGTAAAAGGGGTACTCAAACAACGCAGGGATACCTCCCTCCAAAGGTACCCCCCCAGCACCTGAAATCCGAGGGGCCTTTAAGACTTCCTTATCCAACTCCCGGGAAACCAAAGTAGACACATCTTCTATTGCTCTTAACTCTCCCAAGGATTTACCCCACTCCCGGGAAAGCTCCAAGGCTACCTGCCAAAGGGACATAGAATCTTCCTTTGCTTCAAGGGCCCTTTGGCGCTTCTGAGGCTCCCAGAACATGTTCAGCACGGTACCTCCATCCTCTGCAAAACTGGTGGCGGGAATAAAACAATCCGCATAGGAAGCCGTTTCAGTGAAAAACATATCGTGGACCACCAAAAGATCCAAATTGGAGAAGGCATCCCTTACCAAGGAACCAAAGGGATAATCCCTGAAGAGATCGGCAGAGGAAACGAAAAGGGCCTTCACCTCTCCTGAAACGCACTTGCCCAGTATATCTTCCACGGTCTCCCCATTGGGAGACCGGAATCCCATCTGAAAAGCACCCTTGGGATCCCCGCCCCAATCCAAAAAGAGATGGTCCACACCCAATCTATCGCCTAAGCTCTTTAACAGCTCTTTGCCAGCAGGGCTGAGACGACTACCTCCGATAAGAAGGGGCTTTTTATCCTTCAGCCCTTGTACCATCCCTTCTACTACCTCCGGGGAAACCCCGCTGCCCTTCAAAAGGGACTTGCAATCCTCTCCATCCATGGCCAATACCAGGGCTTCCAGAACTCTCTCGTCCCATCCAGGAAGGGGATTGGCATGTATCCGGGCAAACTTACAAAGGAAGGAGTCAGCCGTCACCAACAAATAGAGGGGAGCACCGGCTTCCATACAGCCTTTGGCAACACTGAGGGCCAACACAGGGTGATGGAGGCCCACATCCTCTCCCACGACGAAAAAGGCCTCTGCCTTCTCTACCCCCTCTAAAGAGCTTACAGATGGCTTTTCGGGATAACACTTATCCCCGTAAAGCCTGTAGTCCATATAGTCGCTGCCCAACACCTCCCTGTTAAGCTTGGCCATAAGGAGATAGTCTTCGCATGTGAGATGAGGAGACGCCAACACCGCTACTTTGCCACCCCCATCAACCACCTCTCTCAATCTATTTACCACAAAGCCGAAGGCCTCTTCCTTGGAAACACCCTTCATCTTGTTCCCCTCCCTCTTAAGGGGAACAAGGATCCTCTCCGGGTGATTCACAAACTCAAAGCCATAACCGCCCCTATCACATATCCATGGAGAGGGATAAGCCGTTTGATGTTGAATCTTCAAAAGCTGATTATCCCTCTGGCCTAAATCCAGCCGGCATCCCATCTCGCAATGGGGGCACACACTGGAGGTAAAATCCAGGTTCCAGATCCGGGTTTTATAACGGTAGATATTGGAGGTAATAGCTCCCACAGGGCATAAAGTCTCCATATTAAAGGTGTAGCGATCGGCAAAGGCCTCGCTCTCATAGGGGCCAACAACGGTCTCATGTCCCCTTTCATAGGCACCCCAATCGGTACCCCCCATCACCTCGGAACCGAACCTGACACACCTTCTGCAAAGAACGCAGCGGCTCATCTGATGAACAATCAAAGGACCTAAATAACGGATAGGATGTTTATGGGGCTCATCATGGAGACGTTTTACCGGTTCGCCGTATTTAAAAACAAAATCCTGCAACTCACACTCACCCGCCTGATCGCATATGGGACAATCGAGGGGATGGTTCACAAGGAGAAACTCCAACAGCCACTTTCTGGCCTCCTGAACCTTTTCGCTATTGGTATAAATTTCCCAACCGTCCTGGACCTCGGTTATACAGGCAGGCATAAGCTTAGGAGCACCCTTGACTTCCACCAAGCACATTCTACAGATGCCCGCCGGCTTCAAATGCGGATGATAACAAAAAGCCGGGATATCTACACCGATGCGGTTGGCAGCTTCCAGTACAGTCGACCCTGCAGGAACCTCGATCTCAATGCCATCAATAACCACCTTGGGCATCTCAGGAACCTCCTACGTTACTTGTCTACATCTCCGAGCACAATATCTAAGGTACCTATGATAGCAGCCATATCAGCCACCTTGTGCCCCCTGGAAAGAACGGGAAGGGTTTGAAGGTTCATAAGAGATGGCAGCCTTATCCTTAGTCTAAAGGGCTTAGGACCACCGTCACCAACCACATAAAACCCCAACTCCCCCTTAGGGGCCTCTATGGACTGGTAAACCTCACCTACAGGAGCATGGAAACCTTCACACACCAGCTTGAATTGATGGATGAGGGCCGCCATATCTTTTTCGTCCCCCCTAACCAACTCTGGATTGGGGAAAAAGAGCTTCCCCTCAAGGGCCTGAATAGGACCTTCCGGCAATTCCTCCAAGGCCTGGAGGATGATCCTCCTGCTCTGCCTCATCTCCTCCATTCTCACTAAATACCTGTCATAGCTGTCACCGTGCTCACCCGTGGGGATCTCAAAATCAAACTGCTCATATCCCGAGTAAGGATAGACCTTCCGTATATCCCATTTGAGTCCGGAGCCTCTAAGCATAGGACCTGTAGCCCCGTAAGCTATGGCATCCTCCTTACTCAAAACACCCACGTCCACCGTTCTCAACTTCCATATCTTGTTCTTGGTGAGAAGGTTTTCGTACTCCTCGATCTTGCCGGGAAGGATATCCAAAAACGCCTTCAGCTTGGGAATGAAACCTTCAGGCAGATCCCATCTCACCCCCCCCACTACAAAGTAGCTTTGATGCATCCTCACACCGGCAGCCATCTCCAAAAGCTCATAAGTGATCTCCCTTTCACGGAAGGTGTAAAGGAAAACGGTGACAGCACCAATATCCATGGCATGACTGCCCAGCCAAATGAGATGGCTGGCAATTCGAGCCAGCTCTGCCATGATCACCCTGATATACTGGGCACGAGGAGGCACCTCAATACCAAGCAGTTTTTCCACCGCCAGACAATAGGCGAAATTGTAAGCGGGACAGGCCAGATAATCCAACCTGTCTATCAAAGGGATAACCTGCTGATACGCTTTAGATTCTGCCAGCTTCTCCGTACCCCTGTGAAGATACCCTACAACGGGTTGGGCATCTGCAACGGTCTCTCCCTCCAAGTCCAAAACAACCCTCAATACACCATGGGTACTGGGATGCTGAGGCCCCATATTGAGGGTAACTGTTCTTCTCTCAGCCCGCTCTGTGGTTACACTCATCATCTACTCCTCAAAATCATAGCCTTCAGTGGGATAGTCTTTCCTCAAGGGATGACCGGGGAAATCCTCTGGCAAATAAAGCCTGGCAAGACTTGGGTGACCCTCAAAATCTATACCAAACATGTCATAGACCTCCCGCTCCATCCAGTCGGCACCTTTCCAAAGCCCGCAGGAGGAAGAAAGGACCTCGCCTTCCTCCAACCCCACCTTCACTCGGATTTGGGCCTTGGAATCCATGTTCCTCAAGTGATAAACCACATAAAAACGAGGGCTTTTACCCTCCCCCATATCCAAGCCACAGAGGTCCACCAGGGAATTGAAACCGAATTCATCCTTAAGAACCACCAGGGAATCCGAAAGAGAGGATTTCCCCAATACCCAGGTGTGCTCTCCCCTAAACTCCCCCTCCTCAATCAGTGCCTCTTGCAACCGCTCCTTCGCTTTATCCAGCCAATCCATGACAATCACCTATATCTATATCTTGTTTTGGAAAGACTCTTTCTCGATCTTCTTCTGGAGCATCAGAATAGCCTGGAGCAAGGCCTCAGGCCTGGGGGGGCACCCAGGAACGTAGAAATCCACCGGCACTACCTTGTCCACCCCTTGCACCACCGCATAGCTCTTGTATATGCCGCCACCCACGGCACAGGCACCCATGGCTATCACCCATTTGGGATCAGGCATCTGATCGTAAACCCTCTTAAAGATAGGGGCCATCTTCTTGGTGAGGGTCCCTGCCACTATCAAAAGATCAGCCTGTCTGGGTGAAGGCCTGAACACCTCTGCCCCGAAACGGGCCATGTCATAGTGGGACGCCGCCGTAGCCATCATCTCTATGGCGCAACAGGCCAAACCAAAGGTCACCGGCCAAATGGACCACTTTCTGGCCCAGTTCACTGCCTTATTGAGGGAAGTGATAAGCACCCCCCCTTTTTCCAATAGCTCCAGTTCCTCTGGTGTGACTTCCTCCTCTGGCTTCACCAGCCTGGGGATCTCTATCTCTTTGACCGGAGTCCTTTTTACTCCCATTCCAAAGCCCCCCTTCCCCACACATAAACAAAGATGGCCAGGAACACGGCTATAAAGACCACCATTTCTAAAAAGCCAAAGAGCCCCAGCCCCTTGAAGCTCACCGCCCAGGGATATGTGAAAACCACCTCAATATCGAAGATTAGGAAAAGGAGCGCCACCACATAATAGTGAATAAAAAAAGGCATCCTGGCATCCCCAATGGGATCCACTCCACACTCATAAGGAGAAAGCTTGATGGGGTCAGGCCGCTTGGGACCCAGTAAAGCAGAGGCCAAGACAGCAAACACCCCGAAACCAACACCCAACAGTAGCACGAGAACCACCGGCCAGTACGCTTCTCTCATTGGACACCCCCCAAAAATCGAAGGCTACATATCACCCACCCACCAGCCATGTCAATAGGGAAAATTGTTTTTTTCACAATATCCTCTCATCCCCTTGTAGAAAGCCCCTCCCCAGAAAAATGCCTATATTTTATTTGACAGCCTCAACCTTTTCTAACGTTTCTTCCTCCTCCTCTTCCTCCTCTTCTATTTCCTCCGGAGGTCTATCGCAGTGGAGGCATCTCTTGGCCTCTTCAATGGCCTGCTCCAAGGTAAGCCCTTTATTTACCTCCACAAATCCCTTCCTCTCCTCCAAGGACAACATGCAAGGCTTCGCTCTGGGCAGGGTTACCAGGTAAGCCTCCTCATCATAAGTGGCTTCGATCACCTCCCTCTCTGGGCAGGGTATTTTGCCTTCGTAGCCAAAGTATTTATCAATCTCCATGGCAGCCAATCTCCCATGGGCCACGGCCTCCACCACCGTGGCGGGATTCACTGCGTCTCCCCCTGAAAACACACCAGGGATACTGGTCTTCATGGTCCTATCATCCACCTGGACAAAACCCCACTTATTGAAAAGCCCTTCCTGAGCATCCAATCCCTTAGTAAGCCCCTGACCTATGCAAGGGATCAAGGTGTCCGCCTCTATGGCAAAATTAGAGCCTTCCACGGCAACAGGACGCCTTCTGCCACCCCTATCGAAGCCTTTTGTCTCCATGCGAACGCACTCCACACCCGTCACCTTGCTTTCACCCAACGCCTTAACAGGCGTAACAAGGAAATTGATCTTTACCCCTTCTTCCAAAGCATCCTCTATCTCCTCGGGAAAAGCGGGCATATCATTTTTGGTACGACGGTAAATTATTCTCACGTCTGAAGATCCTAATCTGAGGGCTGTCCTGGCAGCGTCAATGGCGGTATTACCACCTCCCACCACGACCACCTTCTTCCCAAGCTCCACCTCTCTACCCAGATTCACGTCCCTCAGAAAGTCTATGCCGTGATACACGCCAGGCAGATCCTCTCCGGGCACATTGAGACTATATGAGGTATGGGCACCCACGCCCACGAACACGGCCTGATAACCCTCGTCAAAGAGACCCTGAAGGTTGTCCACCTTGTGGTTGAGCTTAAGCTCCACACCAGCCTCCAATATCCTCTCAATCTCTCTATCCAGCACATCAGGGGGTAAACGATAGTCGGGTATACCCACCCTCATCATACCACCGGCCACTGGCAAGGCCTCAAAAACGGTAGGCAAGTATCCTAAACGCGTCAGATAAAAGGCACAAGCCAAACCCGCCGGTCCAGCCCCTATTACAGCCACCCTTTCCTCTCTGGGCTCTTCGGGAGGCTCCCAGGGAGGTGCTTCCTTCAAGGCCCAATCGGCAAAGATCCTTTTGATCTCCCTTATAGCCACAGCCTCATCAAACTTCGCCCTGTTGCACTTTTTCTCACAAAAGGCAGGGCACACCCGGGCACAGGCCGCCGGGAAGGGATTATTCTCCATGTGAACGTAGTAAGCCTCGGGTATCTCATTCTCCGCCACCAAGGAGACATACCTGGCAGGATCCACCCCCGCAGGGCAGGCATTCTCACAGGGGGCGTAGAAAAGGGCGGCACAGACACCGGCAGGACACTTTTTGTCCACTATGTGGGCGATGTACTCGTCCTTGAAATACTTCATAGTAGAAAGGACGGGATTGGGAGCAGTTCCCCCCAAGGCGCAAAGCGATGTGTCAATTATGAGATTCCCCAGGGTTTCCAGGGTGTCCAGATCCTCCATCTTTCCTTCACCATTGGTGATCCTCTCCATGATGTTCAGCATCTGCTTCAGCCCTACACGACCAGGTACACACTGACCGCAGGACTCCTCCACACAAAACTCCAGGAAAAACTTGGCGATATTCACCGTGCAGGTGTCCTCATCCAAAACGATCACACCACCAGAGCCCATAATGGCACCCAGTTCCTTCAAAGATTCGTAATCTATAGGGGTGTCCAGGTAAGGAGCAGAAATACAACCACCTGAAGGGCCTCCTGACTGTATGGCCTTAAACTTCTTTCCATCGGGTATACCACCACCAATATCGAAGACCATCTCCCCCACAGTGGTGCCCATGGGAATCTCCACCAATCCTATGTTGTTCACCTTACCGGTGAGGGAAAAGACCTTGGTGCCTTTACTCTTCTCCGTTCCCATGCTGGCGTACCAGTCACCACCGTTCCGGATGATAGGGGGAATATTGGCATAGGTTTCCACATTATTGATGTTGGTGGGTTTACCCCAAACACCCTTATTGGCAGGAAATGGGGGCCTAGGCCTGGGCTCTCCCCTGCCCCCCTCTACAGACTTGAGCAGGGCCGTCTCCTCTCCACATACAAAGGCACCCGCCCCTATGCGTATCTCTACATCAAAGTTGAACCCCTTATCCAATATGTTTTCACCCAAGAGCCCATACTCCCGGGCCTGTCTCATGGCTATCTCCAGCCTCTCGATGGCGATGGGATACTCGGCCCTGATGTAAACGTAGCCCCTCTTCACATTACCTATAGCATAAGCGGCGATAGCCATACCCTCCAAGACCCTGTGTGGATCTCCCTCCATGACGCTTCTGTCCATGAAAGCACCAGGGTCTCCCTCATCGGCATTGCAAATTATATACTTCTCAGTGCCCGGCGCCTTTCTGGCGAACCCCCATTTGAGCCCTGTGGGAAATCCCGCACCACCCCTGCCCCTCAGGCCGCTTTTTGTCACTTCTTCAATCACCTGCTCAGGAGTCATCTCCATTAACACCTTAGCCAAAGCTTCATATCCACTCTCGGCAATGTACTCATCTATGGACTCAGGATCTATCTTGCCCGCATTTTCAAGGACTATCTTGTGCTGCTTGGCAAAAAAGCTGTACTCCATCATGCTCCTGACCACCTGCCCGGTGACCTCGTGGAGGAGCAGCCTCTCCACGGGCCTTCCCTTGAGCAGATGCTCCTCCACAAGAAACGGCACATCCTCAGGCTGCACCCTGGCATAGAGGAGCATATCAGGATAGATCACCACCACAGGGCCCAGATCACAGGTGCCACCGCACCCCCTCTTCACTACCTTCACCTCAGCATCCAGGCCCCGCCTCCGTATCTCTTCGATGAAGACATCCATCACCTTGTA
>CAZBOO010000016.1:0-6138 GCA_964493535.1 uncultured Aquificales bacterium
TCCATAGAAGTCCTCGTCCATGCTGTTTGAGTTGTCCAGGATTATCAAAACATTCGGCTTGGCCCCGGCTGTAACAAAAGGAGGTGTCGAACAGTACTGAGCCATATCTGCTTTGGCGGTTTTCGCAATGGGATAGGCCAGAATAGAAGCGATGATGAGGATGAGGATTACCACTTTATATTTCTTTGTTGCCGTCATGTTCTGTCCTCCTGGGTTTCTTTTCTACCTTATTGTGATGCTAATTAGCCAGTTTCCCTTGAATATGAGTTCAACAGACTTAAGTTTGGAATTTGGCTTGCTGTTGTCTATGATCTTTGCCCCTGCGGATATGGAGAACTTTCTCCCATCCTTCGTGTAAACAAATCCATTTTCTATCCTGTCCAGAAGTGCGTTGATGACCTTGGTCTTAGTGTCGGTCATGTGAATAGTTCCATGGGTTGCTTCTTTTGGAGCCAGCACTGCCATAGAGCCGATAGATGCATTACTCCAGCACAGTCCTATGGACATGGCCACAATCACTAAAAAGAGTTGCCTCATAATGCTTTCTCCTTCTCTAAAGTTGCTCTCCACCTTCTCTATACTAACCTATAAAAAAGTTAGTGAAAAAAGGCAACAAGACAAGAGGGATAGGCCTGAATCGGGATGACAAAGTTGGTCACTTTTTGGTAGGGTGGGCAGGGCATGGGATGCTTGAAATGAACAACCCTGCGGCTTGCCGCAGGGTATCTAAAAATCTCCCCTCCCCTGCATCAGCGGTATGTCTTTCTGAACCTGAAAAGACCGAAGAGGAAGTAGGCGCTGCCCACCGCTGTCAAGGCCAGGATCTCTTTCCAGGCCAAGGCCAATTCCTCCCCCCTCAGGTATATCCCTAAGCCCAGATCCGTGTAGTACTTGAGGGGCGAAAGATAGGTAAGGGGCACCATCCAGGGGGGCATGGCCTCGGGAGGCACCCAGCCTCCTGAGAGAAAGAGTATGGGCGCCAGAAAGAGGATGGCCAGAAGCCCTATCTGGCCCAATCTCCGGGCCAGGGTGGCGATGAGGAGGCCTATGCCGCAACTGGAAAAGATGTAAAGGGCAGTTACAGTCAAAAACAGGATGTATGATCCCCTGAAAGGAATCCTAAAGACACCCTGAAGGATGAGGAAGAGGGTGATGAGGGAGGCTATCAGGAGGGTGATAACAGTGAACAAAACCTTGGCCATGATCACCTGGCTGGGCCTTATGGGTGTGACCAGGAGCTGCTCCATGGTTCCATAGTCCCTTTCCCTCACTAACGCAGTGGCGGAAAGGATGATGGATATCATGGTCACCACCATGAAGAGTTCGTCTAAGGCCGTGAAATAAGGGTCCTCTAAATTGGGATTGAAGAAAACCCGGACGCGGCCATCCACTTTGGGGGTGTGGGCCAGTGTGGATGATGATATGCCCTGGTATTCAAGGGCAAACTCCCGGCCGTAACGGGCGGTGATCTGGGCTATATAAGAGGAGGCCAAGGTGCTGGATGTGATTTGGGTGCCGTCCATGAGGAGTTGGAGGGAGGCTTCCCTCCCCTGGTACAGGCTCCTTTGAAAATCCGGGGGTATGATCAGGGCCCCCAGGATCCTGCCCTGGTCCAGGAGCGCTATGGCTTCTCTTCCCGAGGAGACTTCCCTCTCCCAGTGGAAATAGGGGGCCTGGATGCGTCGGGTCACCTCCCGGCTCACCGCAGTCCTGTCGGCGTCAAAAAGGGCCATTCCCGCGTTTTTAAGGGTGAGGAGAAAACCGTTTCCTGCGATATAGACGTCTAAAGTGAAGGCGTAAAGGACAAAAAGGAATATGGCCTTGTCCCGGAAGAACTGGAGGGCCTCTTTTTTTAGAAAGCATATGAGCCGCATCATCCCTCCCGTTTCTTGAAAAGGATCAGTCCCAAGAGAAAGAGGGTGACGCCGTAGATGAGGAGAACCAGGTAATTCATGGCCATCTCTTTCAGCCCGATAACCTTGGAGTAGGTGCCCTGGACGATTTTCATGTAATACATGGCGGGGAACAGGTGGGCCTCTATCTCTCCCTCCCGGCCCAGATTGGATACGGGCATGAGGAGTCCCGAATACAGAAAAGATGGGATAATGGTGATGATGATAGTGACGAATTGGGCAGCCACCATGGAACGGGTGAAGGCGGAGATGATGAGCCCCATGCCTGTGGTGGTGAATATATAGAGGAGGGATCCCAGGAGAAATAGAAGAAAGCTGCCCTTAAAGGGCACTCCAAAAAGGGTGATGGAGAGGAGAAAAAGAACCAGAATGTTGGCCAGGTTCAGGAAATAATAGGGGATAAGCTTTCCTGTTAGGAACTCCCACCGACTGATGGGGGAGGTATAAATGTTATAGATGGTGCCGTAGTCCTTTTCCCTCACAATGGCTATGGCAGCCATGATGGCTGGGTTCATCATGAGCACCACCACCAAGAGGCCCGGGACCAGAGAGAAAGAGCTGATGAGGGACTCGTTGTACAAGAAGCGGGTTTCAAGTTTTATGGGCTGAAGATTCACATTGGTGAGGCCCCTCTTTTTGAGCCATTTTTTAATAAGCCCTTGATTGAAGGAGGCCAGATAGGCGGTGAGGTAGTTTTTTGTCACCAGCCCCCTGTAAGGGTAGGTGCCGTCTACCAATACCTGGACAGGGGAGGCCAAATCCTGGCGGAGCCTTTTCTGAAACTGGGGTGGAATGATGATGGCTAAACGGATGGACCCCTTCTTCAAAAGCTCTACCAACTCCCTGTTGTTTCGGGCCTCCCGGGTCAGACGAAAGTACTTGGTTTTTATCAGCCCGTCCATCAACTGACGGCTTGTCTGGGTCCTGTCCAGATCCAGGAAAGCCGTGGGAATGTGCTCTACATCTAAGCTGAGGCCAAAGCCGAAGACCAAGTAGAGGGCCAGGGGCACAAAGTGGGCTAAGAGAAGGTATAAAGGGGAGCGGATGATCTCCTTAAACTCCTTTTGTATGATGGCCCCTATGCGGTTAATGCTTCCTTTATCCATAGCTCCTCTTCTCCATGAAATGGATGAAGACGTCTTCCATGCTCACCAGGGCTTCCTCTATGGACGCTATGTGGACCCCCTGTTTCTTTAGGGCGTCTTTTATTATCTCCCTTCTTGCCCCCTTGCTCCACATGCGTAAGGACCGGCCAAAGGGGTAAACCTGGTACCCGGCGGCTTTGAGGATCCGGAGACCTTCTCTCTGGGGCTCGATTTTCAGCTCCAACATCCGGCCCTTCTCCTTCACCACCTCCCCCCTGAGGTCATGAGGGGTGCCCAGGGCCACCAATCTCGCCTGATTCATAAGGGCCAAGCGGTGGCAGAACTCGGCTTCAACCAGGTGGTGGGTGGTGACCAGGAAGGTGATGTTCATCTCCTGGGCCAGGCGGGTGATGATTTCCCAGAAGTGCCTTCTGGCCAAGGGATCCACCCCCGATGTGGGCTCGTCCAGAAAGAGCACCCGGGGCAGATGGAGAAGGGCGCATCCCAGGGCCAGACGCTGCTTCAAACCCAGGGGTATATCCTTAACCAGTTTTTTCTCTTCTCCCTTCAAGTTGGCGATTTCCAGCACCCAGCCCTTCCTCCTCCTCAACCCTTCTCCCCTGAGACCGTATAGGGCTGCGTAGAGTTCGATATTCTCAGAGACGGCGAGATCTCTATACAAGGAGAACTTTTGAGACATGTAGCCCATTTGTCTCTTGATGAAGGGGAGCTGGGTCTTTCTGTTCCATCCGGCTATACGGATTTCACCATGGGTGGGATCTAAGAGCCCCACCATGCTCTTTATGGCCGTTGTTTTTCCCGCCCCGTTGGGTCCCAGGAGCCCGAAGGTCTCTCCCTCCTCTATGGTGAAGGATAGATTATCCACCGCAGTGAATGCGCCGAAGCGCTTGGTGAGTCCCTGGACCTCTACAGCGGGCTCATCCCTGGTTTCCCTCCTTTTTGCATCAGGGGGGAGGGAGAAAAAGAGGCCTAAGGGCTTTTTCTCTTTGAGCATACTGAAGAAGGCCTTCTCCAAGTGGCCATGGGCGCCGGTGAGTTCCTGGGGATTTCCCAAGTAGATGATCTCCCCATCCATCATGAAGGCGATGTTGTGGCATCTCTCGGCTTCTTCCATGTAGGAGGTGGAGAGGATAACGGTCATTCCTTCCACCACAAAGTCAAAGAGGATGTTCCAGAACTCCCGGCGGGCCAAGGGATCCACCCCTGTGGTGGGCTCGTCCAGGATGAGGAGGCGAGGAAAGGCCATGAGAGAAGAGCAAAGTCCCAGTTTCTGCTGCATCCCCCCCGACAGATGCCGGACCATGCGACCTTTGAAGGGGGACAACCCCGTGGCCTTGAGGAGGGTATCCTCCCTCTTCTCTTTTAAAGAAGGGGGTAGGCCCCTCAAATGGGCAAAAAACTGGAGGTTCTCCGCCACGGTGAGGTCCATATACAGGTTGAGTCCAATGCCCTGGGGCATGAAGGCCAACTCCTTTTTTGCTTTTTCTGCCTCTTTGGGATAGGTTTTGCCCAGCACCTCCACATGCCCCTTTTTGTAAGAAAGGACCCCGGCCAGGATTTTCATAACCGTGCTTTTACCTGCTCCATCGGGGCCTATAAGGCCAAAAATCTCTCCCGGCTTCACCTGGAAAGACACGCCCTTTACCGCTTTTGTGCCCCCATAGCTCTTTTCCAAGGACTCAACGGTGACTATGGGATTGTTGAGGCCTTCCATCTCTCTGGGTGGCTCCTTGTCATCATTGATGTAGGATAGTGTATGGCCTCTCCTCCTGCAAAGGGGAGAGGGGGAAGGTCCTGCCATTGAGGCGGTTGATTTGTATCCTGGGCCTGTAATAAGCTTGTTATCTCTGAAGATTCTACAAATTCTTAATATGGTATTGGAGGAAGGATGAAGGTTACGGTAGAAGAACTGGCCCCCTGCAAAAAGAAGGTCCATGTGGAAGTGGATCTGGAGGAGATGGATAAGAAATTTCAAGAGGCTTACAGGGAGCTCCAGCAGAAGACTCAGATTCCTGGTTTTAGGCTGGGCAGAGCCCCCCTCTCCCTGTTGAAGGTGAGGTTTGGGGACTATGTGCGGGATAAGGTGCTGGAAAAGGCCTTTCCCGAAACTTATGAGAGAGCCATAGAGGAAGCGGGTATTAAGGTTGCCACCGAGCCTAACGTCCCTGTGCTGGAGTTGGAAGAAGGAAGACCCTTCAAGATAGTGATTGAGGTGGAGGAAGAGCCTGACTTCGAATTGAAGGAATACGAGGGTTTGGAGATAGAGGAGGTAAAGTATCAAGTTACCCCTGAAGAAGTGGAGCGGTTTATCGGGAGGATGAGGGACCAAAAAGCCACCCTCTCCGACAGAGAAGACAAGACGGCCAGGGATGGGGATTTGGTGGTGGTGGACTACGATATTGAGGTAAATGGAGAGGTACTGGACAGCAAGAAAGGGGAGGGCATGAGCCTGGTGTTGGGCTCGGGAGAAACGGTTTCGGGTTTTGAGGATGGGGTGGTGGGACACAAGGTGGATGACACCTTTCCTATAGGGGTAGAGATACCTCAGAATCACTATGACGAGGATCTGGCGGGTAAAAGTGCTAAGTTTATCATTACATTGAAAGAGGTGAAGGAGAGGGAGATTCCGGAGCTGAATGACGATTTTGCAAAAGAGATGGGCTACGAAAGCCTGGAGGAAATGAAGGAAAAGGTGATGGAAACCCTTCGGGAGGAGCACGAGCAGAGAGCCGAAGCCGAGATGATGGCCCAGATAAGAGACAAGCTGGTGGCCCAGTATGACTTTTCTGTACCTTCCAGCCTGGTAGAGAAGGAGGTGGAGAAGCGTCTGGAGGATGAGAAGTTTCATCTTCGATTGAGGGGGGCGGACCCTGAAAATGCCGATGTGGATTGGGAAGGCAGGAGAAAGGGGCTGGAAGAGGAGGCAATAGCCGATACCCGGTTCTCCTACCTTTTGAGCCGCATAGCCGATGCTGAGAACATTGAGGTGGACGAAGGGGAGATGAGGGGGAAGATAGATGAGATGGCCCAGAGGTTCCAGCGGCCGGTAGATGAGGTGATGGAGCTTATGTACAAGACGGGCCGTCTTCAGAGCCTTTCCCTTGACATGCTTCATAAGC
>CAZBOO010000016.1:6148-15066 GCA_964493535.1 uncultured Aquificales bacterium
AGATTTCCTTTTAGAGCATGCAAAGATTGTCACATCCCAAGAAGAGTCTGTAGAAGAGGCGCCCAGAAAGGAGGAAGGGGAATAGTATGGGCTTGATTCCCATAGTGGTGGAGCAGACAGAGAGGGGGGAGAGGGCTTACGATATTTACTCTCGCCTCTTGAAAGACAGAATCGTCCTTATAGGAACCCCTTTAAATGATGATGTGGCCAATCTCATTGTGGCCCAGCTCCTCTTTTTAGAAGCGGAAGATCCCCAAAAGGATATTTATATGTACATCAACTCCCCCGGAGGCATGGTGACAGCTGGATTAGCCATATACGATACCATGCAGTATATAAAGCCCGACGTGTCTACTATATGTGTGGGGCAAGCGGCGAGCATGGCAGCGGTCCTTTCGGCTGCAGGTGCAAAGGGGAAGCGATTTGCCCTGTCTCATGCCAGAATTATGCTCCATCAACCCATTGGGGGGTTTGAGGGGCAGGCGGCGGATGTAGAGATTCAGGCCAGGGAGATTCTTCGTCTTAAGGGGGCCTTAGAGGATATTCTGGTGACCCACACGGGCCAACCCCATGAGAGAATTAAGGCAGATACAGACCGGGACTTCTTTATGGATGCTCAGCAGGCGAGGGAGTACGGCATTGTTGATGGGGTTTTAGAGAAGCGTGGTGTTAAATTCAGAAAAGGAAAGAGGAGTTAAAGGATGTTTAGGGATGGGGATTTGAGGTGTTCCTTCTGCGGCAAAAGCCAGAAGGAGGTGAGAAAGCTTATAGCGGGTCCCGGGGTTTATATCTGTGACCGGTGTGTGGTCCTGTGTGGTAAGATCATCAAAGAGGGTGAGGACCAACATGGGCAGGCCTTTAAAGATCTTCCCACCCCCAAGGAGATCAAAACCTTTCTGGACAAGTATGTGGTGGGTCAGGAAGGGGCCAAGAGGGTCCTTTCCGTGGCTGTTTACAATCACTATAAGAGGATTTCTACCCAGGATTCAGCAGGGGATGTGGAGATTCAAAAGAGCAATATTCTTCTTATAGGTCCTACGGGATGTGGAAAGACCCTCCTCGCCCAGACCTTGGCCAAGTTTTTGGAGGTGCCCTTTTCCATAACCGATGCTACTCCCCTTACCGAGGCGGGGTATGTGGGAGAAGATGTGGAGAATGTTCTGGTCCGTCTCCTTCAGGCAGCGGATTATGATGTAGAACGGGCGGAGAAGGGTATCATCTACATTGATGAGATAGACAAAATAGCGAGAAAGAGCGAGAACCCCAGCATTACCAGGGACGTTTCAGGAGAAGGGGTCCAGCAGGCCCTGCTGAAGATTATAGAAGGCACGGTGGCCAATGTGCCTCCCCAGGGGGGAAGGAAACATCCCCAGCAGGAGACCATACAACTGGACACCAGCAACATCCTCTTCATCTGTGGGGGTGCCTTTGTGGGGCTGGACAAGGTGATAGAACGCCGGATAGGCAAAAAGGTGATAGGCTTTGGCATTCAGGTGGAGACCAGGGAGAAGACCAAGGTAGAGGAGATTCTTTCCTTAGTTCAACCCGATGATCTTATCAAGTTTGGCCTTATCCCTGAGCTGGTGGGGAGGTTGCCTGTGGTGGCCACCCTCACGGACCTGGGGGAGGACGATCTGGTAGAGGTGCTTACGGAGCCTGCCAATTCTTTGGTGAAACAGTATCAGCGCATGTTCGAGTTTGAAAGGGTTAAGCTCACCTTTACCGACGGGGCCTTGAGGCATATTGCCCGGGAGGCCATGGAGAGAAAGCTGGGGGCTCGGGGTTTGAGGGCCATCATGGAAGAGGTGATGCTGGACATCATGTATGAGCTTCCATCGGGGGAGCATCATATAAAGGAGTGCATCATAAACGAGGATGTGGTAAAAAAGAGATCCGAGCCTATATTTTTATTTGAGAAGGCAGGATAGGAGAAAGGGAGAATATGTTTTTTAGAGGTACTGATGACGTCATTTATCCTGTGATCCCCCTGAGGGATCTGGTGGTATTTCCTTATTCCATTGCCCCTCTTTTTGTGGGGAGGCCCCAGTCTGTGAAGGCGGTGGAGTATGCCTTGAGGAGGGATAATCAGGTCTTTTTGGTGACCCAGAAGGACGCCAATGTGGATGAGCCCCACCAGGAGGATCTTTACACCTTGGGGACGGTGGCCACCATCATTCAGAATGTGAAGCTGCCTGATGGCACCATAAAGATTCTGGTGGATGTGCTGCATAGGGCCAAGATCCTGGAGCTAAGAGAGGAGAGCCCTTTCTTAGAGGTCCGGGTGCTGCCCCTTGAAGATTCTTATCTGCTGACCCCCGAGATAGAGGCCCTTACCAGGGCTATCTTGGAGTCTTTTGAGAAGTATGCCTCTTACAATACCAAGATACCCTCTGAAGTGGTGGTTTCTTTGGGGGGCATGGAGGACGCTGGTCGTTTTGCTGATACGGTGGCTTCTCATATCTCTCTGAAAAGCAAAGAGAAACAGGAAATCCTCTCCTCATTGGATCTGAAAGAGCGTTTAGAGAAGATATATGCCTATCTCCAGATGGAAACCGAGGTCTTGGAGGTTGAAAATCGGATTAAGAGCCGAGTCAAGGGGCAGATGGAGAAAAACCAGAAGGAGTACTACCTCAACGAGCAGCTCAGGGCTATCCAGAAGGAGTTGGGGAGAAGCGATCTCAATGAAATAGAGGAGCTGAAGGAAAGCATCAAGAAGGCCAGGATGCCCAAGGCCGTGGCCAGAAAAGCCGAGGATGAGCTTAAGAAGCTGGAACTCATGCCTTCCATGTCTGCTGAGGCTACTGTGGTGCGGAACTACTTGGACTGGCTTATTGGCCTTCCCTGGAGCAAGAGGACTAGGGATAAACTGGACATAAAGAAGGCGGCCCAGATCCTGGATGAGGATCACTACGGTTTGGAAGAGGTGAAGGAGAGGATCTTGGAATACCTGGCTGTCAGGCGGTTGGTGAAGAAGAACAAGGGGCCTATCCTCTGTTTCGTGGGACCCCCTGGGGTGGGTAAGACCTCTTTGGGGAAGTCCATAGCCCGGGCCATGGGAAGGCACTTCGTCAGGGTGAGCCTGGGAGGTGTACGGGACGAGGCCGAGATTCGGGGGCATCGGCGTACCTATGTGGGGGCCCTCCCCGGCCGTATTATCCAAATGATGAAGAAGGCAGGGACCAAGAATCCCGTTATGCTTTTGGACGAGGTGGATAAGCTCAGCTCTGATTTCCGGGGAGACCCTGCCTCGGCCCTTTTGGAGGTTTTGGATCCTGAGCAGAACTCTTCTTTCAGCGATCACTATTTAGGGGTAGAGTTCGACCTTTCCGAGGTTTTTTTCATCACCACAGCCAACGTCCTTTATTCCATTCCCAGGCCTCTTCAGGACAGGATGGAAATCATTCGTCTCCCAGGTTACACGGAACACGAGAAGAAGATGATAGCCCGCTACTTCCTCCTGCCCCGCCAGGTGAAAGGCCATGGTATTCCTGAAGATAGGATGACAGTTGAAGATTCGGCTATTATTAGTATCATAAGGGAGTACACCAGGGAGGCGGGGGTCCGTAATCTCGAGAGAGAATTGGCAAAGATCTGTCGCAAGGTGGCCAGGAAGCTTGTGGAGGACCATGAGGATCTTCCCGTTCGCATAGGGGCCGATAATCTGGAAGAGTTTCTGGGGGTTCCCAAATACCGTCATGGAAAGGCCGAGATTGCCCCCGAGGTTGGGGTGGTTCAGGGATTGGCCTGGACGGAGAATGGAGGGGAGCTTCTCACCACGGAGGCTACCGTGGTGGAGGGCAAGGGTGATCTCGCCCTCACGGGGAAGCTGGGGGAGGTGATGCAGGAATCGGCCAAGGCGGCTCTCACCTTTGTACGTTCTCGATCCAAGGCCCTGGGTATATCTTCAAACTACTTCCAGAAGGTAGACATCCATATTCACCTTCCCGAGGGTGCCATTCCCAAAGACGGCCCCTCAGCGGGTATCACTATTGCAGCGGCCCTGGCTTCTGCCGTTGCCCATATACCTGTCTATGCCGATGTAGCCATGACAGGTGAGGTGACCTTGAGGGGAAAAATCCTGCCCGTTGGAGGATTGAAAGAGAAGCTCTTGGCGGCCAAGAGGGGAAAGATCAAAAAGGTGATCATCCCCGAAGAGAACAGTCGGGAGATGAAAGAGGTCTCCGAGGAGATACGCAAGGGTTTGGAGATAATCCTGGTGGAACACATGGACCAGGTGCTGAATCTTGCTTTGGTGGGTTGGAAGAGGGAAGACGAGATAAAGATTTCTCCTCCCCAGGCTTTCCCCCCCTCGGAGGAGAGACCTACCCTGTCATCATAAGGAATAGGGGGTTTTGGACAGCTCCTCCAGCTTTTCCATATCTGCTGTACTCCCCAAGACCACTAAGAGATCACCCCTCTCCAGTTTGATTTGGGGCTCAGGCCTGAGAATGGCGGTGTCCTTTCCTTTCCTTACGGCCACCACAATGGCACCCGTTTCTTCCCTGATCTTGGAGTCCTTCAGGAGGGTGCCGTCTAAAGGAGAACCTTCTTCCACTACTATCTCTTCCAGGAGAAGGGTAACAGGTCCCAGTCTGGTGGTGAGTTCTATGAAGTCCGTGACAGTGGGTTTCAGGGCGGCGTGGACCAACATACTGGCTCCCACGTCGTAGGGGGATATGACCCTGTTGGCTCCCGCCTTGTACAGCTTTCTCGTGGCCTGGGGGTCTTCCACCCGAGCTACAATGTAGATTTTGGGGTTTAGCTCTCTGGCTGTGAGGGTGACGAAGAGGTTATCTGCGTCAGATCCCAATACAGCTACAAGGGTTCGGGCTTTCCTGATGCCTGCTTTCTCCAGGATCTCCTCCTCTGAGGAGTCGGCATGGATATGGAGGTAGCCCTTCTCCCTTAGAGCTTCTATGCGTTCAGGGTTGCTTTCAATGACAACAAAGGGGAGCTTCTCCCGATAAAGCTCCTCGCTCACTTTCTCCCCTAAGCGGCCGAATCCGCATAGGACTATGTGATCTCTCAGTTTTTTCATCTCCCTCTCCCACCTCCTTTTCTCAAAAACTCTTCTAAACTCTCCTTCTATTAAAAGCTTGGAGAAGCTGAAGGCTCCGTAAGTGAAAGTGCCTACTCCGGATATGATGAGAAACACGGTGAAAGCCCTGCCCTGGGGCGATAGGGGGTGGATCTCGCCAAACCCCACTGTGGCTAAGGTGATCACCGTCATATAAAGGGCATCCCAAAAGGACCATTCCTCTAAGTGCATATACCCCAACACCCCTAAGATGATGGTGGCTGTGGCCAGGATGATTAAGGTGAAGACACGGCGGGTGAGGGTGGAGTAATAGGTCTGATATGGGGCTTCTTCTTTCATATGTTCACAAAACGCCTGTCCCGAAGGACCTCTTTCCATTTACCCTCCAAAAGGACCAGAAGGATGGGGTCGAAGAGGACAAAATCCTGGTGAAAGGGGACCTTTACCTTTCCCCCAAAGGTGGAGTTGTCCCCCAGGGCCATGTGAATAGTTCCTGCTATCTTTTCAGCTTCCAGGATGTTGTCGGGTCTTGTGGCCTTTTTGTTTGTTCCGATACCTAACTCCGCTATGTTTCTGGCCATGGGATGGCGTTGGAAGACCTCTTCCAGGTACTTCATCATTTTTGTGTCTCCCTCTACCTTAGTCACCTTTCCCCCCTGGATGTGGAAGATGATGGGTAGGTCCAGTTTCCTGGTGGAGCCCCACTCTGCCACAAAGATGCCTTCTCCCATGCCCTCCACAGGGGCAATAAAGGCCTCTCCAGCAGGGAGGTTACCGAATGAGCCGGGAGAGGTCAGGATACCCGTATCCGATGTAGCCTCTCTACCTTTGATGAAAAGGGTGACTTCTGTGCCGTTGGGAGCGATGATTTCGACTTCTTCCCCTTTGGTGAGGATCTGGGTTAGGGCCAAGGTGATCCTCTCCTGCTCCTTCAGATCCACATCTACGGATGTTGTGAGCATATCCACATCGAAGAGGGGCATGCTGGCGTAGCGGGTACCCATCTCGGTAAGGAGACGTCTGAAGGATGTGTGGGTGGTGGAGTAATTGGCCAGGGCTATTACCACTTGGGGGAGGTCTTTCCCCTTCTCTTTCACAATCACTAAGGCTTTAGAGAAGGTGTCGTGGTCTTCTTTCTTTAGGAGGTTTCCCAGTAGCCCTTTTTCTTCCATGGCGCCCACCGCCTCTTCCCCAAAGGCCAGCTTCCACAAGGAGGCAGGGGGCTCTATTCCATGGTACCCCAAGGCCTTGTACTCATGATAGATCACTGGATTGGTGATGGTGCGGGCCTCTTCGGCTATTTGCTGGGCCAAGATGCGGGTTTTCTCCCTCCGAGGAAAATGGTTGGGTGCTAACCTGGGTTCTTTGCTGGAGATGTAATCGGTAAAGACTAAAAGTTTTTCCCCTTTTTTGAGGCCCAGGTTCTCTCTGAGTATTTTCAGGATATGTTCTTTCATAGTAACCCTTCCTCCCCTTTGCAGATTTAGGCTGAGACTTGCAAAGAAATATGGCCCATGTCAATGTGGGTTCATAGATGATGATGTGGACCACAGGATGCGTATTGCCCGGAGGAGATCTTCGGCTTCAAGGAGAGCGGCAGTGGTATGGGTGGGGAGATGTCCCGCCATGTCATGGACCTATACATCGAGGTGAAAAACATCATAGTCTATCTGGGTAGGGGGGTGTGAGGTGGTTCAGTTGACGGGAGGCTTCCCAACCTTTGGCATTTTGAGACTTTTGGTTCTCTTTTTACTGCTACCCTTTTGGCGGAGGTGCCAGCCTTTTGGATGAGTTTCGCGTTCTCCATACCAATATGCACAAGGGAGGTTGGGGAGGCCAACCCAACAGGATACTTGTCATAGCCCGGGGACTCCAGCAGAGGGGCCACTATGTTGTCATAGCCGCTCCCAAGGGAGCCAGCCTCATCAAAAGGGCCCAGGAGGAAGGGATACCCGTCTTTGATGATCTGGCTTTGCCCAAGAAGTTTCGCCCCTTTACCTATGTACGGGAAGTGCTCAAATTCCGTAGACTCATCAAGGAACACAGGATAAATGTGGTTCACTCCCATGGGTCCCAAGATACATGGGCTGCGGCGGCGGCTGCATGGCTGGTGACACCTCGACCCTTGGTGGTGAGAACCCGGCACAACATTTTTCCTGTGAAGAACCATCTTTTTAATCGGCTCTTGTATCGGAGGCTTATAGACGGGGTGATCGTGGTCTCCGACGCTGTGACAGAGGTTTTTAGTCAGACAGGTGTCTTGGGAGACAGGGTGGGGGATGTGGTTACCCTTCACAGTGTGGTAGATGCCAGGGAAAGGTTTAACCCTGCCAAAGTGGAGGCTTCAGGGTTGAGGAAGGATCTGGGTATACCTTTCCACGCCCCTGTGGTGGTTAAGGTAGCCCGTTTGGCCCAGGAGAAGGGTCATCTCCATTTCCTGGATGCGGCCAAGGCTATTCTGGAAGAGGTCCCTGATGTTCACTTTCTGGCCCTGGGTGAGGGTCCTCTTCGGGGTTTTCTGGAGAACTACGCCAGGGAAATAGGAATTCAGAAGAGGCTGAAGTTCCTGGGTTTAAGGCGGGACGTGCCCCGGGTCCTAAAGATCTCTCAGGTTTTCGTCTTCACCCCCGTGGCGGGAGAGTCTTTGGGCACGGCGGCTTTGGAGGCTTTAGCCATGGGGGTGCCCGTGGTGGCCTTCAACGTGGGAGGGATTAAGGCCTCGGTACGCCATGGGGAGACGGGTTTCCTGGTGGAACCTGAGGATATAGAGGGTATATCACGTCACATTGTCCAGCTCCTGGAGGATGGAGAGCTGAGACAACGCATGGGTCACGCTGGTCGCCAGTGGATGCTGGAGGCCTTCAGTGAGGAGGGCCTGGTGGAGGGAAACATTGGCTTCTATCAAAGGCTTGTCAAAAGACTGAGCCCTTCTCCTTGACTCCCTCTTTCGGATTGATACACTCTTCCCTGGTATGTCTGGAGAAGGGTCTTGAATAAGGCTGTACTTTACATCCAGGGGGTGACCCGGTACGGAGGGGCCCCCGAGAGCCTTTTTAATCTAACGAACCGCCTTACCAGGTACCGTCCTGTGGTGGCTACCTCCAGGGAAGGGGAACTGACTCAACGTCTCAGGCAAGCTGGGGTCTTCCATCTCACGGTGAAGATGGGCATGTGGCGCAAGGTCAAGTCCTGGCCTTTCTTGCCCGGCACCTTATATCGCTTGTATCGCGAGGCTAAAAAGGCTGAGATCGCTCTCATCCATTGTAATACCCTGTGGGATACGCCTTATGGAGTCACCTTAGGCAGGCTCTTCAAGGTGCCTGTGGTAACCCATATAAGAAACACCTTTGAGAAGGAGAAGATCAAAAAGTACTGGCTGAACAAGGTGAACCTCGTCATCACCGTGAGCAAGGTCGTGGTCCAACCTCTGAAAGAGGCGGGCATCTCCTATCGGGTCATATACAATGGGGTAGATCTGAAGGTTTTCGACAGGGAGAGGATGTCGGGTCAGGAAGTACGCCGGAAACTGGGTCTGGAGGAGTCCCTTGTAATCCTCTTACCTGGACGGGTGGATACTACCAAGGGCCAAAGGGAAGCCGTCTTGGCCATGGCGGGTGTGGTGAGGGAGGTGGAACAGGCGGTGTTGGTTATTGTAGGTGAAACTTCTCGGCAAGAGGCAGGTTTGGTAGAAGATCTGAAAGACCTGATCCGAAAAGTGGGGGTAGGGGAAAGGGTAGTGTTCACAGGGGATAGAGACGATATGCCAGCCCTGTATGCTGCGGCTGATCTGGTTATAATGCCATCCCTGGAATCGGCCAGGGAAGGGTTTGGGCGGGTGCTTATAGAGGCTATGGCCATGGGTAAAGCCACGGTGGCCACC
>CAZBOO010000017.1:0-11970 GCA_964493535.1 uncultured Aquificales bacterium
TCTAAGCCCACTATATATTCCGCCAGCTCCTCCACCTCCCGCCTGAGTCCTTTGGAGAACATCTTGGTGCGTACCCTCATCCTGTCGGGGTCCCTCCCTACACAAATCAAAAGGGCACCCACCTCCACGGGATCCAACCGATCAAAAAGTCCCTCTAAGATCATCTCTGCCACCAGAAGCTCCTCTATGTGAAGGCGGCGCAGGATCTCAGCCCCGATATGAAAGGACCGGTCCTCCCCCAGATACTCCATCTCTTTGAGCACATTACATTTGCCCTCGAACTCCCTCACCAAATAACCGGAGAGAAAGCGTAGCTGGTTTTCGGCCTTTTGGAGCCGCTTATTTAGCTGCTTGCGTTTCCTCTCCATCGCCCTGCACTGGGCACGATGGGGACAAAAGTTACACTGCTGGAGTTTCAGGTCCTTGATCTGGTACTCCAAACGCAAGACCCCCTGAACCAGGTCTCCTTTCTTGATATTGAGTCTCTTAAGCTGCTTAGCAGAGGTGGCCTCCCCTCCATCCAGTTTCCCCTGAATATAGGAAAGCGTCTCTCTCTTCACCTCCAAAGCCTCCTCCAACTCCTCCCTTCTCTTGAGGAAAAGGGCTTCATCGTACTGGCACTGAAAGGTAGGCAAAGCATCCATCTCCCTCTTGATATCCTCGATCTGGCGGGAGAAGCGCTTCTTCTCCTCCTCATGCTGGAAGGACCACAGGGAAGAGGAAAGGAAGTCCTCTACCTTCATGAAGTGCCTCCTGGCCAAAAGGTTAACCACAGAGTTGTAGGAAAGGCGGAAGGAACTCTCTATGGGTTCTATTCTATCCTCCCTGTAGTAGGGTATCTCCTCCTGGTCTTTGGGATCGAAGCGCACCACCACATACCCCACATCATCTATACCCCTCCTCCCTGCCCTTCCCGCCTTTTGGAAAAACTCCATATGGGTAAGGGGCCTGAAAGAGTGGCCATCGTACTTCACCACCGTCTCAAAACAGACCGCCCTGGCAGGCATATTCACCCCCAGGGCAAAGGTGGAGGTACAATAGACCACCTTGAGGAGCCGCCTTTCGAAAAGTACCTCCACAGCCCTCTTAAGATGGGGCATGAGACCGGCATGGTGAAAACCCATCCCTTTGATCAAAAGCCCCTTCACCTTCTCGAAGAAAGGCCTCGCCTCTTCCGGTATCTCCAAGGAGTTGAGATACCCCCGCACCTCACGCTTCTCTGGATTGGTGAGAAATGAGTGATACCTGCCCAGTTCGTAGGCGTAGGCCTCCACCTTTTTCCTATTGAAGAGAAAGTAAAGGGCAGGTAGCATACCCCTGCTCTGGATCTCAGAAACGATTTCCAGGTGGTTCATGGCCTTGAAGATAGGCCCTTTGCGCCTGTCCCTTCGATAGAGTTCCACCCTCTTCAATACCCTGTTTAGGGGTTTCAGACCCGTCTCCTTGGTGATGCCCATGAGCCTCAAGGGCACAGCCCTTTTGGTATGGCGAATCACCCCCGTCTTTCTCCCCCTTATCACCTCCAGCCAAAGGGCGATCTCTCGAGCATTGGGGGCAGTGGCCGAAAGCCCCAGTATCTGGGTGTCAGGAGGGAGAAGAACTATACTCTCCTCCCACGCCGCGCCCCTGTCCACATCGGCCAGATAATGAATCTCATCATAGACCACCATAGAGGGGGCCTCTTCCAAGGTCCCTTCCTGGAGCATATTCCTCAAGACCTCCGTCGTCATCACCACCAAAGGGGCCCTGTCATTCACCACCTCATCCCCTGTTATGAGCCCCACCCGATCCTCACCAAAAATACGGCTGAAATCCCTGAACTTCTGGTTGCACAGAGCCTTAAGAGGGGCAGTGAAAGCTACCTTGCCCCCTCCATCCAACATCTCCCAGAGGATATGATCCACAATGGCTGTCTTCCCCGTTCCCGTAGGGGCAGCCACTATGAGGCTTTTCCCCTCCCGGAGCTTCTTGACGGCCTGCTTCTGAAAGCCGTCCAAATCTTCATATGGTATCATTCTTTCTCCTTTCTCCCAGGAACTATAAGCCTAAAGATAGTAGATGCAATGGATTGTGAACTCTGCCACAGCTCTGAAACCGCTACAAACATGGGAGATTGCCCCTCAGGGAAGAAGGGTATACCTTTTAATGGGGAGGGACTATGGAAAAGAACAAGGAGTTGGCCAGGATCTTTGACCGGATAGCCGACTTTCTGGAGTTCAAAGGGGACAGCATCTATCGGGTGAATGCCTACCGGAAGGCGGCCAAGGTCATCAAAGACCTCCCTGATGGTATAGAAGAGCTTCACAGCAAAGGAAAACTGAGCAGCATCCCTGGTATTGGGGAAAAGCTAAGCGACAAAATTGGGCAGTACCTGGAAAAAGGAACCGTCAAAAAGTACAAGGAACTTCGGAGGGAGATTCCGGAAAAACTCATGATCCTTATGGATGTGCCCAACCTGGGTCCCAAGACCCTCCGTCTGGCCTATGAGCGCTTAGGGGTGAGAAGCCTGAACGATATGAAGAAGGTGATAAAGGAAGGCACCCTGGCCCAGCTCCCGGGCATGGGTCCTAAAAAGGTTAACAAAATAGAAAAGGGCTTAGAGATCTTTCTGAAAGGACGGGACAGGATGCTCTTGGGAGAAGCCATCCATATTGGGGAAAGGGTCCTTAGCTGCTTGGCTCCCCACGCATCCAAACTCTCCCTGGCCGGGTCTTTGCGGCGTATGAAGGAAACCATAGGGGACCTGGACATCTTAGCTGTGGGAGGAAAAGGGATCATGGAGGCCTTTGTGCAAATCCCCGGTACAAAAGAGGTGTTGGCTAAAGGAGAAACCAAGGTCTCCATCATCTTAGAAGAAACCCAGATTGATCTCAGGGTCATCCAAGAAGAGGAGTGGGGAGCTGCCCTCCAGTATTTTACAGGCTCCAAGGAACACAATGTGCACTTGAGAGAAATCGCCCGGGATAAGGGATTAAAAATAAACGAATACGGCATCTTTACCATGGAGAAAGGAGAAAGGTTGGGAGGAGCCCAAGAGGAAGATGTATATCGAGCCCTGAATCTGGCCTACATCCCCCCCGAACTCCGGGAGGACAGGGGAGAGATAAAAGCCGCCCGGGAGTGCACCTTACCCACCCTGGTGGGATACCACCAGATCCAAGGAGACCTCCATGTCCACTCCCAGTGGTCTGACGGCACAGCCACCCTGGAAGAGATATCCTTAGAGGGAAGGAAACTGAGTTATCAGTACATAGCCATCACCGACCATTCCAAATCCATGAAAATCGCTCACGGGTTAGACGAAAAACGCCTGGAAAACCAAATAAAAACCATCAGAGACATCAACACCCAGGGCAAAGGGGCCTACCTGGTTGCCGGAATAGAGATGGACATCCACCCTGACGGCACCCTGGACCTGGACCCTGAGATACTGAAAGAGTTGGATTGGGTGGTAGCCTCTGTTCACTCCCACTTTACCCAGGACGCCACTGAAAGGATTCTGGCCGCGTGTCACTCTCCCTGGGTCCACTGCATAGGTCATCCCACTGGGAGAATCATCTTTTCCCGGGAACCTTACCCCTTAGACCTGGAGAAGGTCCTTAAAGGGGCTGCTTCCACGGGCACGGTTTTGGAGATCAATGCTCACCAAGACCGACTGGATCTGAAGGACATCCACTGTAGAAAGGCTAAGGAGATGGGGATAAAAGTGGCTATTGGCACCGACAGTCACCATATAGGTCAGCTCTGGATGATGCGCTTAGGGATAGGGATAGCTCGGAGGGGTTGGTTAGAGGCCGCCGATGTGATCAACACCTACCCCTTGAAGGACTTCCTGGCCTTCACAAGAGAAAAAGGAAAGGGGGTTAGTCATGCCAGTAACCTATGAAAAGGTTCTGTGTGCAGTGAACATCACGGAATCGGCCCAGGAGGTGATTAAGCACGCCGCCAGTATTGCCAAGAGATACAAAGCCACCCTCTATATCCTCTATGCCTTTGAGGAGAAACCCGTTGAGAGCCTGGCCTCCCGTATGGGCAGCTCTCTGTCGGGGGAAACCCTGAGGGAGTATCAGCAGCTCCTGAGCACCTTAGAGGAGAGGGACTCATTCATCCTAAAAGACATGGCCCTCCAAGCAGAGGACCTGTGCGGTTGCATGGTGAAAATCTTGGTGACCCGAGGGAAAGCAGCAGAAGAGATCATCAGGGTAGCCCGGGAAGAAGATGTAGACATAATTGTCATCGGAAGCCACAGTTTCCCCCCCTTGGGTAAGATACTCTTAGGATCCACGGCGGAAAGGGTGCTCCACAAGGCCCCCTGCCCTGTCCTCATGGTACCCCTAAAGGGATCGGAATAACGGGTTAAGAACCGTGTTCCCTCTTCCATCTCTCTAAGAGGAAAAGGGCCTCCATGGGAGAAAGGCGGGAGGTGTCAAGGAGCCTCAACTCGTCCCTCAAAGGGTCATCCTGAAGAGAAAAGAGGCTCCCCTGGGGGGTTAAAGGGGACACCTCCAACCTCCCCCGCTCCAGCATATCAAGGATGGTAGCCGCCCTCTCTGTCACCTCCTCAGGCAAGCCCGCCAGCCTGGCCACGTGGATGCCATAGCTCCTGTCCGTGGCCCCCGGGATCACCCGATGGAGAAAGACCACCTGGTCCTTCCACTCCTTCACCTCCACATTGTAATTTTCCACCCGGGGTAAGAGAGAAGCCAAGCGGGTGAGTTCGTGGTAATGGGTGGCAAAGAGGGTGTACCCCTTCACCCTCCTTTGGATGTACTCCACCGCGGCCCAGGCCAAGGCCAGTCCGTCATAAGTGCTGGTACCCCTGCCCACTTCATCCAGGATTATAAGGCTCCTCTTCGCGGAGTTGTGAAGGATATTGGCCACCTCCTCCATCTCCACCATGAAGGTGGAACGCTCCCCCGCCAAATGGCCCCCCGCCCCTCACCTTGTCTGAATCCTGTCCACAGGGGAAAACTTCATAGACTCTGCTGGAACGTAGGAACCCATCTGGGCCATGACAAGGAGCAAGGCCACCTGGCGGATATAGGTGGATTTTCCGCTCATATTGGGCCCCGTGATAATATGAATGGACCTCTCAGGTGTAAGGAGGGTTGAGTTAGGGACAAACTCCTCCTTCATCTGGGCCTCTACTACAGGGTGACGACCCTTCACTATCCCAAGGCCCGGGACTTCAGAGAGGGTGGGACGCCGGTACCCCAAAGAAGCAGCCACATGGGCAAGGGAAAGAACCACATCCGCCAAAGCCACCCTTCTGGCAGCCTCTTGTATCCTTCCCACCTCTTCCCCCACCCTCTCTCTGAGCCCCTGGAAAAGCTCCCGCTCCAAAGCCATACCCCTCTCCTTGGAAGTGAGAAGACGGTACTCCAGTTCCTTGAGCTGGGGGGTGATGTAGCGTTCGGCGTTGGCCAGGGTCTGTTTTCTTTGATAATGGGAAGGTACCTTTTCCGAATGGGCCCGGGTCACCTCGATGTAGTATCCAAAAACCTTATTGTACCGTATCTTTAAGCTGGAGATGGAGGTGGTCGCCCTTTCTGTAGACTCCATCTCCTCCAAAAGGTCCTCCCCATCCCTGGCCAACTGGCGAAGCTCGTCCAACTCCTTGGAGTATCCCTCTCTGAAAATGCCTCCTTCCCTGCTGGAAGGGGGAGGCTGATCTACCAAGGCCCTGTTCAGGAGGCCCAAAAGATCCTCCAAAGCATCCCAGCCCTCAGCCAACTGGATCCAAAGGGGACTCACAAATCCAGCCACTATCTCCCCTATTCTTCCCATGACGGAGAGGGAATCCCGAAGGAGACTCAGATCCCTGGGAGTGGCCAGCCCTAAGGCCACCCGGCTGGCCAACCTCTCCATATCCCTCACCCCTTCCAGAAGATCCGTTAGGACCCCCATAGCCTCCCTACTCTCCATAAGTTCTCCCAAGGCGTCCCAGCGCTTTTCCATCTCCCGGGGATCCAAAAGAGGATGAAGGACCCTTTGGACAAGGAGCCTTCCTCCCATGGGGGTCCTGGTCCTGTCCAACAAGGCCAGGAGAGTATGCCTCTTGCCTCCATCCATCATGTTTCTCACCAACTCCAGATGACGAAGGGCTATGGGATCCAGATAGAGATAGCCCCGGGGAGAATAGAAAGAGAGAGATCTAACATGACTAAGGGGCCTCTGCTCCAATCGGGTGAGGTAATATAGAAGGGCTCCAGCGGCTATAACCCCTTCCCTTTTGCCATTGCAACCAAAACCCGCCAAGGTGGCTACGCCAAAATGGTCAAGGAGAACATCCCTGGCAGTCTCCAAAGAAAAGGCCCAGCCCTCCAAGGTGTCCAAGAAAAGGCCGGGCAAATCCTTCTTCAAGGAGTCCACCATAGGATCGTCCCTCAGACCCTCCTCCAGGATAATGGAAGAAGGAGAAAGCCGCTCCAAAACCTGTCGAGCCAGGGCCTCCTCCCCCTCGAAAAAGGCAAACTCCCCACTCCCTATGTCCAGGAAGGCCAATCCCCACACTTTCCCAGGTACCAGGGCTGCCACGTATTCCCTCTCCCCTCCCTCCTCCATGAGGGTACCAGGGGTGATCACCCTCACCACCTCCCTCTTCACCACCCCCCGGGCCTGGGCAGGGTCTTCCACCTGCTCACAGATGGCCACCTTGTATCCCGCCTCCACAAGCCGGGGAAGATACTGATCCAGGGCATGGTGGGGCACGCCGCACATGGGCACCCCATTCCTCTTGGTGAGGGTGATTTGTAGGACCTGGGAAGCCTCCCGGGCGTCATCGTAGAAGAGTTCATAGAAATCCCCTAAGCGATAGAGCAAGAGGGCATTTCTATACTGGGCCTTTATCCCATGATACTGTTTCATCATGGGTGTGAAGGACTGGGACATGATCTTTTTCCCTTCTTCCGAATTTTTATCAAATTTAAGATAGGGAGAGGCAAATGAAAAGGGTCTATCTGATCTCCTTCAGGCAGGGAGTTCCCCTCCTCATGGAAGAGGGAGATAGACGGCCGGGTGAAGGAAAGGCAGAATCCCCTATAATCAGGACCCTTAGCAGGTTCTCAGGTCTCCATCACTCCAGCACTTCGTCCAAGGCCTTCAGCATATAGTCTATCTCCTCCTTCTCCACGACAAGGGGGGGCAAGAAACGGACCACCCTATCCCCAGAAGGAATGGTTAGGAAACCTCTATCCATAAGGGCCTCTATTACAGGGACACCGGGGCGATTCAGCTCCAAGGCCAGCATGAGCCCCATACCCCGGACCTCCCTCACCCATGTTTTAGAAACTGCCAAGGTCTCTACCCCCTCTAAAAAATACCTCCCTTTTTCTCGTACCCCTTCCATGAAACCAGGTTGGGTCATCACCTCCATAACTGCCCTGCCTGCAGCACAGGCCAGGGGGTTACCCCCAAAAGTGGAGGCATGGGTACCAGGCTCAAAGGCCTTCGCCACCTCTTCCACAGCCAGAAGGGCCCCTATGGCCACCCCTCCTCCCAATCCCTTTGCCAGGGTGGCTATATGAGGGGTTACCCCAAACCCCTCGTGGCCCAATAAGGTCCCCAGACGACCCATGCCTGTTTGAACCTCATCCACCATAAACAACAAACCTTCACGGTCACATATGTGGGCCACCCCCTGGATATAATCCCTGGGAGGCACTACCACCCCTCCCTCACCCTGAACCACCTCCAGCATAATCCCACAGGTTTTAGGGGTGAGGGCCCCCTCCAAGGCCTCCAGATCTTCAAAGGGCACATGGACAAACCCGGAAGGCAGTGGATCAAAGCCATTCTTCACCTTCTCTTGCCCCGTAGCAGCCATGGTCATCATGGTCCTACCATGGAAGGAACCCTCCATAGCAATAATCTCAAAGCGTTCATCACCCATGAACCTCCGGGCATAGAGTCTGGCCAGTTTTATGACCGCCTCATTGGCCTCGGCCCCCGAATTGCAGAAGAACACCCGATGGGCAAAGGTGTGTTCCACCAGCAACCTAGCAAGCTCTATCTGGGGCGCTATATGATACAGGTTGGATACATGAAGGAGGGTAGCAGCCTGCTCCTGAAGGACCTCCACCACATGGGGATGGCAATGGCCCAGGTTACACACAGCAATACCTGCCCCAAAATCCATATACTCCTTCCCATCTGCATCCCACACCCGGGTACCCTTTCCTTTAACCAGGATCACAGGGTAACGGCGATAGGTATTCATAAGGTACCGCTGAGACAGGTCAATCCACGAGGAAGTACTCATCCCTTTCCTCCTATGCATAGCTGTGAAGCCCAACGATGAGAAGATTCACCCCTAAGTAGGTAAAAAGGACCGCAACAAAACCGATGATGGACAGAATAGCCGTCTCTTTCCCCCTCCACCCCCTGGCGAAGCGGGCGTGGAGAAATGCGGCGTAAATGAGCCAGGTAATCAGGGACCATGTCTCTTTGGGGTCCCAACTCCAGTAAGAACCCCAGGCGTAATTGGCCCAAACCGCCCCTGTGATAATGCCCAAGGTGAGGAGGGGAAAACCCACCCCCACCGACTTGTAGTTGATCTCATCCAGGGCCCTCAGATCGGGCAGAAAGGCTATATCCTTTCCCTTGTCCCGGGCCCGGGCCTTTATGAGATACATGACGCTCACCCCACAAGAAACGGCAAAGGCAGCATAGCCCAGAAAGCAGGTGATGACATGGGCAATAAGCCAGTCGCTCTGAAGGGCAGGAATAAGGGGCTCTATCTGGGTCCTGATGCCAGGTCCTATAGTGGTATAGGCCAGGGCCACAAAGGCAAAAGGCATGACAAAGGCCCCCATGGTCCTGTTCTTATATCTCCATTCGATAATAAGATAGATAAGCACAATGGCCCATGCGAAAAAGACCATGGACTCGTAAAGATTGGCAAAAGGGGCGTGACCCCAACCCATTCTGTAAGAGATAACCGCCCGGGCCACCATGGATGCAGTGACAAGGCCCCATCCCACCAAGGCCACAAGACTGGCTCCTATACCCACACCCTGTTTCTTAAAAGGCAGGTAAACAAAATAAAGCACCGTAGCCAAAAGATACACAAATATAGCAATCCCAACCAATCTGGTATCCAAGGTATGGCTCACAACCGCACTGTGCATGCCCAATCCTCCCCTTAATCTGTCCTTGCCCCAAGGGCCTCCCTGAAGGCATCCATCAACTCCTCAAAATACTGGGAGAAGGCCCCTTGGCTTCTGTTGGTATTACCCACCACCAACACCTGCCTCTTCTTGCCCTTATCCTCTATATAAACCCAAATCCGCCTGTGGGAGAGGAAGAAGGAGACAGTAAGCCCTAAGACCATCAAAGTACACCCCAACCAGACGATCCAGACCCCTGGGTCCCTTGAAACCTGAAGTCCCGTGTATTGGAGACCCTTAAAAGAAACGTATTCAAACTTAAAAGGCGCATACTTCACATTGTGGACCTCAGGGAAAAAGGCGAATACCCAGCTCCTAAACCGGGGCTTACCCCTTTCATCCACCTCCAAAAGGGCAGCGGGATTTCTAAGCTCATCGGAACGGTTCATGGGCTGATTGTCCCGGCCAATAACCAAGTCGGGATAAAAGGCCACCAGCTTCAGGGTGTATCCTCCTTTTAATGGCACACTATCTCCCACCCTCACCCGGACTCGAAAACTCTCCCCTCCCCTTGGCATCACCTCCAAGGCCAGGGTGCCCTCCCGGCTGGATATGGTTCCATAATTGGCCTGGTAAAACTTTATGCCCTTATAAGTGAGGGGATGGTTCACCCGGATGTCCTTGGTGAGCACTGGCTTGCCCCCCTCTAAAATGGTGACGGTGCTCCTGTAATCCTTGGGGGTCATGGTCCCTGGGTAGTAAGTGACCTGGAAGGCATCACACCTCACATCGAAGGGGAAGGTGATCATTTTGCGGGTCCCAAAAATGGAGACATTCCTGCTGGATTCACCCTCCACAATGGTCATGCCCCCTGTAAAACCCCATATGCCCCCTATAAGTCCCCCAATAAGGATGGTGAGAACAGAAAGATGGGTCAGGTAAACGCCCATACGGTTAATCACCCCCCGCTGGGCAAAAACCCTTCCCTCCTTCTCCTGAACCTTCTTTTCTGCCTTGTATCCCTTGAAATGAAGCACCTCCCAAACCTTATCCGTTGCCTCTTCCAGGGAATAACCCGCCTTAAGTCTCTCCTGGGGCTTCATCTCTCCTAATATGGCCAAGGATGGCCAGCGCAAAGGTTCTTTAATGAATTTCCAGGCCCGGGGGAACCGGTCTATGGAACACACTATGATATTAACCGCCAAGACAAACATGAAAATGAGAAACCACCAGGAATGATAGACATCGTAAAGCTCCAGGGCCTTGATGATTTTATAACCCGCCTCACCGTAAGCCTTGATGTACCTTTGGGGATCCCCTCTCTGGAGGATGAGGGTCCCTGAAATAGAGGTGATAGCCAGAATGATGAGGAGAAGTACGGTGAACTTCAAAGAAGAAAAGAATCCCCAAACCCTACCTAAGACACCCCTCTCCTTCTTCAACAGATCAATCCCTCCTTATTCCTTATCCAAAAGCCTCATCAATTAGTAATGTTTCTTATTTTTTTATTCAAGGGGCCATGCCAAAACCCCTCCTAACCCAGCAATTAGAGATTTGCAATAACAGACCTTCTTTCCCACGCCTTGTCAGAAGGGAAAAGGAGACTATAATTGAAAGTAAGAACGATGAAGATTGGAGAGTACTCACCATTGAAAGCCTCTCCCTTCCAAAGAGGATAATGGCCAAAGAGAAAGAAAGCTATATCTGCACAAACTGCGGTGCTCTACTGCCCAAATGGATGGGGAAATGCCCTTCCTGCGGGGCATGGAACACGGTAGTCCCTTCCTCCTCCAAAAAGGGTAAGAGCCACTACCCCCAGTATCTCTCCCTGGACCAGGTGCCCATAGAAGGAGAAGAAAGACGGGAACTGCCCTTCCAAGAGTGCAGCAGGATCCTGGGAGGCGGACTGGTGAGAGGAAGCCTGGTCCTACTGGGGGGAGAACCGGGGGTGGGAAAATCCACCCTTCTCCTTCAAATAACCATGGCCCTGGCATCCCAAGGCGAAAAGGTCCTTTATATCTGCGCCGAAGAAAACCCGCAACAGGTAAAGCTCCGGGCGGAAAGACTGGGGAAAACCAACCACAACCTCTGCCTTTTACAGGAAACCCGCATCGAGGAGATACTGTCCCAAAGAAACCTCTTCTCGCCGGAGGTAATGATCCTGGACTCCATACAGACAGTAGTCTTAGAGGATCTCCCTTCCTCGCCAGGAACGGTGGTCCAGGTGAGGGAAGCCACTTCCAGGATCATGGAAATAGCCAAATCCACCAACACCACGGTGATCCTGGTGGGCCATGTGACCAAGGACGGAAGCTTGGCCGGGCCCAAGACCCTGGAACACATGGTTGACACCGTTCTTCAAATGGAGGGGGAAAAAGGGCAGCCCTACCGGATCCTCCGGGTCCTTAAAAATCGGTACGGCCCCACCATGGAGATGGCCCTTCTGGAAATGACAGAGAGGGGATTGGAAGAAGTGAAAGACCCTTCAGCCCTCTTCCTCCAGGAGAGACTGGTTGAGACCCCGGGATCCATAGTAGTAGCCAGCCTCCAAGGCAGCAAACCCCTACTGTTAGAGGTCCAGGCCTTAGTATCTCCCTCTTCAATAGGTATACCCAGAAGGGTTATGGCCGGTGTAGACCCCACCAGAATCTCTTTTATGCTGGCCGTAGCGGAAAAACACTTAGATATCCAGCTTCAGAACCTGGATATCTTCATCAATATACCCGGAGGTATGAGGATCACCGAGCCTGGAGGGGACCTGGCCATCCTTTTGGCCCTGGTTTCCAGCTTCCGTGAGAAACCCTTAAGCCAGGATTTGGCCGTTTTCGGGGAGGTGGGTTTAGGAGGGGAAATCCGTCGAGCC
>CAZBOO010000017.1:11980-14917 GCA_964493535.1 uncultured Aquificales bacterium
TTACAGGGCCAAGGAGGCAGAAAAACATGGTTTTTCCCAGCTCATGCTTCCTATTACCGATGCAGAAAAGATCACCAGGGAAACCAAAATAAAACCCTTAGGCGTTAGCAGTGTCCGAGAAGCCCTTGAAATTTCGGAGCGTTTATGAGATGATTGTAACTATGAGAAAAGAAGCAGCAACATTCAAGATAGGAGATAAGATAGTTTATCCTGCCCATGGTGTAGGCATAATAGAGGGGGTAGAAGACATCTCTGTAGAAGGTGAAAGCCTGTCCTTCTTTTCCATTCGCATCCTGGAAAAGGAGGTTGTGATACGGGTTCCCGTGAAAAAGGTAGAAAAGGTAGGACTAAGAAAGATTATTACCGACAGCTCCGTCAAGGATATCGTGGACATACTCACCAGTCCCCCCACTCCCCAAGGGGAAGAGAAGGTGAGCTGGACCGTAAGACACAGGGAATACGCCGATAAAATAAAAAGTGGATCCATTGAGGAAGTGGCAGAGGTATACAGGGATCTCATGCAATTAAGGAAAGACAAAGAGCTTTCTTTCGGAGAAAGAAAGATTCTGGAAAGCGCCCAGCAGTTTCTCATAGGAGAGATCTCTGAGGCCAGACACATCAAACCGGAAGAGGCAGAGGAATTCTTAAAGGGCCTCTTCCAAAGAGAAGGAGAAGACTAAAATGTTAATGTTAATTTTCAGATTTTCCATAGTGCTGTCGGGAGCACTCTTGGGATTCTTCATGGGGAAGGGTTACCTGCCCTCCATGGAAGGAGCCGTTCTGGGAACGGGTATAGGGTGCGTAGCAGGCCTTCTGTTCATTTACACGGTACAGAAGGTCCTGGAATTTAACCTCAAAACCCTTGTAGGGGCCCTAACGGGCCTCACCATGGGGCTTGTTCTCTCTTACCTCATCATCGATATTGCCGAAATCCGCTTCTCTTTAGCAGGGGCCAGAACCCTCTTCAACATCTTTGTGGCTCTCTGTTTCGGGTATCTGGGAGGCATACTGGGGGTAAGGGTGGCCGAATCGGTAGAGTTTCCCCGGGTCGGTCGGGACAAACTTCCCTTGGGATGGGGGGGGAACAACAAGATCCTGGACACCAGCGCCATCATTGACGGGCGCATCGCCGACATAGTAGACACAGGCTTCTTAGAGGGTACCCTCATCATCCCCCAATTTGTCCTCAAAGAGCTTCAACACATCGCTGACTCCCATGACCCCATAAGAAGAAGCCGGGGAAGGCGAGGTCTGGACGTGCTCAAGAGACTACAGGAAAACGGTACAGTGAGGGTTAAGATATCCTCCCAGGACTTTCCCAAGATTCAGGAGGTGGATGAAAAACTCATCGCCTTGGCCAAACGGATGAAGGCCAAGATCATCACCACCGACTACAACCTCAATCAGATAGCCCAGCTTCAGGATATCGAAGTGCTCAACGTCAACGAACTCTCAGGGGCCCTAAGACCAGTGGTCCTCCCTGGGGAAGAGATGGATGTCTTTATCCTCCGCCAGGGTAAGGAACCCTACCAGGGAGTGGGCTACTTAGACGACGGCACTATGATCGTAGTAGAAAATGGCAAGGGATACATCGGCAAAAAGGTGAAAATAGAAGTGACCAGTCTCCTTCAAACCCCCTCGGGTCGCATGATCTTCGGCAGGGTAAGGGAAGAAGCAAAGGAGAGGGGTGAGAGGGAAGGCCTACCCAAGGAACGGGAAAAATAGGCCCCTAATCTTGACCATTCCATCCACCATCAGCCGATAAGCTGTGGGCTCAGTATCCGTCATAATAGTGGCAGCAGGCCAGGGAAAGAGGGCAGGTATCCAGAAGCAATGGGTGACCATAGGCTCCAAGCCTCTAATAGCCTATTCCTTGGAAACCTTTGAAAAGCACCCCCTGGTCCAGGCCATCTATTTAGGAGTAGACAAAGACCATCTGAGGACGGGGGAAGAAGCCCTGGCCCGATGGGCCCCCGGCAAAGGGAGAAGGACATATCCCGGGGGAGAAAGGCGCCAGGATACCGTTTGGGAAGGACTGAAGCTTCTGGATGAAGAATGCACCCTGGTAGGTATCCACGATGGAGCCCGTCCCTTGGCTTCTCCCAACTTCATCCGTAGGGTCATCCAGAAAGCCCGGAAGAAGGGAGCGGCCATCCCCGTTCTGCCCCTGAAAGATACAGTGAAAGAGGTGGAGAAGGACCAGGTGGTCCGCACCCTCCAGAGAGGAAGGCTAAGGGCTGCTCAAACCCCCCAGTTTTTCAAGCGGGGGATCATAATTGGAGCGTATGAAAAGGCCCTGCGTGAAGGCCAAGAGGCTACAGACGATGCGGCCTTGGTAGAAGCCATGGGTTATCCCCTCTGGTGGGTAGAGGGAGAGGAGACCAATTTCAAAGTCACCTGTCCCCAAGACTTGGAAAGGGTGAGAGCCATGTTGGAAAGTCCCATAAAAGTGGGGTTTGGATACGACGTCCACCCCTTTGTGAAAGGGAGGAGACTGATGCTGGGGGGTATAGAAATCTCTAACGAAAAAGGGCTTCAGGGCCACTCCGACGCCGATGTCCTATGCCACGCTGTAGTGGATGCCCTTTTAGGAGCAGCGGGTATGGGTGACATTGGAACCCACTTCCCCGACAGTGACCCCCGCTACAAGGATAGCTCCAGCTTGGAGTTTCTGAGAGATGCAGCCCGCCTACTACAGAGAGGAGACTGGGAGATAGTCCACATAGATGCTACCCTTGTGCTGGAGAAGCCCAGAATAGCCCCCTACAAGAAAGAAATGGAGCAACGCATAGCTCAGGCCTTAAACATACCAACCCACAGGATCAATCTCAAAGCCACCACCACGGAGGGACTGGGGTTCACCGGCCGGGGAGAAGGAATAGCAGCATACGCTATAGCTACCCTGAAGAAGAGATATATACAAAATTGGTGACCCGC
>CAZBOO010000018.1:0-14893 GCA_964493535.1 uncultured Aquificales bacterium
GGCCGGAGTCCACTTCGGCCATCAGACCCGCCGATGGAATCCCAAGATGAAGCCTTACATCTTCACGGCCAGAAACGGAATCTACATCATTGATCTCCAGAAGACCCTATCCATGTTCGAAATGGCCTACGACTTCGTCAGGGATCGGGTAGCTGAAGGGGCCAGGGTCCTCTTTGTAGGAACCAAAAAACAGGCCAAAAACACCATAGAAGAAGAGTCATGCCGCTGTGGCATGTTTTATGTAAGCCATCGGTGGCTGGGTGGAACCCTCACAAACTTCTCCACCATAAAAAAAAGTGTAGGGAAGCTTAAGGAACTGGAAACCATGAGGGACGGAGGCTTTTTCGGAAACCTCACCAAAAAAGAGGGCATTAGGCTCAACAGGAAAATAGAAAAGTTGGACAGGAATCTCAAGGGTATCAAGGAGATGGAGGACCTACCCCAGCTCGTCTGGGTGGTAGACCCCAAAAAGGAGTGCATCGCCGTGCGAGAGGCGAGAAAGATGGGAATCCCCATTGTGGCCATTGTGGATACCAACTGTGATCCCGATGAGATTGACTACATCATCCCCGGCAACGACGATGCCATCAGGGCCATAAGGCTCCTCACATCCAAGGTAGCCGACGCCGTCATAGAGGGTCAGCACCTCTACATGGAAAGGGCAGGGGCGGAAATGGCTGTCCAGGAGGAGGGCCCTGAAGGGGAAGAGGCTTCATCAAAAGAGGAAGAAGTAGGGGAAGTAGGGGCCTCTGAAAATACAGGCGTAGAAGAAGAAATACCGGAAGAATACGAAGAGGATTGGGAGGAGTAGATTATGGCTGAAGTAACTCCCCAAAGGGTGAAGGAACTCAGAGAGAAAACGGGAGCAGGTATCATGGACTGCAAAAAGGCCCTCCAAGAATGCGAAGGCGATTTGGAGAAAGCCATAGAAACTCTGAGAAAGAAGGGATTAGCCGCCGCAGCCAAGAAGACGGGAAGAAGCACCAAAGAGGGTCTTGTTCATGCTTATATCCATATGGGCGGGAAGATAGGGGTCCTCATTGAGGTGAACTGCGAGACAGACTTTGTGGCAAGGACCCTGGAGTTTCAAGAACTGGTCCACCTTCTGGCCATGCAAGTGGCTGCCTCCTCCCCCCTCTATGTGAAGAAGGAGGACATGCCCCCGGAAATCCTAGAAAAGGAGGGGGAACTCTATAGGGAACAGGCCTTGGAGCAAGGAAAGCCGGAAAAGGTAGTGGATAGAATTGTAGAGGGTAAACTCAATAAATTCTACCAAGAGGTGTGCCTCCTGGAACAGCCTTTCATAAAGGAACCGGAAAAGAGCGTATCTCAGCTCCTCACCGAGCATATTGCCAAACTGGGAGAGAATATCCAGGTAAGAAGATTCGCCAGGTTCCAATTAGGCGGGGATTAGTATGGCAGTTCTCCCCTATAAAAGGGTGCTTTTGAAACTCAGTGGTGAGGTCCTGGCCAGCGAAGGAGCCTATGGGATCTCCACCAACTCCCTCGCCCGTATTGCCAAGGAGCTCACAGAAGTGTGGGATATGGGCATTGAGATAGGCACCGTCATAGGGGGTGGCAATATCTTTCGGGGCATTCAAGGGGTGGCATCAGGCATTGACAGGGCCACTTCCGACTATATGGGGATGCTGGCTACAATCATCAACGGACTGGCCCTCCAGGGGGCCTTGGAGAAACTGGGGGTTCCCACCCGCCTCCAAACGGCCTTGGAGATGAGGCAGTTGGCTGAACCTTACATCCGGCGCCGGGCTATCCGTCACTTGGAAAAGGGGCGAGTGGTGGTCTTTGCAGGAGGCACAGGCAACCCCTTCTTTACCACTGACACCGCAGCGGCCCTGAGGGCTGCAGAAATCGGGGCCCAGGTCATCCTGAAAGGGACTAAGGTAGAAGGGGTCTACGACAAGGACCCAAAACAGCACCCAGACGCCATCAAGTTTAACAAGATAAGCTACATAGAGGTATTGGACAACCACTTGAAGGTCATGGATCCCACAGCCATCTCCCTGTGCATGGAGAATGAAATCCCCATTGTAGTCTTTTCAATCCTCCAGGAGGGCAATATAAAGAGGGTGGCATCGGGAGAAAAGGTGGGAACTTATGTGGGAGGGTAGCTATGCTGGATGACCTGTACAAAAGCTTAAAGACCAGGATGGAAAAATCTGCAGCCAAACTGGAAAAGGAACTGGCGGGCATCAGAACAGGAAGGGCCTCTTCTGCCCTTTTGGAGGATATCAGGGTAACCTACTACGGCACCCCCACCCCATTAAACCAGATTGCAACCATATCCGTTCCTGAAGCCAGACTCATGACCATCCAGCCTTGGGACAAATCCATCATCAAGGATATAGAAAAAGCCATCACCTACTCGGATTTAGGCCTGAGCCCTTTCTCTGATGGCAACGTTATCCGTATCTCTTTTCCTCCCCTCACTGAAGAGCGGAGAAAAGAGCTGGCCAAGGTAGTTAAAAAGATAGGCGAAGAATACAAGATAGCCATCAGAAACATCCGCCGAGAGGGTAATGAAGAAGTGAAAGAGATGGAAAAAGAGAAGATTGTATCGGAAGACGAAGGTAAAAGGGCCTTGAAAAAGATCCAGAAAATCACTGATGATTACATAAAAAGGATTGACGAAATCCTGTCCATAAAAGAAAGAGAGATCTTGGAGTTTTGACTCCCATAAACCAAGGAGGTAGTTGTTATGGCGTACGTGATCACTGAAGAGTGTGTAGCCTGCGGGACCTGTCTGGATGTGTGCCCGGCCGATGCCATCCAAGAAGGGGAAGAGAAATACACCATCGACCAGGAAAAGTGCACCGAATGCGGGTCCTGCGTGGAGGTATGCCCCACGGAAGCCATAGAGGAACAGTAACTAAAAAGAGGTCATTTTGTCCAACCATGGAACCTTCAAAGTAACAATAGAAAGGCTTCCCCGCCATGTTGCCATCATCATGGACGGCAATGGGCGCTGGGCCAAGCTCCATGGACAACCCAGGATATACGGCCACCAGAAGGGGGCAGGAAGGGCCCGAGAGGCATGTGAGGTGGCCTCAGAGCTGGGCATTCCCGTCTTGTCCCTCTATGCCTTTTCCACGGAGAACTGGTCCCGTCCCCCAGAAGAAGTGGAGTTTCTCATGGCCCTTTTGGAAGAGTACCTAACCAAAGAGCTGCCCATCATGATGGAGCAAGGAATCAGGCTCCATCCCATAGGCCGCCTTCAGAATCTGCCTGCCACTACCCAGGACAAGGTGAGGGAAGCCGTGAAGGCCACAAAGGACAACAGCCGCCTTACACTCAATCTCGCCCTCAATTACGGAGGGAGGGCTGAATTAGTGGATGCTTTCAAGGATATGGCCAAGCCCCTTCAAAAGGGAAGGCTTTCACCCCAGGACATTAAAGAGAGTACCGTCGATGAGTTTCTCTATACCAAAGATCAGCCTCCGCCTGATCTCCTCATCAGAACCAGCGGAGAGTTCAGGATCAGCAACTTTCTCTTGTGGCAAACGGCCTACACAGAACTCTACTTCACTCCCACCCTATGGCCCGATTTTGACAGATCCGAATTCATCAAAGCCCTCTTAGAATATCAAAAAAGGGAAAGGCGCTTTGGAGGTTTAGGCTACTAATATCTCACAGCACCAGATCCAACACCATTTTGGCCTTTTCCACCACAGTAAGGGCGTTTCTTCCTATAATCCGGATCATGGGTTCTTTCCCCACATCCCCTCTGTCATAGATGATGTCCGGCACCCTGTCCAGCCTGCTACACACCCGATTCACACCCCACTCCAAGGTAGAGCCCTCCCGTTCCTTCACCTTAATGGGCTCATCCTTCCGGGAGAAAAAGGCCACATCCAAGGGAGAAGCCTCCAGAAGGGGTATCCAGTCCTCCTCAAATTTAATATTTATGGCTGCCCTCATAAAAGGATCGAACCCCATGGCTGTCAAAACAATATTGGCCACATGACGAGAAGCACCAAAGGCAGGACAGCCCACAGACCTCATCCTGTCCCCCCATCTCACAATGCGCCCCTTAATCCCCGCCACCTCAGAGTGATTCCGGGCCAGGGGGATGGCCTCGCAGAGATTAACCTGGACCTCAGGGACCAGGAGCCCACCATAATCCAAAGTCTCCAGCTCTTCCATAGCCTTCCTGAGGCGCTCCAGAACGACTCCCTTAGCTCCCCTTCTCTCCCCCAGGACCAAAGGATTGGCAGGAATGGCTCCCCTTCCCACCCCTTCGGCTCCTCTAATGTACAACTCCATTAATGCCAAGGCTTCCTCATAAGCCCTGGGCGCATCCATGCCCCGGGCAAGAAGAACGGTAAGGGTGGAGGCAAAGGCACAACCAGTACCATGACTCTCCCCGGCCAAAGGAATCCGGGGATGGGGAAAGTGATGGAAATCCACCCCGTCATAGAGAAGGTCTACCACCTCATCCCCATCCAGATCCCCCCCCTTTACCACCACCCAAGAAGGCCCATAGCCCTTGAGAACCTTGGCTGCCTTCTTCATACCCACCAGATCCACTACCTCCAATTCTGCCAGGGCAGAGGCCTCATGGATATTGGGGGTGATCACCGTAGCCAAAGGGAAAAGATCCTGATAAAAAGCGGACTTTGCCCCTTCAAAGAGGTGATCCCCGCTGGTGGCCACTAAAACAGGGTCTACCACTATGGGCACATCAAGTCCCTCTAAAGATCGGGCTACCATTCTGATATTCTCCCCACTCCCCAGCATCCCTGTTTTTATCCCGTGGGGTCTAACATCCTCTAAAAGGAACTCTATCTGGTCCCTCAAAAGCTGGGGGTCTGTGGGGACAAAGCCCTTCACCCCCTTGGTGTTCTGCACGGTAAGAGATGCTACTGCCGCCATGCCGTAAGCACCCAACTGGGAGAAAACCCGGAGATCCTGTTGTATGCCCGCTCCTCCTGATGGATCGGAACCCGCTATGGTAAGCACTTTCGTATACACTCCATTCCTCCTGACAGAGAGCCAAGACCCTACCCAGGGAAATTGGGCTTCCTCTTTTCCATAAAAGCCCTGGCCCCCTCCTTGAATTCGTCTCCCAACATGCAGCGGCTGAAGGCCTCCCTCAAGATCTTTGTACCCCTGAGATAAGAAGGGGTGAGCCACTGTCCCATAATCCTTTTGGTCATCTGAATGGCCATGGGGAAGTTTTGCATGATCCTCTCCCCCAGAGCAATGGCCTCCTCGATATCCGCCCCCGCTCCAAAGTAGCCTCCCTCACCCCCAAAAGCACCATCCTTATCTTAGGGTCTTCAGCCACCTCGGCACCGTCCGGGGCACCTCTTTCCACATCTCAAGATCGAAAGCGTTCTTCACCTGGGGTCTGCTAAAGACCACCCATCCCAAGGGTTCCTTTTTAACCACAATCAATCTCTTAGCCATCTTGCCCCCCTTGAAAGACAAAGGATACAGCAGAGTTTATAGCCTTCCTTAAAGGTTGCCAACAACCCGCTTTGAAGAGCCCCCCCAAGTCACTCAGAGGCACTTAGAGGATAAGGGCTCCAAGGAACCTGGATCCCACCGGTGGAGGCTTCCGGAGGATAGACCACTACAGGACCTTTATCTTGGACTTGGAGGATCAGAGGCCCTATCGCGCTCTGGTGGGTGTAGCCATCATGGCTCTTAAACTCTACTGGCCCCATGGGGGTCGAGAAGTGCCCCTTCACCAAGTTCTTTTGAATAAGAGCACGCTGGTTCCTCTGGGTGCCATCTCTCCCTTGCCTTAGGGCTTCAGCCAAGACCCGAAGTGCAGAATAGGCCTCTGCCGCGTGATAATCGGGATCCTCCCCGTAATGGGCCTGGTAACCCCGATGGAAGTCCTTATCCCGGGCCCAGGAAACACAGGGCACCCAAAGGACAGGAAAAACAAGACCTTGAGCCTTCAGACACCGATTGGAAAAGAAAAGGGGAAGGGAGAAGGCCAGGTTCAGCCCCGCTACAATAAGGGGATGATCCTCTCTGCTACGGATGGTGTGGAGGAGGGGAAAAATATCGGTGGTAGAGGAGATGAGAAATATCAAAGAGAAAGACTTCCCTTTCAACCTTTCCATGAGCTGCTGATATTCAGGGGCACCAGGGGTGTAAGACATAAACACAGGAGAAGGGCACCCCTTATCCTTCAAAATCGCCTTGATCTTTTTCCCCAGGCCCTCACCCCAAGGAGTGTCCTCATAAAGGATCGCCCCCGAAGGAGGGGAAAGCAAAAGCCCAAGGAGAAAGGATGCAAAACCCTCTAAGAACAGGCTCCTGGAGGGACAGAGACGAAAAACCCACTTGAATCCCTGACGGGTAAGACGATCAGCCATGGCAGAGGGCATGATGAGGGGTATCTTGTATTTCTGGGCCAGCACAGCAAGCCTGTAAGTTGCATCGCTGGAGTAAGCCCCTATCATAGTTATAACAGAGGGATCCCGGAGCCTTTCCTCTAAACCTTTCCCGGATTCTTTCCGGGACAAGGGGCCTTCGTCTATCCAAATGGGCTCAAGGAAGATCCCCTGCTTTTCTAAATCTCTAAGGGCCAAGGTGTACCCCTTTTTCAGCCTTTCCCCCACAAGTGCCTTGGGCCCAGCCATGGGAAGCACCAAGGCCACCTTCCATGGAACTGGAGCAGCCTGGACATAAAAGGAAGGGACATCACTCAGAAAGACCAACCCAAAGATCAAGGACCAGAGGGCAATAAGGCCCCTTTTATGGAAATGTCTTTCTGCTAAGGGTATCCTGAAGACCTTAAACACCCAGGTATGCCTTCTTCACTTCTGCCGACTCTTCCAATTCTTCCCCTTTACCCTCCATCACCACTCTGCCTTCCGCCAATACATAGGCGTAATCGGTGATGGCCAAAGAGAGGTGGACGTTCTGCTCCACTAAAAGCATGGTGATGCCCTCTTCCTTCAACTTCTGGATGGCCTCGAAGACCTCTATAACCAGTTTAGGAGCCAGTCCCAGGCTGGGCTCATCGAAAATGAGGACCTCAGGAGATGCCATAAGCCCCCTGGCAATGGCCAGCATCTGCTGCTCACCGCCACTGAGGGTACCCGCCTTCTGGGAAATACGTTCCTTTAGCCGGGGGAAAAGGGGAAGGGCGTATTCCATGTTTTCACCCATCTTAGCCCTGGCCATCTTGGTGAAGGAACCCATCTCCAAGTTCTCCAACACCGTCATCTCTGGAAAGATCATTCTTCCTTCAGGAATCATAATAAGTCCCATAGCGGCTCGGGTATGAGGGGCATAGGAGGTTATGTCTTCACCTTTGAAGGTCACCTTGCCTTCCCATAAAGGAAGAATCCCCGTAATGGCCCGTAGGAGGGTGCTTTTGCCTGACCCGTTTGCCCCCAAGATGGTGGTGAGGGTCCCGTAAGGAACCTCCAGATCAATGCCCCAGAGGATCTGGACTTCTCCATATCCCGCTTCCAAGTTTTCCGCCTTCAGGGCTGACCCATCTGTCATCCCCGCCTCCTCTTGTCCTTAAAAAGTTTAATAGCCAGCTCGGGATCCCCCAGATACGCCTCCACTACCTGAGGATCGTTGGCCACCTCCTCCGGCGTTCCCTCCGATATTTTGCGACCGTACACCAAAGCCATCACCCTGTCTGACACATTCATGATGGCATGCATGAGATGCTCGATCATGAGGATGGTGATACCCTTATCCCTGATGGCCTTGATCACTTCCAACATGCTGGCAACCTCCATGGGATTGAGACCCGCCAACACCTCATCCAACATGATAAGATCCGGGTCCGAGGCCAAGGCCCGGGCCATCTCCAACCGCTTCTTCTCGGGAACGTTCAGCTTCCCCGCCAAGGTGTCCTTCTTACCCTCTAAGCCCACAAATCCCAGCACCTCCTCAGCCTTTTTCCGGGCAGTGAAAAGGCTGGCGTTACCTTTGCCAAAACATGCTCCTACCATCACGTTCTCCATGACGGAGAGATCGTTCAGGGGCTTGACGATCTGGTGGGTCCGGGCAATACCCAAACGGGCCCGGACATTGGGGGAAAGGGAGGTGATATTCCTCCCTTTGAAATGGACCTTACCCTTATAAATCTTGAAAACCCCGCTGATGGCGTTGAAAAGAGTGGTCTTCCCCGCACCATTGGGACCAATGATCCCCAAAATCTCATTCTCTTCCACCTGAAAGGTTATGTCACTCAGGGCCACCAAACCGCCGAAAGTCTTGGTCACATCTTCCACCTGCAAGATCATTCTAATATCCCCCTGAGCCTCTTGGACTTCTCCCTTATGAAACCTATGATGCCCTGGGGCATGAAAAGGACAATGAGAAGGAGTATGACACCAGAAATGGCCATATGAAGGTTCTTAAAGAGGGGGTTAATCAACAGAAACCCTTTGAGCCTTTCATAGACCAGGGCCCCCGTGAAGGCCCCAGCCACATTACCATAGCCGCCCAGCATTACCATAAAAATCATTTCAATGGATTTTATGAGATGAAAGGCGTCATGGGGCTCAATATTTCCCGCCTTAAAAAAGAAGACTGCTCCCACCATACCTGGAAAGAAGGCGGAAGCAGCGTAGGCCAAGCTCTTGTAACGTTTGGCATTGACACCCAGTATGATGGCGGCATCTTCATCCTCCCTGATGGCCATGAGGCCAAGGCCAAACTTAGACCTCTTTATGACATAGCTGGCCACTATGGTGACAAGAGTAACAGCGGCCATGGTATAGTAAGAGAACCAGATAGCCCTGGCGGCTCCCCCGTAGGATTTATATATCTTGAAGTTGAAAAAGAGGCCCTCGGCACCCCCTATAAAATTGAGATTATTCACCAGGGCCTTAACGGCCTCATTAACCCCAATGGTGGCGATGGCAAAAAAGGCCCCCCTGAGGCGTAAGACCGCCTCCCCCAAAGCAAAAGCAGCCAATGCCGCCCCTATTCCTCCCAGGATCATGGCAGGGATGAGGTGCAGGCCATTGTTTATCATGAAGTAGAAGGCAATATAGCCGCCGATACCGTAGAAGACGATATGACCAAAGCTCACATACCCCGTATAGCCCAGAATGATATTGAGACCACTGGCCAAGGCCGCATACATGAGGATGAGAAACACACCCTCTCGCAGGGTGACAGATCCTGTGACAGGAGGCAAGGCCACAATAATAATGAGAAAGGGAATGAGCCAGAAAAGGGTTTTACCTTTCTCCACGGCCCTACCTCCTGGTCAAGAGCCCCGTGGGCTTCACCACCAGGATGAAGACCAGGAGGAGAAACTCCAGAAAAGGCACATAGCTGGTGGGAATTTGGAAGGTAACCAGGTTCTCTACCAAACCCAGGATAAGCCCCCCCAACATGGCGCCCAGGGGGCTGCCCAGTCCCCCTAAGACACAGATAACAAAGCTCTTCAGCTCGTATCCCCCTCCGGAAAGGATGGTGAAGGGGAAAATGGTAGCGGCGAGGGCCCCGGCCGTCATAGCCAGGGCCACGCCTATACCGAAGGCCAATCCCAAGGTTAAGGTGGTGTTAATACCCATAAGCTCGGCGGCATCCCTGTTCATGGACACAGCCCTGATGGCCTTGCCCGACCAGGTTTTGTAGAGAAAGTAATAGAGCCAGAGGGTGAAAACCACAGAAAAGATCCCTGTAAGAATCCGGGTCATGGGAAGAACAGTGCCTCCTATGCTGACAGACCCCATACTGATGTCTATAGCCCTGGGGTTGGTGGTAAAGATGAAGGTACCCAGGCCTATGATGATAAGACTCACCGAGTAGGTTGCTAAGAGGGTGGAAAGCTCAGGGGCCGATATGATCCGGTGAAGGGAAATGAAGTAAGTGGCCATGCCCAGGAAAATCCCTATGACCAGTATGACAAAGACCCCTATAAAAGGGGAAAGGTGAAGGGAGTGGGCCATAAAGTAGGCAGCAAACATGCCTAAGGCGATAAAGGCCCCGTGGGATAGATTAATGACGTTCATCACCCCCCAGATAAGGTTGAGGCCTATGGCGGCAAGGCCATAAAGAAGCCCTAAAAGGACCCCGCTTAAAATGGCTCCCAGCCAGGTGGCGAGCACTATACCCTCTTCAATCTTTCAGTAATCAGTACTTCTTGTAAAAGGGATAGACCAGATCGGAGGACTTACCCTCCAGAGGCCAAACCACCTTTTTGACCACATTGCCATTCTCATTCTGCCACTGGAGGTAAACCATGGAGTGGCCAGTCTGACGACCATAGAACTTGCCCGTGTCAAACTTGATCTTGCCATAGAAGGTGGTGATAGCCATTCCTTCCAGGGCTTTCTTCACATGATCCGTCTTAATGCACCCGGCGTCTTCAATGGCCTTTTGGAATACCAAACCCGCCGCATAACCACCAGCGGCATGGTATCCAGGCACATACCCGTAGGCCTTCTTATAGGCCTGGACAAACTCCTCGGAGATAGTACCGAACCAGGTCTTGCCTGCTTTCTCCTTGCTAAATTTGGCTGTAGGCTCCCACTGGGAAGGTCCGGTGATATACAGGGCAGCTTTACCCAGCTCGGCCAACTCGGGCACAGCCGGGGCCACTAAAAGGGAAACCAGCTTTACCTTCACTCTTTGCTCAAAAAGCTGCTTGGTGAAGGTTTCACCATCGGCGAAGTGACCACCACCAATAATGGCATCGGGGTTGGTGGCTTTGATCTTGTTAATGAAGCTGGTGAAATCGGTGGTCCCAGAATCATAGGCCTCGAAGAGAACCACCTTCAGCCCCTTCCCCTCTGCACAATTCTTGACGGCGGTGCAAACGGATTTGGCAAACTTGGAGTTCTCGTAGACCACCGCCACCTTTTTGGCCTTGGGATCCTTGGCCATAAGCATATCCACGGCCCCAGTAAGGTAACGACTGGCAGGGGTGTATATCTGATACACATGGGTATAGCCCTTGTTGAAGATGCTGTCCGACGCGGCACCTGTAGCTATCATCACCTCGCCATACTGTTCAGCAATAATGGCAGCGGAAGCAGTGAGCCCGCTGGAATAAGGGCTGATGAGGAAGTCGGCCTTGTCGGAGCTGATGAGCCGTACGTAAAGCTGCTGGACCCTGTCCTTGCTACTCTCATCATCGTAGTACTTGAAGGTCACAGGAAGCTTCTTGCCCATGGCCTTCACATAGATCCCCCCCTTGGCATTCACCTCTTTAGCCCAGAGTTTAAGGCCCTGATACTGCTCCTTGGATTCGGAGTTGAACTTGCCCGTTTGGGACATGGTGAAGCCCACGACAATGCTCTTTTGAGCGGAGAATCCAAGGCTGGGAAAGAGGGCAACCAGCATAAAAGCCATACCCACCAGTAATGCACCAAACCTCCTCATTATGCACCTCCTGAATTAAAATGCTTGCAACTGACACACTCCCTATTACTCCCCGATGGCTCCCCTTTCAAGGACCTCCCCTATCCTTTCGGGGACATGGCCTTCACAACGACTCCGACCTTCTGAATTCAAATGGGCGGAGTGATTCTAAGGGCAGGGCATGTCTCATCCACGCATCCACCTTCCTGGGCTCCTTTGCTCCACGCCCACTACGACGCTTCATCACTACCATGAGCCCTCTGACCCCTACGCGGCTCTCCTTTCCTCGCAGGTCTCACCGCTCCACGTGCACGGCCTTCCTGACCATTCCGCCTCCAACCACCCAATGTCCCCCATCGCAGCTTTATCACGCTACCCCTCAGCTCGATGGGCCCTCAGCCATCCAAGGCTGTCTAAGCTTCGCCTTTCCCTATCAGGCTCGCCGGTTTCATCAGGCCGAATCAAGTTCGTGTCCTACGGACTGGTCGTTCACCTCCTGTTGCTTCCCACCTCGCCTCACGACGACGCAGTTACATTCGGTTACAGGCCGGAGAGCGCATGCCTGAGAGGGACTCTCACCCTCCTGACCCTGCACGCTCACGGTCGCACTAAGGAAGGGTTTATCCGCCACCGCCACAACACGGTCGGGGATAAACCCCGACCCTACATCGGCGGGACGTAAAATCCCACCCTACACATCCACACCATCCATTGTAGGGTGATGGTTTACCCGTCGCCTGTCTGCGTGCGGTCACGCACAGGCAGAAGGGAAGAACGCCTGCCTTTCACTTACCTGGTGAGGCAACCTTTCTTGTTTGAAGAAGTTGGCTGTGATCGGCACTGATTTTTGGGGGTCTACAGTCATTTTACGCTTGACTTGATAGGTTGTTGAGTGTAGTGGGTATGCCCAAATTGGAGGATAAAAGAGGAAAGAAGATGCTGTTCAGAGAAGCCTGGGATGTAATCAAAGCCGATTCTAACGCGGTATTTGAGAGGGACCCTGCAGCCAGGAGTAAACTGGAGGTTTTCCTGTGCTATCCGGGCTTTCACGCCATCCTTTCCCATCGGTTCTGCCATTGGCTCTGGAACAAAGGGCTTTACCTTCCTGCCCGCTTCCTCTCCCATATCACCCGTTTCCTCACAGGGGTGGAGATCCATCCCGGAGCCACCATCGGGAAAGGCTTTTTTATTGACCATGGCATGGGGGTGGTCATTGGGGAGACAGCGGAGATTGAAGAAAATGTGACCCTTTACCATCAAGTGACCCTGGGAGGGGTAAGCCTTAAAAAGGAAAAGAGACACCCCACCTTGCAGGAGCGGGTGGTGGTGGGGGCCGGTGCCAAAATCCTGGGACCCCTTGTGGTAGGAGAGAACAGTAAGATAGGGGCCAACTCTGTGGTGGTTCGGGAGGTGCCCCCCAACTCTACGGTGGTAGGGGTGCCCGGCAGGGCAGCCAAAAAGACATCTATCAAGGTTCACGGAGTGGATCTGGATCACCACCTCCTTCCCGATCCGGTTTTGAGCGTTATTAAGGCCATATCCGAGGAGGTCTCCGAGTTGCGCAAGGAGTTGGAAGATATAAAGAAGAACGGAGGGGGAAAGCGCCTGAATGGGATAGAACACCGTCTTTCCAGGCTGGAAAAGCTCAAAAGACTGGAGGAAGAGGTGGGCTCCTTGATTGATGAAGGATGATATACAAACAAAAATCAGCAAGAGGTGTTGGGCATGGGAAAGCACAGGGATCTGGAAAAAATTAAGAAGATGCTCGTGGAAGAGAAACACAGAATATTGAACAAGCTCCAAAAGGACAAGGAAGAGGAGAAAAGCAACAGGGGCAGACAGGCTGTGGGAGACGATGTGGACCAGGCAGTTGCCTTGGAAGAGGAGAATCTCCGTTCTGCCCTTTCGGCTATGGAAGTCCAGCGTCTCCGATCCATAGAAGGCGCCTTGCAGAGGATAGAAGAGGGCACCTACGGCTACTGTGAAGAGTGCGGGGAGCCCATAGAGGAGGGACGCCTTATGGCTAAGCCATTCGCTGTTATGTGTGTCCGTTGCAAGGAGGAAAAAGAGAGAAAGAGGTTCTGAGCCATAGATTGGAGGGATCTTAAAGAGAATCCCGGGCTTTTGCAGAATCTGCGTTTGCGTTCCAGGGGCCTTGACCTGATCCGGAAGTATTTCCTTTCCCACGGCTTCCTGGAAGTAGAGACCCCCTATCTCCAGGAAGCCCCCAACCTGGACCCTTATGTAGAACCCTTTCCACTGGATGGAGGGCTCTTCCTCCACACCTCTCCCGAGTATCAGATGAAAAGGGTCCTGGCGGCGGGTGCCGGGGACATTTTCCAGATCTGCCGGGTTTTTCGGAAGGATCCCCAAACCCCCTGGCACCGGCGGGAGTTCACCATGTTGGAATGGTACCGGCCGGATCGAGACTACCTGGTCCTCATGGAAGACGTTAGGGGCCTTGTAATGCACCTTGTCAAGGAATTGGGGTTAAGGTCTTTCCTTCGATCCATGGAAGGGGCTGAAATAAACCTGGAAGGCCCATGGCTCTCCCTTCCCATCTCTGAGGCCTTCAGGGAATTTGCTGGAATCGATCCCTTGGATATGGATGAATCCCGGCTCAGAGACTATCTCATGAGTGAAGGCTTCAAGATATCCGCCCAAGACTCCTGGGAGACCTGTTTCCATCATCTCTTCGTGGCCCAAGTTGAACCGGCCTTAGCCAAAATGGATAAACCCGTCTTTCTGTGTCACTATCCCGCTTCTCTGTCCGTTATGGCTCGCCTCTCCCCCCAGGACCCCCGGGTGTGCGAGAGGCTGGAGCTTTACATAGGGGGAGTAGAGCTGATGAATGGCTACTCCGAGCTTACCCAACCCAAAGAACAGAGACATAGACTAAAGGCTGAAAGGAAGGCCCGAAAGGTCTCATGGCCTTTGGACGATGGACTCTTGGAGGCCTTAGCCTCCATGCCCCCTGCAGCCGGCGCTGCCATGGGCCTGGATCGCCTGTTGACGGTACTGACGGGGGAAAGGGATATAGGGGGGTTCCTTTTGGAGTAACCACCCAAATTCGAGTTTGCCCTTTGATATTTGAATACGATCTTTACAATGATCACGAAGAGCGGGGTGTTCTTTCCTTGTGCCTGATTCGCCGCGGACCTGCGACGCCTGTCGTTGGATATATTGTCAGGGGGTCTTGCCCTGGACAGGACAAGACCTTTTGTGGGTCTCTGGCGGCTCACGGGGCCCCCAAAAAGTCCGTGGTGGCCGTGGCCCATAGGTTGGCGAGGATCCCCTATCAAATACACAAGAAAGAAGAGGAGTTTGATGTGACCAAGCTGAACATAGCTGCGGTGAGCGAGACAAGGACCAGAAAGGTCTACTACAGAATCAAAAAGCAGGCAACATCGTCAGCCTGCATCACCCGGCAAAAAGGGCCTATGGGAACCCATGTGATAAGGTTTTGGGATGGAGTCTCAACGGAAAAAGGGGGCAAAATCGCTCAAATTAGGTAATTCGATTATCGCTTTATCTCCGTCATTCTGCTACTGACAACATAATACTATGC
>CAZBOO010000019.1:0-1351 GCA_964493535.1 uncultured Aquificales bacterium
CAATTAACTGCTTGGTTTTATTATCCAATCACTAAAATAGCCTGCGGAAGATCCGCTAAAAGGGCAGGGTGATGCTGAGCGCAGGGCACGCACAGGCAGGCGCAGACAGGCCCTTCGGACTTGTTGTAAAGATCATTTAAATGATTTCCAGGGTCTTGCCTACTTTCTCGAATTTTTCCAGGGCAAAGTTCATCTGGTCCGGGGTGTGGGTGGCCATGCAGCTCACCCTGATGAGGGAACGACCCGGTGGTACCCCGGGAGGCACCACGGGATTGACAAAGATCCCTTCCTCGTGGAGCATCATGCACATCCGGAAGACCTTCATCACATCCCCCACATAAACTGGGATTACTGGGGTGCGGGTGGTGCCTATGTCAAAGCCCAGGGAATTGAAGCCCTGATGGAGGATTTGGGTGTTTCTCCAGAGCCACTCCCTTCTTTCCGGTTCCCCCTTAAGGATCCTCAAGGCCTCCAGGGCTGCTGCTGTATTGGGGGGTGAGATGCTGGCGCTGAAGATAAGGGGCCGGGAGTGATGCTTCAGATACTCTATAACCTCTTTGCAGGATGCAGCAAATCCTCCCAAGGAGGCTAAGGATTTGCTGAAGGTCCCCATGATGATGTCCACATCCTTGGTTACCCCGAAATGCTCAGCAGTTCCTGCCCCTGTGTTCCCCAGGACCCCCAAGCCATGGGCGTCGTCTACCATGACCCGGGCGTTGTACCGCCGGCCCTGCTCAATGATCTGGGGCACGGGGGCAATGTCTCCCTCCATGCTGTAGACACCGTCCACGATGATGAGTTTTCCCGTTTCCTGGGGAAGGCGTTCCAGGACCCTTTTCAGGCTTTCCATATTGTTATGGTGAAAGCGTTTTATTTCACCGAAGGAGAGTTTACAGCCTTCTAAGATGGAGGCGTGATCCGACTTGTCGGTAACGGCGTACTCTCCCCTTTCCACCAGTCCTGGGATGATACCCAGGTTGGCCTGAAAGCCTGTGGAATACAGGAGCGCCGCCTCCTTCCCCAAGAATTCTCCCAACTCCGCTTCTAACTGAAGATGGATGTCTAAGGTACCATTGAGGAAGCGGGATCCGGCGCATCCTGTACCATACTTTTTGATGGCCTCTATAGCTGCTTCCTTTACTTTGGGATGGTTGGTGAGGCCTAAGTAGCTGTTGGAACCCAGCATAAGGACGCGTTTCCCATTGATAAGCACTTCGGTGTCTTGTTTTGTAGATATGGGTCTGAAATACGGATACAAACCTAATACTCTGATCTCATTGGCTTGGGTGAACTGGAAGCACTTTTGGAACAGCTCCAATATCCCCTCCTTTTTACGGGTTAAATCTAAAAT
>CAZBOO010000019.1:1361-14731 GCA_964493535.1 uncultured Aquificales bacterium
CATCAAATCACCGTCTCGGACAACATAGTCCTTTCCTTCTATGCGGATAAGTCCCTCTTCCCGGGCTTGGGCCAGGGATTTCACTCTCAACAGATCTTCAAAGGATATGGCTTCGGCTTTTATAAACCCTTTTTCCATATCTGTATGGATTTTCCCTGCTGCTTGGGGGGCCTTGGTTCCCTCTTGCACCGTCCATGCCCGGGCCTCTTTTTCATTGGCGGTGAAGAAGGTGATGAGGGAAAGGAGGGTATAACCTGCTTTGACCAACCTCTTCAAGCTCGATTCCTTCAGGTTCAAGGAGTCCCTAAACTCCTGGGCGTCCTGGGGGTCCAACTGGGCCAGCTCTTCCTCCAACTTTCCACAGAGGACGACCATAGGCACCCCATCCTCCTGGGCCTTTTCCTCCAGAATGGCCACGTAGGGGGTGGACCCTGTCAGGCCTTCCTCATCGGTGTTGGCCGCGTAGAGTACAGGTTTGAGGGTGAGGGGTTGATAGGGGATGAGAATCCGCTTTTCTCTCTCTTTCCATTCACCTTTTCTCAAAGGTATCTCATCCAGGAGCATGGCATGGGCCTTTTTTAATATCTCCACTTCCTGGGCCTTCTTTTTGTCCCCTGCCTTGAGGGCCTTTTCCGCCTTGGCCAACTGGCGCTCTATTAGTTCTAAATCGGCCAGGATAAGTTCAATATTGATGATGTCCACGTCTCTGGAGGGGATAATGGAGCCTGACACGTGGGCCACATTGGCGTCCTGGAAGCAGCGCACCACTTGGACAATGGCGTCTACCCCCCTGATATGGGACAGGAACTGGTTCCCCAGTCCTTCCCCTTTGCTGGCTCCTTTCACTAAACCTGCTATGTCCACGAACTCCATGACCGTGGGGAAAGATCGGGGAGAGCCCACCTTTTCCTTCACGGCGAGGAGGCGGTGGTCAGGTACAGGCACTACCCCTACATTGGGGTCTATGGTGCAAAAGGGATAACTTTCAGCGGGTACTAAGGAGGCGGTTAAGGCATTAAAGACCGTGGATTTGCCTACATTGGGTAGTCCTACTATGCCGCAGCAGAACCCCACTTATACCTCTACCTCTTTATGGGCTATTTGGCTTTTTCGGGCCACTAAAAGAGCCAAGAAGGGCCCTGAAAGGACGTAGGTCAAGGTGAAGGCAAAGAGGGTGACATGGGGTTCGGCAGCGAGGATGAAGAGAATGGCTACGGCCAGAAGGAGGATGCCAAAGGGATGTCTCTTGGTAGGGTCCACCTCTTTAAAGGCCTTGTACTCTATGCTGCTTACCATGAGGAAGGCCAGACAGACCATCATGATGGCTGTCCAGGCCAAGACCAGGCGGGAGGGCAACACCAGATTCAAGTCTGCCACAAAGAGATAGGTGGTAGCCACGGCTGCTGCTGCCGCTGGGATGGGGAGGCCCATGAAGGCCTTTTTGGCCTGGGTGGTATCGGCCTGGATATTGAAGCGGGCTAACCTCAGGGCTCCGCAGGTAAGAAAGAAAAAAGCAATGAGCCATCCTACCCTTCCCAGGGGAGAGAGGATCCAGTTGTATGCCAGAAGCCCCGGGGCTACCCCGAAGGAGACCAAATCGGCCAAGGAATCATACTGGATCCCAAAACTGGAGGTAGCCTTCATGAGTCGGGCTACCTTTCCATCCAGCACGTCAAAGAATATGGCTACGAGAATGGCCCATGCGGCCAAATGGAAGTGGCCCTTTAAAGAGGCCACCACAGAGTAAAAGCCCATAAAAAGATTCCCCGTGGTAAAGAGATTGGGGAAGAGATACACTCCTCGCTTCATTTGTCCATCTCCCGGGCCACCACAGTTTCACCAGCCCTCACTTTGTCCCCTAAGGACACCACAAAACCCCATCTTTCCTGGGGTAGCTCCAGCTCTACCCTGGATCCGAATGTGATCATCCCTATTCTCTCCCCCTGTTCCACTCGGTCTTGGGGGTTTACCCAGCATAATATTCTTCTGGCTATCAATCCTGCAACCTGGGTTATCCGAATATTTCCCTTTTTGGCCTTAAGGGTAATGGTATTCCTTTCGTTTTCCTTGGCTTGGGGTTTGTTGGCGGGGTGAAACTTCCCTGGGGTGTGTATTATGTCTATTATTTCTCCCCCTATGGGAGCCCGGTTCACGTGGCAGTCTAAGAGACTCATGAAGATGGCCAGATGTCCCTCCCCTGCTTCCACTACCCGTCCATCCGCGGGTGATAACAGGATCCCCTCTCCCCGGGGCCCTTCCCTTGGGGGATCGCTGAAGAATTTTAGGAGAAAGAGGGTGATCAGGGCTGAAAGGGTGGCCAAGGCTGGCAATCCCAAGAGCCCAAGGACTGCTACTAAAAAAAGCCCTCCGGCTATGAAGGGATTACCCTCGGGTCTCACCGTCATGGGGTAGGGGCCCCCTGAATCCCCGGTTTCTTAGCTCTCGGCTCCACATCTCCAGCCCTGATAACTTGGGAGAGGTGAGGGGTGTGAAAAAGCCCCTCACCTTCATAGTTCTCCTTTTATCCATGACATCATGGAGCGGAGATCTTTCCCTACTTTCTCAATGGGGTGCTGGGCGTCTCTTTTGAGGATGGCATTGAATACAGGCCTGCCCGCCCGGTTCTCCAGGATCCATTCCCGGGCGAACTCCCCGGATTGAATCTCCTCCAAGATCTCCCATATCTCTTCCCTGACCTCTTCGTTGATGATCCTGGGCCCCCGGGTGACGTCTCCGTATTTGGCCGTATCTGAGATGGAGTAACGCATCCCAGAGACGCCTGTTTCGTAGATGAGGTCTACAATGAGTTTCAGCTCATGGAGACACTCGAAGTAGGCTACCTCGGGCTGGTATCCTGCCTCTACCTCGAATCCTGCCTTGATGAGGGATGTGACTCCTCCGCAAAGGACCACTTGCTCTCCAAAGAGGTCCGTTTCCGTCTCTTCGGCGAAGGAGGTTTCGATCACCCCTGCCCTGGTGCCTCCAATGCCCTTGGCATAGGCCAATGCGATATTCATGGTCTGGCCCGATGCATCTTGACCCACGGCCACCAAGCAGGGGACCCCCTTCCCTTCGGTGAATGTCCTGCGCACTAAATGTCCGGGACCCTTGGGGGCTACCATGAACACGTCTACTGAGGGAGGAGGGACTATCTGCCCATAGTGGATGTTGAAGCCGTGGGCAAAGGCTATAGCGTTTCCTTCCTTCAGGTTGGGCTCTACGGATGCCTGATAGACCTGGGACTGGAGGGTGTCAGGGATGAGCATCATCACCACCTGGCTCTCGGCTACAGCCGGGGCCACTTCCTCTACCTTTAATCCCGCTTTTTGGGCTTTTTCCCAGGAACGGCTCTCCCGATGGAGTCCTACCACCACATCAACTCCGCTTTCTTTCAGGTTCAAGGCATGGGCATGGCCCTGGCTGCCATAACCAATGACGGCTACCCTTTTACCTTTAAGGTATTCCAGGTTGGCGTCTTTGTTGTAATAAACCTTTGCCATAGCGTTTCCTCCCTACTTTTTAGACCAACTTTAAGCTTTTGGGGCCTCTCATAACGGCCACTTTGCCTGTCCTCACCAGTTCCCTTATACCGCAAGACTTGAGGAGTTCCACGGCTGCTAAGATTTTCCCTTCGTCTCCTGTGATTTCAATGACGAAGGTCTCTGGGCTGACATCCACTATCTTTCCCCGGAAGATATCGCTGATTCTCATGGCTTCAGCTCGGGCCTCTCCCTTGGCGTTTACCTTTACCAGAACCATCTCCCGGTCCACGAATTTTTCCCCTGTGGCTGTCAGGTCTACCACCTTTATGATGTCTATGAGACGCCTTAGCTGCTTCAGAATCTGTTCCAGGACCAAAGGATGACCCGATGTGACGATGGTCATTCTGGAGATGGAGGGATCCATGGTCTCTCCTACGGAGAGGGAATGGATATTGTAGTCTTTGGAGCTGAAGAGCCCCGCAATGCGGGCCATGACTCCGGGTTTGTTTTCCACCAAAAGGGATATGGCATGTATGTCTATTTTTTCGGTCATCTATCACCTCTATGATGGGAAGTTCAGGGGTAGTAGCTTTTTCAGCTTCTCCCCGTTTTTGATGGAGGAAGGCTTGTCCAGAAGCATGTTGGACACGGCGGCACCAGCGGGTACCATGGGGAAGACCCCTTCCTCCCTTTCCACTACTATGTCTGCAATGACGGCCTCTTTCATCTTGATTAGGCTCTTGAGGAGAGGCTTCACTTCCTTGGGATCCTCGATGTGGTAGCCTTTAATGCCGTAGGCTTCAGCTACCTTCACAAAGTCAGGCTGTACGGAAACGTCCGTCTGGGAATACTTTCTGTCGAAGAAAAGTTCCTGCCACTGGCGTACCATGCCTAAGTACCTGTTGTTGAGGATAATCACCTTTACGGGGATGTTATACTGGGCCACAGTGGCCAACTCCTGGATGTTCATCTGGAAGGAGCCGTCCCCTGCAACGTCTATGACCAGGGCATCTGGATGTCCCAATTGGGCGCCTATAGCGGCGGGAAAGCCGAAACCCATGGTCCCCAGGCCCCCTGAAGAGATGAACTGGCGGGATCTCTTATACTTGTAGAAAAGGGCAGCCCACATCTGATTTTGGCCTACCTCGGTGGTGATGATGGCTTCTCCTTTGGTCGCATCGTAGAGTTCGTCCAGGACGAATTGGGGCTTGATCACTTTCTCGGAGCACTCGTACTGGAGGGGGTGCTGGGTGTCCCACTCTTTCAACTGGACTAACCAATTTTGGTGTCTGGCTTCCCAGTCTACGTCCATGGCATGGATGGCCTCTAAGAGCTGTTTCAGGATATTCTTGGCGTTTCCCACAATGGGGACATCCACTTCTACGTTTTTACTGATAGATGTGGGGTCCACATCGACATGAATGATGCCCAATCCCCCTTCCCTTTCGTTCCTGGCCCGGGGGGCGAAGGCCTCCAGCTTTCCCGTTACCCTGTCGTCGAAACGGGCTCCAAGGGCTATGATGAGATCGCAGTGGGTTATGGCCATGTTGGCCACGTAAGTGCCATGCATTCCCAGCATGCCCAAGAAGAGGGGATTATCCCCGGGGAATCCCCCCAGTCCCATGAGGGTGAGGGTGACTGGGGTGAAGGTGTTTTCCGCCAGTTCCTTCAGCTCCTTATGGGCGTCTGAAATGATGATACCTCCTCCCGCGTAGATGATGGGCCTTTGGGCCTGGGCGATGAGCTGGGCTGCTTTTTTCACCTGTTGGGGATGCCCCCTGGTGCTGGGATGATAGCCCCTTATATCGGACTTTTGGGGATAGTTAAATTCAACCTCGCCCATAAGGACATCCTTGGGTATATCTACAAGGACAGGGCCGGGCCTTCCCGTGATGGCTATGTAGAAGGCCTTTTTAATGGTCTCCGCCAGTTCCTGAGTGGATTTTACCAGGAAGTTGTGTTTGGTGCAGGGCCTGGTGATGCCCACAATGTCTGCTTCCTGGAAGGCGTCGTTTCCTATGAGGACTGTGGGGACTTGCCCTGTGAAGACAATGACGGGGCTGGAATCCATATAGGCCGTAGCGATGCCCGTCACTGTGTTGGTGGCCCCTGGCCCCGAAGTGACTATGGCTACACCAGGTTTGCCCGTGGAGCGGGCGTACCCGTCGGCAGCGTGGACCGCTCCCTGTTCGTGGCGGGTCAGGATGTGGCGGATCTGGGGATAGTTTACCAGTTCGTCATAGATGTTGATGACGGCCCCTCCTGGGAATCCGAAGACCAGATCTACCCCCTCTTTCAATAAACACTCCCAAAAGATCTGGTAGCCCTTTAGCTTAGCCAAGTTTTTTCCTCCTCTCTATTGTGTCTCTCTATATACAGCCCCGGTGCTGGCCGAGGTGACCAGTTGGGCATAACGGGCCAAGTAGCCCTTTTTCACTTTGGGCTCGGGTGGTGTCCATGTTTTCCTTCTTTTGGCCAGTTCCTCTTCTTCTACCAGGAGTTCCAGTCTCCTTTGGGGGATGTGGACGAGTATCCTGTCTCCATCCTTCGTCAGGGCTATGGGGCCACCTTCCATGGCTTCTGGGGAGACATGGCCGATGCAGGGTCCCTTGGTCCCCCCTGAGAAGCGCCCGTCGGTGATGAGGGCGACGGAGTCCGACAATCCCATGCCCACTATGGCCGATGTAGGTGCCAGCATTTCTCTCATCCCTGGGCCTCCCTTGGGTCCTTCATAGCGGATAACCACCACGTCTCCGGGCTTTATGGCTCCAGAGGAGATGGCGTCCATGGCAGCCTCTTCCGAGTTGAAGCACCGGGCTGTTCCCTCGAAACTCATCATCTTTTCGCTTACCGCTGACTGTTTAACCACGGAGCCTTGGGGGGCTAAGTTGCCCTTGAGGATAGCCAATCCCCCTTCAGGGTGGTAGGCCCTGTCCAGGGTACGGATGATCTCATCGTCCAGGATCCGGGCCTTTTGGGCTATCTCCCTGATGCCCGTGTCTGCCACGGTGGGGTTGTCCTGGATCTTATCTGTTAGGCGATTGAGGACGCCGGGTACTCCCCCTGCAGCGTCCAGATCCTCCATCATATAGTCCCCTGCGGGTCTTAACTTACAGATATTGGGTGTCTCTTTGCTGATGCGGTCAAAGGTTTCCAGGTCCAGATCCACCTGGGCATCATGGGCAATAGCCATGAGGTGGAGGAGGGTGTTTGTGGATCCTCCCAAGGCCATATCTACCCGTACGGCGTTTTCGAAGGCACTTCTGGTCAGGATCTCTTTAGCTTTTATCCCCTTCTTTACCAGTCCCATGAGGGCTACTCCGCTGTCGAAGGCTATGCGCCTCTTTTTGGCCATCACCGCTGGGGCCGTGGCACAGCCGGTAAGGGACATACCCAGGGCTTCGGTCATGCAGGCCATGGTATTGGCCGTATAGAGACCCTGGCAGGAACCAGGACCGGGGCATGCCTCTAATTCACATTGGGCCAGTTCCTCCTCACTGATTTCCCCTGATCTGTATCTGCCTACTGCCTCAAAGGTGTCCCTCACTAAGCTCAGGCGTTTGTCACCTATCCTTCCTCCCAGCATGGGGCCTGCTGTGACCACCACGGTGGGGAGGTTGAGCCTTCCGGCGGCCATTAGCATGCCTGGGGTGATTTTATCGCAGTTAGTGAGCATCACCAGCCCGTCAAGCTGATGGGCTTCCACGATGGATTCTATCATGTCCGCTATGAGTTCCCGGGAGGGGAGGGAGTACTTCATTCCTTCGTGGCCCATGGCCACACCGTCGCATATACCAGGTACAGAGAAGAAGAAGGCATAGCCCCCTCCCGTGTGGACCCCTTTCTCTATCCAGCGCTCCAGGTCCTTCATGGTAACATGGCCTGGTACCAGATCGGTGAAGCTGCTCACCACTCCAACAAAAGGCATGTTTAGGGCTTTGGTGGGCATGCCTGTGGCGTAGAGGAGGGCCCTGTGGGGTGCCCTGTCCACTCCCTTTTTCACTTTGTCGCTTCTGTACATGTCTCCTTCTCCCTACTGCCGTGGTAATTGTCCCTTCTACTCTTTCCCATGCTGTTAAGCAACGGTTTTTTGCAGCCGTAGCTTGCTTTTGCGGTCTTTTTGGGTTAGAAGGTGAATTCCCCCTTTTTCACCTTGCTTACTATGACGTTCATCTTGTCCTTCAGCTGGAGTTTACGTCTCTTGATCCCTTTAATTTCTATCTCCTTTTCTGTGGTGAAGAACCGTTTGCTGGAATAGAGTTTTTCCAGACGGGACTCCAACCGGGCGTGTTCCATCTTGAGCTTTTTGAACTCCTCATGGTTCTCCATAAGCCTCTCTATAATCTCCTGCTCTGTCATGCCCCACCTCCTGGAATTTAAGTCTCATGACCCAGGCATCTTCGCCGTCTTCATAATGCCGGGGTCTTTTCCCCACTACCCTGAAGCCCACGGATCGGTATAAGGCCAAAGCGGTTTTGTTACCCTGACGCACTTCCAAAACTACCTCTTGGACCCCTTCTAGTTTTAACCTTTTCATGGAGCTTTTAAGGAGCATACGACCCAGGCCCAGGCCCCTCCAGGAGGGGTCCAGGGCGATGTTCGCTAAGTAGGCTTCATCCTCCACTACCCAATAACAGGTGTACCCCACCACTGTGCCTTCTTCGTCCCATACGAAGAACCGGGATACAAGGTTATCCAACTCCCTTAGGAAAAGGGGTTGGGTCCAAGGAAAGGTGTAGGAGGTCTTCTCTATCTCCACCACCTTTTCGATATCCTGAAGTGCAGCCCTTCTCAGTCCCATGGAGACAGCCTGATTTCTTTATTGGTTTCGGCATCGGAGGGCCTGATGTATAGTGGACTTGAAGTGAGAGGGTTGGCACCCCCTTCCCCTTTTTTCATCTTATCAAATGCAAGAAGGGCGGCACCCAACGCAGCGGTGGGGGTGGGATGTAGCCCCTTGAACCCCAAAGCTTTCACCCCTGGACCCAGAAAGAGGACCTTCTCTTCCATTTCTCTCCATTTGTCCACATCCAAGGCCATGTCGGAGGTGAGTCTCTCCATTTTTCCAGCTCTCCATCGAAATATGGCCCCGTATCCTTGTCCCCGTCGGGCGTCTAAGGTGGGAGAGAGGAGGGTTTCCTCTATGGGTACCACCCGGGCTAAGGCCTCTGTGGTGGTGCACGGATAAAAGGGGATCTTGAGGCTGAGGGCCAACCCTTTGGCTGCTGCCGCAGCCAAGCGTATGCCCGTGAAGGAACCTGGCCCCTTCACCAGGCCCATGGCTTTTACGTCACCCCTTTCCCTTCCCACCAGTTTTAATAGAGCATCTAAGGCCGTAAAAACCTTGCTGGTGGTGGATTTATCGAGGTGAACCTCCACGGCAGCCAGAAGCTTATTCCCCTCCATCAACACCAAACCGCTGGTGGGGGTCGCCGTGTCCCATCCTAAAAGGAGTCGCTCTTTGGACATAACCGGTGTTTGGGTTAGTAACCCTTTGTGGGAGGTTTGTCAATATTTTTCAGCTTGATGGATTCTGAAGGCCTGTGCTATAGGACTTCTCCATGGTGGAGAAAAACCTTCAGATGGTGATAGTGGATTTGAGGGGACAAGGGGTAATCCTCTTCACCCGGGTGCTGGGGGAATGGGCCCTTTTAGAGGGATGCAGGGTCTTGGCCACAGAGACCCATGGTATGGCTGCCCGGGGGGTTTGTCACGGCCCATTTGAAGCTGGGAGACCATTATTTTCCCTTAATAATGAAAGGGATGGCCCATGTGGCTTTGGCCTTGGCCCCCACGGAGGAGTTGAGGGCCAGGGAGTATTTGGCTCCTGGAGGGCTTCTCGTCACCAACAGGAAGGGGAGATGGTGGTCACCACCCTCACCTGCCAGGGCTTGCCCCTCATCCGCTACCGGACCCGGGATATTACCCGGATCGTCTTCCGGGAGAGATGTGCCTGCGGGAGGACGGGTCTCAGGGTGGGCAGGCTCAAGGGACGCACCGATGACATGCTCAAGGTGAAGGGGATCAATTTCTGTCCCATGCAGATAGAGGCTATCCTCATGCGTTATTACAAAGAGGTGGGACCCGAATACCAGCTTATCTTAGAGAAGAGGAAGAGCAAGGACCATGTGGGGATCATCCTGGAGTTGAAACCCGGGGTGAGCAATGGAGGTCTCCATGAACACCTCTCTACCCATCTCTATGACTTTTTGGGCTTTCGGGTGGATCTGGAGCTGGTGCACGAGAGTACCATTCCCAGAAAGCTCGGCAAGGCCCTGAGGGTGATGGATCGGAGGAAAGGGGGAGAGGAGGGGTAGGGCTATTTTCCCTCTTCTGTCGTGGATTGAAGGGGTTTGCTCCTGGCTGACGCCTGGGGTTTCTTTTCCTTTATAGCTCTTTCTGATGTCGGGCATGTGGATTTTTTATACTCTCCTTACCGCCTTTTTCCTGGCTTCCTCCGATGCCATCACCAAGGATCTCCTAACCTCCTACTCCCCCTGGCAGGTGATCCGGGCCCGGTTCATCCTGGCCCTCGTCTTTCTGGCTCCTCTCCCCTTCATTTATGGGTTTCCCTCCCTGGACGCCACCTTCTGGATAGCGGCTGGGACGGATCTGCCCCTGGAGGTGCTGGCCCTTCTCCTCTACCTCAGGGCCATAGAGGTCTCTCCCCTTTCCCTGAGCCTCCCTTTTCTCTCCTTCACCCCCCTCTTTCTACTGGTCACCTCCCGGATTATGATGGGGGAGCAAGTCTCCCTCCAGGCTCTGATAGGCATACTTTCCATGGTGGCGGGCTCCTACCTCCTTCAAGTGGGTAAGGTGAGGGAGGGGCTCATGGCACCTGTCAGGGCTTTGGCCCGGGAGAAGGGATCCATGCTCATGCTGCTGGTGGCCTTCATTTATTCCATCACCTCCAATCTGGGGAAGGTGGCCATAACCCACTCTTCTCCCCAGTTCTTTGCCACCTTTTTCAGCCTGGAGATGGCTTTGGTGGCCCTGGTGTTTCCCTGGGGAAAAGGACAACAGAGGACCATGGGCCTCAAGGATAAGGCCATGGTCCTTATGGCCCTCTTTTTTGCCCTTCATTACCTCTTTCACACCCTGGCCCTGGACCTGGCCCGGGTCTCTTACATGATTCCATTAAAGAGGACATCCATCCTTTTCGGGGTGATCTACGGCAGGATCCTTTACAAGGAAGAGGATATCAAAGAGAGGCTCTTAGGGGCTTCACTCATGGTGGCAGGGGCCCTTCTCATCTCCCTGGCGCCTTAAGTTTTTAGCTCCAGTTCCCGATACTCCTGGATGAGCCTCTGGGTGAGGACATCGAGCTGGGGGGAAAGCTCTACAGGGATCCCATCTTCGGGGAAGGCCTCCAATCCCCTGTATTCTGGGGGCAGACGATCCACCGTTTCCAGACACCGGGAGCGGATTTCCTTTAGGGATGGCAGGTCACAAACCACCCCCCCGTTTCCCATTACCTTTACCAGGAGGGGGTAGCTCTCCCCTGGAGGTTTGCTCTCTTCCCCTTTTAGGGCAATGATGTCCTTTTTCCACAGACCCCTTTTGTCTAACACCCGGTATACCTGCTTCTCGCCGGGCAGGGTTACCTTGCCTTCGGAGAGCTTTATCCGGGGTCCCATGTTGTCTTTCACCAGCTTGTATACCCCTCCTAAGGAGGGGGCGTCCCGGCTGGTACCCAGCTCCGTGCCCACCCCCAGGAAGTCCACCACCCCTCCGGCATCCAGGATGGCCTGGATCTTGTACTCGTTAAGGTCTCCGGAGAGGAGGATCTTCACGTAGTCCAGGCCCTCTTCATCCAGGATGCTTCGGACCTCTCGGCTGAGGCCCACCAGATCCCCGCTGTCCAGCCTCACCCCCCTCAGTCTATGGCCCTTGGTTTCCATCTTCTTGGCTACTATTACGGCATGCCGGGCCCCCTGGAGGGTGTCGTAGGTATCGATGAGCAGAAAGGCGTTGCTGGGGAAATCCTGTGCAAAAGCCCGGAAGGCCTCCAACTCTGTCTCGAAGGACATGACATAGGAATGAGCCATGGTACCGTAGACAGGGATGTCGAAGACCTGGCCTGCCAGGGTGCAGGACGTGCCCACACATCCTCCAATGAAAGAGGCCCGGGCCACCTTCAAGGCGGCGTCGGCCCCGTGGTCTCTCCGGGGGGAGAAGTCCACCACGGCCCTTCCCTGGGCTGCCTGGACCACCCGCGAGGTTTTGCTGGCGATCATGGACTGGAAGTTGATGGTGTTCAAGAGGAAGGTCTCCACGATCTGGGCCTCGATCCTGGGAGCCGTCACTCTCATCACAGGTTCCTTGGGGAAGAAGATCTCTCCTTCGGGGATAGCCCATACTGTGCCTGTAAACCGGAAACCTTTGAGATAATGGAGGAATCCCCGGGAAAACATCTTCAGGCTGGCTAAATAGTCTATGGCCTGGGAGGTGAAGCGCAGATGGGCCAGGTAGTAAAGGACCTGTTCCAGACCTGCAGCCACGAGGTAGGAACGGTGGGGAGGCAGATGACGTGCAAAGAGATCGAAGGTGGTCTCCTGGTTCTTGCCCCTTCGGTAGTAGCTGTCGGCCATGGTAAGTTCATAAAGATCGGTGAGGAGGGCCATGTTGTCCCCGTCCACCCAGCCCAGGAAAGGTACCCGACTCATGCCGTCCTTTCCTTGTCCATGATCACTACGATCTCAGCGAAGATCTGCCATAGTACCTTGTCTATCTTGGAATCCATGGGCTCGTCGGGGTGGTAATCCACTTTCATGGCCTCCAGAAGCTCTTCCACTTCCAGTCCCTCGTAAAGGAGGAGCCTCTTCACCGTGGACGAAGCGGCCTTCTTCATCTCCTCCCTGCTGGGAAAGCCCCGGCTTTCTATCATGGATAGGGCCATTCTCAGCACCTCATCCCTGCCAATTACTCCCATCTTGTCCCCCTAATGTAAGGGATACCCGTTTCTCTTACATGATTTAACCCCATACCCCAGAGAAATACCTTTTCTCAAGCCCAAAAACTCCGTTACTTCCCCCCTTGACACCCTTTCTGGGGGGCCTTATAAGACTTCCACGTTCCCGGGTAGCTCAGCGAGGCAGAGCGGGCGGCTGTTAACCGCCTGGTCGGGGGTTCGATTCCCTCCCCGGGAGCCACTTTGATGTACCCCACCAACTTTTAATGGCTCTTGGCTAATTAATGGTTCTTGGCTAACTCAGAAATCTAACGGGTGAATCCCCTTTAGGTTTTGTTGTTTCCCCATGATGGACTCGGGGCGTCCCCGGCCATCGGCCATCTTGAGGCCCTCCATCGTTCTTATCTGGCGGCGGCGGACCCTGTCTCTACAGGCGTGTGCTGGTGCCGGCCATCATCCACGAAGTTACCGCCCCTGCCTGGCTTTACGCGAGCGGGCGACCCCCAGACCGCCATGCGCGACCCTTGTCGGGTTCAAGGTGGCGATAGTAGGACAAATCCAAAAAAGACGGTTACATACAGGAAAATAGTTTGACAAAGAGACGACGGTTTCATTATAGCAGAATTGAGTTTATACTGATTTATAAGGATGGCAAACGAGAAGGATAAAAACTGTGGCCGCACCAAGAGAGCAGTGTGCGACCGCTTCCGAGAGCGCTGTTACGGCCTGGAGTAAATGGAGACCATGATGGATGATCGATGGCTCTCCGTAGATGAGATTGCGGCTTATCTCGGTATTAAGCGGGATACCGTTTACAGGTGGATAAGTGAAAGAAATTTGCCTGGGCACAAGATTGGCCGACTCTGGAAGTTTCGGAAGGAAGAGATCGCCGAGTGGGTGAAGTCGGGTGGAGCCGACGACCACCGTCGAGATGATAGCGGGAGCGCCGGGAACCGATGACAACGTCAAGTAGCCAA
>CAZBOO010000020.1:0-14698 GCA_964493535.1 uncultured Aquificales bacterium
CTTCTTCTTCATGGAGTACTGGGAGATGATGTGGGACTTTTTGGGTTGTTCTTCCTTCTCAGGCTTGGGAATATCTAAGATCTTTACATATATGGGATGCTTCTCCTTTTGGAGGGGCCTTTTCTCTCTCTTTTTTTGGAGCTTTTTTTCCTCCACCGTGGGCAAGGTGGGGGTCTTTTCTATGGTCCAGCTCACCATGGGGAGGATGGCCACATGGATAAAGAGGGATAAGAGGAGATAGGGGAGAAGGGTCCATCTTCTGGAGTCTTTGGGGAAGGCTTTCAGTATCATTCCACCACTTCCACGTCCCCCGCCCCCAGAGATAGGATGGACCCCCCTGGTCTTCTTACCAGAAGGGCGCCTTGGGGTGTGACCCCTATGGCCCATCCTTCTCTTCCTCCCTGGAGTTTAACGGATTTGCCCAAGGTGAAGTTGTGTTCCCTCCAGTACCTCAGGATATCCTCCCGCTGATTTATCTGGAATTTTTCATACCGTGCCTCTAAGGCCTTCATGATCCAGGCCAGAAGTTGGGATCTCAGGTATCTCTGTTTTCCCTCCACCATGAGGGAAGTGGCCCTGGTAGATATCTCTGGAGGAAAACCGTCGTCAGGGGTGTTGACGTTGAGGCCCACTCCCGCTACTAAGAAGAGGGGCTGTCTTTCTCTGATCTCCATTTCCATGAGGATACCCGCCACTTTTCTTCCTTTAATATATACGTCATTGGGCCATTTTATAAGGGCATCTAACTGGAGTTTCTCTCTGATGACCTGGGTGAGGGCTACAGAGACGAGGAAGGTGAGCTGGGGCACCTCCATGACAGAGATATTTGGTCTCAGGATGAGGGAGAGGTAGATGTTCTCTCCCTTGGGGGAGAACCAGGATCTTCCTAACCTTCCCCTGCCCCTTGTCTGGCCCTCAGCTACAACTAAGGTCCCATGGGGGGCTCCTTGATGGGCCAGATCTTTGGCTATCCTGTTGGTAGACTCCGCCTTTTCCAGGTAGTGGTAGGGTCTTCCCATCTGGCGGCTCTTCAAGAAGGCTAAATAGATCGGGGGGATGAGGAGATCCGGCATCTCTTCCAAAACATAGCCCTTCCGGGGGATAGAGCGGATGGGGATGCCCCAAGCCTTAAGGTGCTCCACCCGTTTGTGGAGGGCTACCCTGCTTATACCCAGGGTTTGGGCCATCTCTTCCCCAGATACCACATCTCCCCCCTTCCCAACAAGGATAGATATAAGGAGGGAGTCTTTATCCGTGCCTATCACTCCTGGGACCTTCTCACGGCCTTCACCTTGAGCTGGAGAGTCTTTTCTCCATTCCACAGGTTGAGTTCAGGGGTGAAGGCCAGATCCACTAACCCTTCATGGAGAGTCTCGGACTGGTGGCCCAGACCAAAAGCTATGGCGTCTACACCAATACCTCTTCTCACAGCGGTGAACTTGAGGTGCCCGTTTCCCACCACCCGGATCTGGCGAGGTTGTACCTTTCTCAGTAGGAAGATGGGCTCGGGATGGCCTTCGCCAAAGGGGGCCAAGGATTGGAGGCCTCTGAGGAGGGAGGCGTTCAACTCCTCCATCTCTATCTCTCCTTCCACTTCCAGGGGTTTGGGAGGCAGGGGGTAGGGGATGATGCGGAGGGTCTCTTGCCAAAGGGTTTCTTTGAAACCCCTTAGGCATTTCTCCTCTAAGCTGAACCCGGCGGCGGCCCGATGTCCTCCCAGCTCCCGGAGGTGATCCATACATCTGAGGAGGGGAGTGTAGATGTCTACGCCGCTATAGCTCCTGGCCGATCCTCTGCCCATCCCCTCTTCGTTGAAGGCAACTAAGGCTGCTGGTCGCTGGAACCTTTCGGCCAGTCGGGATGCCACTATACCGATGACCCCGGGATGCCAGCCCCTTTTCCCCGCTACGATAAAAGGACCTGGCTCTTTCCTTTCCAGTACCTTCAAGGCTTCCTGAAAGATCTCTTCTTCTACCCTTTGGCGCCTCTGGTTTTCCCGTTGAAGATCCTGGGCCAAGGCTTTGCCTTCTTCCTCTTCAGAGGCTAAGAGGAGGAGGAAGGCCCTTTCCGCTTCCCCCATGCGTCCCGCAGCGTTCACCCGGGGAGCTAAAAGGAAGGAGACTTCCCAGGGGGTGATCCTTCTATTTTTACACTTGGTTACCTCTATTAAGGCTGCCAGCCCGGGGCGGGGGGACTGACTCATCTTTTTCAGGCCAAACCGGGCATAAAAGCGGTTCTCTTCAGTGAGAAGGACCATGTCTCCGATGGTTCCAAGGGCAACCAGGTCCAGGTACTGGTGCCATACCTCCTTCCTCTCCTCTTCACCCCCTTCCTTTATGGCCATGGCCTCTACCAGCTTGAGGGCCACACCTACCCCAGCCAGATGGGGAAAGGGATAGTTCCCCAGCTTTGGATGGAGGATGGCTTGGGCCTGGGGCAGGAAGGATGGGGGTTCATGATGGTCGGTGATGATCACTTCCATCCCCTCTTTTTGGGCACTAAGGACCTCCTGGTGATTGGATATGCCACAATCAACGGTGATGAGGAGCTGGGCTCCTCTTTTTGCCAATTCTTTTATGGCGGGGGTCTTGAGGCCATATCCCCCCTTGATTCTATGGGGAATGTGATAGATAACCTGGCCTCCCCTCCCTTTGAGGTAGCTTACTAAGAGGGCTGTGGCTGTCACCCCGTCGGCATCGTAGTCTCCGTAAACGGCGATGTTTTTTCCATCCCTGAGGGCATTTTCCAGGATCTCCGTGGCCCTTTTCATGCCTTCCATCTCCCAGGGTGGGGGGACCATGGAAGGGGGAAGCTCCATGAACTCTTGGGCCTTTTGAGCATGGATGATTCCCCTGTTTACCAGAATTTTGGCGATGGCGAGGGGTATACCCAGGTCCCTCACCAGGGCCGTAACGGCTTGGGGGTCGGGGGTTTTTATGAGCCAGGATCTCTCCATCCTCAGCCTTCCTTAGATCCCTCTCCCAGGATTTGGGCCACCTGGGGCGAATAGATGCCCGGAGCTGTGTAGATGATGAGGGGCGGTTCAATGCGGACTTCCCCTTCTTTTCCCCCTTTGAAGCCTTCTACAAAGATGCTCTGGGCCTCATGATCAGGGTAGGGGTGGATGAATCGGACACACTTTGGTTCAATCTTATGGCTGCGGCAGAGATGGATGAGGTCCACGGCCCTGGTGGCGGTGAAGATGATGCCCAACTTCCCCTTGGGCATGAGGACGTGATGGACGGCTTTCATGAGGGCCTCTAAGCCCCCGTGGAGCTCATGACGGGCTATGGCCTTTTCCTTTAAGGGGTTAATCCTCCCTGTCCCCAGTTTCCTGTAGGGAGGATTGGTGATGACATAGTGGAAGCTGGATTCGGGAAGGTGGTTCTTTATGTGGGAGTAGGAACCTTCCAGGATCTCTATTCTATCTTCAAGGTTGTTGAGGGCCACGTTTCTTCGAGCCCTGGTTGCCAACTGGGGTTGAATCTCCACTCCCGTTATGGTGATGTCTCTGTGGATCCTGGCCAGTATGAGGCCAAGGATGCCGCAACCTGCCCCTAAGTCTAAGGTCTTCCCCTTGTGGGGTGGATGAACCAGGTTGGCCAGAAGGATGGGGTCTATGGAGAAACGGTACCCTTTGGCGCCTTGGATCACCTTCAGGTGCCATTTTTTTAAGGTATCCACCGTTTCTTCAGGGCCGAAGTCTATGAGCAAGCTCTTCTCCATGGTCCAGTAGGGTATTGACCTCCTTAAGGGATGGGGCTTCGCAGTAAAGGCGGAGGAGGGGCTCCGTGCCTGATGCCCTAAAGAGGATCCATCCCCCATCCTGAAACAGAAGCTTCACCCCGTCCAACACCTTTACCTGTGCTACCTCATTCTGATTTACCCTTTCAGGAGGGACTTGGGAGAGTTTATCCACCACCCCATGGGCTTCCCTCTGGGGAAGGTGGAGATCCCTTCTCCTGTATAGGTGGGAACCGTAACGTTTTTCTAAGGCCTCCACCATGGAGGCTAAGCCTTTTTCCTCCCAGGCCATCTTTTCCAGGATCAGGAGGGCGGAGTATATGCCGTCTCTCTCTGGGATATGGCCCTTCACCCCTATCCCGCCGCTCTCCTCTCCTCCCACCAGGATATCCATTTCCAACATGAGGGGGAGGATATACTTGAACCCTATAGCCGTTTCGTGGACGGTGAGACCGTAGTCTTGGCCCATTTTCTCTATCATGGACGTGGTGGAAAAGGTCTTGACTATCTCCCCTGTCATTCCCCGGTTTCTGTAAAGGTGCTCCAGAACTAAGGCCAAAAGCCTATGAGGAGACACAAATCGCCCCTTTTCATCCACCATGCCTAAACGATCTCCATCCCCGTCGTTGGCTACCCCTATGGCCCTTCCCCCAAAGGCTTTAACCCTGTCCATGAGGAGATGGATGTTCTTTTCGATGGGCTCAGGGTCCCTTCCGCCGAAAAGAGGATTCCTCTCCCCCGCTATTACCTCTACCTTTAGCCCGTAGGGGGTCATAATCCTTTGGAAGAGGTTGCCTACAGCACCGTGGATAGGGTCGGATACAAGGATGTAGGGCAGCTTGCCTATGGCTTCCAGTTTTATCATTTCTCTTATCTTGAGGATGTAAGGGGCTGTTAGATCCTCTTTTTCTACTTTCTGAGGAGTGACGGCAGCATGAGGGACGTTAAGGAGGGATTCTACCTTTTGGGTCACCTGGGGGGGGGCGGATCCCCCCTGGGGGGTCTTGATCTTGAACCCATTGAAGATGTGGGGATTGTGGCTGGCTGTGACCATGATTCCTCCTCCCCTCCCCTTTTTTTTCACGGCGAAGGAGAGAAGAGGAGTAGGAATAGGTTCTGCTGAGAGGACTACGGGGATGCCTTCCTGGGCTAAGGTGGAAGCCACAAGTTGGGCCCCTTCGGGAGAGAGGAAGCGGGTGTCATAACCCACCACGGCCCCCTTTTCCTTGGCTTCCCAGTGCCGAATCATGTAGAGAGCCGAAGCCTGGGCTACCCTCTGGAGGTTGTAGAGAGTGAAGTCTTCAGCGATAATCCCTCGCCAGCCATCGGTTCCGAAGCGAATATCCCCTTTCATGGTTATCATCCCTACCACAGCCCCATGGGCTCATCAATGGGCCCTGGTTGACTTAATCCCTTTTCCTGGATAGCCTTTGTACGGGGCTTAAGGAGGGAGGCTATGGGAAGCTTGGAGTTGAATGCCAAGGAGTTGAGATGGACCTGCCCTTTGGAGGATATAGGCCTTGAAGAGATAGAGGGGCTTCCCTTCCTGGGGCAGGAGCGGGCCAAAGAGTCCCTCATATTTGGTCTTACCATGGACCACAGTGGCTACAACCTTTATGTGGCAGGTCCCGAAGGATTGGGAAAGACCACCTATGTCCTGGATCTTCTTCACCGGTGTTGTAGAGATAAGTCCATCCCCGGAGATTGGTGTTACGTCCACAACTTTTCCAATCCCCAGAAGCCCTGGGCCCTGGGCCTGCCTCCGGGTAGTGGAAAGGATCTCCAGCAGGATATGGAAAACCTGGTAGAGATCCTAAAGGTGGAATTTCCCAAAGCCTTTGAGAGCAAGGACTTCGATGAGAAGCTCCATGAAGTGACGGCCAAGGGGAGAAAGGAAAAAGAGGATGTCATGGCCCAACTGGCCACCTTTGCTGAGGAAAAAAGTTTTTCTATGAAGTTTTCCCCCGCAGGTGTAGTGGTAGTTCCCCTTATAGGGGGGAAGGTGATTCCCGAGGACGAGATTCTGAAGAACAACTATCTGAGGGAACTCATAGAAACCAGACGCAAGGAGTTTGAGCCTATCCTCAAGGAGCACTTGAGGAGGCTCCGTCAAATAGACAAGGGTATCCAGAGGGAGGTGGTGAAACTCAGGGAAGAGGTGGCCCGTTTTGTGGTGGGGCATCACATGGACGATTTCTTGGAGAAGTATCACGGTGTGGCTAAGGTGAAGGCTTATTTGGATGCGGTCAAGGCGGATCTGGTGAAGAACGCTGATCTCTTCCTCCAGTTCCCTGCAGCCCAGGATAATCCCCTCCTTATGTTTCAATTGGAGAGGAGCCTTTCTAAGTACAGGGTGAACGTGATTGTGGATAATGGGGACCTTATTTGTGCCCCTGTTGTTTACGAGACCCATCCTACCTATGCCAATCTCTTTGGGAGGATTGGGCTCAGGGCCGAGATAGGGGTTTATGTAACGGATTTTCAACAGATTGTTCCTGGCTCTATCCATAAAGCCAATGGGGGGTATCTGGTTCTTAAGGTGCCGGAGCTTTTTGCCAATTTCGGTGTATGGAGGGCTTTGAAAAGGTCCTTGGTCCACAGAGAGATCTCTACCCAGCCCTTTATGGAGGAGTTGGGCCTTCCCCATCCCGTGACTACCCTGAGACCGGAGACCATACCTCTGGATGTAAAGGTGATCCTCATCGGAGAGCGTCTTCACTATCACCTTCTTATGGCCTTGGACCCCGAGTTCGGAGAACTCTTTAAGGTGAAGGCTGATTTCGATACGGAGACAGAGAACACCCCTGAGGTGAGGAAAGGCTACAGCGGGTTTTTCTATGGCTGGGTGAAGAAGGAAGGAATCACCCTTTTGAGCCCTTCAGGAATGGCAGTCCTTATAGAGCACTCCTGCCGCTTAGCCCAGGATAGAAAGAAACTCTCTCTGAGGATGGCAAGGATGATGGATCTTCTGAGAGAGGCCCATCACTGGGCCCGGCAGATGGGTAAAGAGGAGATAGGGGCTCAAGAGGTGAAGAGGGCATTGGAAGCCAAGATCTACAGGGCAAATATGCTGGAGGAGAAGCTGAGGGAACTCATCCAACGGGGTATTATTGTTGTGGAGACCTTGGGTCAGGAGGTGGGTCAGTGTAATGGTCTCAGTATGGTGGATCTGGTGGACTACACCTTTGGCCGTCCCCAGCGTATCACTGCCCGGGCCTTCCCAGGGGAGAAAGGCATTGTCAGTATCGAAAGGGAAGCGGATCTTTCGGGCAAGGTCTTCAATAAAGCCGTCCTCATCCTTTCCGGATACCTGGGTAATCAGTATGGAAGAGGTACACCCCTTTCCCTTTCTGCTACCCTGGCTTTCGAACAGTCTTACGGCTTGGTGGAGGGGGACAGTGCCTCGGCGGCGGAACTTATGGCCCTCTTGTCGGCCATATCCCAGGTGCCCCTTGCCCAGAAGCTGGCGGTGACGGGTTCCGTGGATCAGAGGGGGTTCATCCAATCTGTGGGAGGAATCAATGAGAAGGTGGAGGGTTTCTTCCATTGCTGTCGGGTTAAGGGACTCACCGGGGATCAGGGGGTGATTATCCCCCGGGCCAACCTGGAGCACCTCCAGCTCTCCCCCTCACTGGTAGAGGCGGTGGAGGAGGGGACCTTTCACATCTATGCCGTTTCCCACATAGATGAGGTCATCTCCCTCCTCATATCCATGGAGGCAGGGGTGAGGGGGGAAGATGGTGCCTTTGCCCCAGGGACCTTCCATGCTCTGGTGGATACCCAGCTCAGGGCTTTCCGGGATACATGGTCCCTGAAGGGAAAATCCCAAAGGGAAGAGGCTTAAGCCTCTTCCTATGGGTACTGACTTGGAAAAAGGCAGGAGGAATGGGGACCCTGTAGTAGCCATCGATGGACCTGCCGGTTCGGGGAAAAGCACGGCTGCTCATCTTTTGGCCCGGGATTTGGGATGGACCTATCTGGACACAGGGGCCATATACAGGACCTTAGGCTGGCTGGCCCGGCAGGAGGGGGTCTCCTTGGAAGACGAAGGGGCCTTGGTAGGCTTGTGTCCAGGGCTTGAGGGACTCTCTTTTCAATGGAACCCCGGGGGGGAGGTAGATGTCCTGTTGAATGGGGAGGATGTGACCTCCCATATTCGGGGGGAGGAAGCGGGTCGGTGGGCCTCTGATGTCTCCCGCCACCCTAAGGTGAGGCAGGCCCTTTTGGATCTCCAGCGTTCCTTTACCCTTAGGGGTCCCCTGGTCACTGAGGGGAGGGACACAGGGACGGTGGTCTTTCCCAAAGCGAGATGGAAGGTGTTTCTTACGGCTTCCTTAGAAGAAAGGGTCCTAAGGCGCTTGCGGGAGATGGGAGTGGAGGAAGGGAAGGGGACAATGGAAGGGGTTAAGAAGGCTATCAAAGAGCGGGATGAGCAGGATTCCCAGAGGCCTGTGGCCCCTTTGAAGAAGGCTCCGGATGCCTGGGAGTTGGATACCACCCATCTCTCTCCAGAAGAAGTGGTGGAGAGGATAAAAAAACTTATGGAGGAGGTGGGTTGATGAAGAAGGTTGTGGCTGTGGCGACTTTCCTGCTTTTAATGGGAGGTGGAGCCCTTGCAGGGGTGACAGGTTATCAGGACTTGCTACCCTTCTTGAAGAATGTGGCAGGCTGGAGTGCCCAAAAACCCCAGGGAGTCAGTTTGGATACCCCCCAGGGCAGGATGATTCAGGCTGGGAGACATTACAGCAAAGGGGATAAGAGCTTTGATGTCTCCGTTGTGACGGGCACCCAGGCCATGGCATCCTGGACTCCGTATCAAATGGGGGTCAAGATGGACACACCGGATACCTATATGGAGTCCAGGGAGATCAAAGGGTTTAAGGGAGGCATAAATTACAACAAGGGAGATTACGATGGAGGGATACTGATAGTCTTAAAGGAATCTGCCTCCTATGCCGTTTTCGTTCTGAGCTTCCATGGCATGGACTACCATGAGGCCTTGGGTTTTTTGGATAAATTCGATCTGAAAGGAATGGCCTCTGCCTTGCGCTGAGGGGATTTATCCAGGATAAGGACCTGGTTTTTCAAGGCTTTTACTGTCGGGTTAAAGAGATCCCGAAGCTGGCTGTATAGCTCGGCAGGGATAGGAGCCCGGTCAAGGACGAGCTGGCATGTAAACCGGATGCCCTCTTTTTCCTTTCTCCAGAGGATCTTGAGGGAACCCACATCGTTGTGGAAGTGGTAGTCCTCGGGGAGTACGTAGACCCTGTATCCGCTATGTCCCGGGTGGGAATGAGCACGGGATAGGCCTTCACCCCAATGACCCTGAGCATGGCTATGAGGAGGGTGGCATGATCTTTGCAGTCTCCATACCGGTTTTTGAGGACTTCTGAGGCCAGGGCACGGTACCATTGGGCTACCCTGTCCCAGGAGGGTATGGAGGTGATCACCACCTTTTTGGCCACTTCATCCATGGGAGGCATGGAGGGTTCCTTCTCTACAGCGGGTACATCCTTCAACACCCGCTTGTACACTACATATAGACTGGTTTGGCCCCCTTCATGGTCTGTTTTGAAAGTGATGGAGGGCTTCACATTTTTCATGTTGAGTTGTTTTATCTTTACCTTCCTCCCTTTGGGTATCCATACTTCCATAGTGGCTTCTTGCACAGGGTGTTCTTCCTGGAAAAAGTTCTCTGTCCAGAATTCCCCTTTCATGTAAGGCTTGATGGTTCTCAGATGGAAGGCGTAGTGGATGACACTGCCAGGGCATACCCCAGGCATGGAGATGGTCTGGTACTTTAAGTCGGAGTAGACGGGGGCTCGGGATTTGAAGGGGGGAGATACCACGTTGTAAGCCTTTTTAGCGGGTTTGAGGGTCCGGCCCGTGGGGAGTTTGGTGTAGGCATAGATGACCTTTAGGCTTTGGTGCTTGGTGGAGTATGGAATCACTACCTCCCCCATGTCTTTTACACCCTTTTGGTTTAAGATCCTAACAGCCTGTTCTTCCTGCCACACCTTTCTTCCGTCATTGAAAGAGGACTACTGCTCCCTGGTTGCCGGCGTGGGCTATGCTTGCCATGAGGGTTATTATCAGTATCAAAAGGATCCTTCTTCTCATGCCTTTGCTCCTGTTGCCTTTTCCCTTCACTATGGTCCCATCCATGGAGCAAGTCAAACCTCCCGAAAGCCAATAGTTATTTTGCTTATATGTTACTTGACAACTAAATTGTCAGGTTATATTTAAATCAAATGATAAGGAGGGAGGATGGAGAAGAGGCCCGTTTATACCATAGGGGTGGTGAGTAAGCTATTGGGAGTCCATCCCCGTACCCTAAGGATATACGAGGGAGAGGGGCTCATCTCTCCTCAGAGGGTAGGAGGTAAGCGCTTTTACTCGGAGAGTGACCTCCACAGACTCAAGTGCATTCGGGTCCTTTTGGAAGAGGGGGTAAATATAGCCGGGGTCAAAAAGCTCTTTTCTTTAGCTCCCTGTTGGCGGGTTCTGAGGTGTCCTGTCAGAAAAAGAGAAAAGTGTCCTTGGTATAAAGTTCATGGGAGGTGGAAGATGAGAATAGCCTTCGCCACGGAGGATAACATGGGGCTGGAGGCTGAAGTGTCCTTCCATTTCAGGCGGGCTCCCTTCTTCACCTTTGTGGAACTGGACCCTGACGGAGAGATAATCTCTGTAGAGGTGAAGGAGAATCCCTTTATGAGTGTTCACAGTCCCGGTGTGATGCCGGGTTTCATAAGGGAGGAGGGCGTTGACATGGCGGTGACGGGGGGTATGGGGTCTCGGGTTGCAGATCGCTTTCGCCAATGGGGGATAGAGTCTGTAGTGGGGGCCCAGGGGAAGGTTATTGATGTTCTTCGGGCCATCCTGGCAGGAGAAGAGTTTGAAGGGGAGTTGTGTACTCCCCATGAGCACGAATGTGGGCATCATGAGAAAAAGGAGGAATAGTTATGAAGGTATGTGTTACTGCTGTGGGATCGGGGCTTGACGCCCAGGTGGATCCCCGTTTTGGGAGAGCGGCTTATTTTGTATTTGTGGATACGGAGACCATGAAAGGGGATTCCATGGCCAACCCCAACGTGGCGGCCATGGGTGGGGCCGGCATTCAGTCGGCCCAGGTGGTGGCAGAGAGGGCCCAGGTGATTATTACCGGGTATCTGGGGCCTAATGCTGCTTCGGCCCTGGCGGCAGCGGGTGTACAGGTGATCCTGGGTGTCCAGGGCATGACGGTGAGTGAGGCCGTAGAAGCTTTTAAAGCCGGCAGTCTTCAACCCTCTGCTCCCCAGGCTACGGGTCCCACCCATATGGGAGTCATGGGTGGACCGGGCATGGGTAGAGGCATGGGTAGAGGTATGGGTATGGGCAGAATGGGCGGCTTTGGCGCCATGCCTTCATCCCCGGGCTTTGAGAGCAGGGAGGGTGAAGTAGCTGCCCTGAGAGAGGAGATGGAGTTTATCAAAGGGAGATTGGAGTACATAAATCGGAGGCTTCAGGAGCTGGAAAAGGAGTGAGGATCACCGTTGCCAGTGGTAAAGGGGGCGCTGGTAAGACCGGCATAGCCGTGAGCTTAGCCCTGGCAGCAGGTCAGGCCCTCTACGTGGACTGTGATGTGGAGGAGCCCAATGGGGCCCTTCTCCTCCATCCCCACTTGACATGGGAGGAAGAGGCCACCCTTTCCATGCCCGTGGTGGATGAAGGGAAGTGCGATTTCTGTAAAGCCTGTTCCGAGGCATGCCAATTCCACGCCATAATGGTCTTGCCCCACAAGGTCCTGGTCTTCGATAAGATGTGCCACGGCTGTGGCACCTGTACCTTTGTCTGTCCCCAGGAGGCCATCAGCGAGATCGATAGGTCTATTGGGTTTATTCAGGGTGGGGACAGGGATGAGGTGGGTTATATTGGGGGGCGTCTCAATGTGGGGGAGCCCATGGCCCCGCCCCTCATCCGCCAGGTGAAGGCCACGATACCCCAGGATGCCCCTTTGGTCATCCTGGATGCTCCCCCTGGAGTGGCTTGCCCCTTTGTGGAAACCCTAAGGGGTTCCGACTTCTGTATGGTGGTGGCCGAATCCACCCCCTTTGGGTTTCACGACTATCTCTTGGTGGAAGAGTATCTCCGGGAACTCTCCGTTCCTTTTGGCGTGGTGGAAAACAAGAGAGGCCTCGGGGATGACAGGCTCCTTCGCCATCTGGAGAAGGAGGGTGTTTCCCTTCTCATGTCTCTCCCTTATCAACGGGAGTGGGCCCGGGCCTATTCCTTAGGGATCCCTTTAGTAGAGGCCGAACCCTCCCTTTCCGAAGGTTTTTTGGAGCTCTTGGGAGCAGTGGAGACCAGGTTATGAGGGACTTTAGGGAGATCCTTGTGATAAGCGGGAAGGGGGGTACAGGCAAAACTACCCTTTCCGCCTCCTTTGCCCTCTTGGATCCTCCCAAAGTGGTGGTAGATGCCGACGTGGATGCTCCTGATCTCCACATACTCCTGAAGCCCCAGGTGGTGGAAGCCCAGATTTTTATGGGCGGAAAGGTGGCCAAGATAGATGAGGATAAATGCACTCAGTGCGGTATCTGCAGGGAGTTATGCCGGTATGACGCCATAGGGGAAGAGTTCCGGGTGGACCCTGTAGCCTGTGATGGTTGTGCCTTATGCTACTTCGCCTGTCCCCAGGATGCCGTGAACCTGAAGGAGGAGGAGGCAGGGGTGTGGTTCCTGTCCCAGGCCAGGAGCGGTCCCATGACCCACGCCCGTTTGCATCCGGGGCAAGAAAACTCAGGGAAGTTGGTGACTGTTGTCAGGAACCGGGCCAAGGAGCTGGCCCGGGAGGAGAGTTACGGCCTCATACTTATAGATGGTCCTCCGGGCATAGGGTGTTCTGTCATCTCTTCCATGACGGGGGTGGATCAGGTGTTGGTGGTGACGGAGCCCACCCCTTCGGGTCAGCATGACTTAGAGAGGGTGGTGGGCTTGGCCGCCAATTTCCAGACCAGGGTTCAGGTGTGTATAAATCAGTATGACATAAATCCCCAGCGTGCCCGGGAGATAGAAGAATGGTGTGGCTCCCATGGATTGGAAGTGGTGGGGAAGATACCCTTTTCTCCGGAAGTTCCTCGTTTGCAGGTACAGGAGAAGACCCCTGTTGATGGAGACGGAGAAATGGGCCAGTTGCTAAAGGATCTATGGGAAAAAGTGTTGGAGGGAGAATGATGGCCGAATTCAAAGATAACAGGGGCCGTTCCACCAGTCAGCAGGCTTCAGTTGAGGAACAGCGTCGTCATCAGGAAGAGCTGTTGAGGCACCGATTGACCACTATAAAACATCGGCTGATGATCATGAGCGGCAAGGGGGGCGTGGGCAAGTCCACCGTTTCGGCCAACCTGGCCTGGGTTTTAGCCAGAAGAGGCTACAAGGTGGGCCTTTTGGATGCGGATATCCATGGTCCCAACATCCCTCTTATGCTGGGAGTGGAGGGAAAACGCCTGGCCATGAGCCCCGAAGGCATAGAACCTCTGGAGGTGACTCCGGGGCTTAAGGTGGTATCCATGAGTTTCCTCCTCCACGACTCTGACACCCCGGTCATCTGGAGAGGTCCCTTGAAGATGGGTGCCCTGCGCCAATTCTTGGGTGAGGTGAACTGGGGAGATTTGGACTTTCTCATAGTGGATCTGCCTCCCGGTACGGGCGACGAGCCTCTTTCCATAGCCCAGCTTATCAAGAAGGTGGATGGTTCCATTGTGGTGACCACTCCCCAGGATGTGGCCCTTTTGGATTCCAGGAAAAGCGTGAACTTTAGCAAGAAGGTGGGGGTTCCCGTGCTGGGAATCATCGAGAATATGAGCGGCTTTGTATGTCCTCACTGTGGTAATGAGGTGGATCTCTTCAAAAAGGGGGGAGGGGAAAAGGCTTCCCGGGAATTGAATGCTCCCTTCTTGGGAAGAATTCCCATAGATACTCAAGTGGTGGAACTGGGTGACGAAGGCAGGCCTTTATTGGAGGAGGCCCCGGATAGCCTTGCTGCTGAGGCTTTCCAGGAAGTGGTGGAGAGAATCTTGGAGAGGGTGGGAGAACGATGAAGTGTGCTTACTGTGAGGATAAGGTGTGCTATCAGGGTAAAGACTGCTTTGGTGTTAAGGAAGAAAGTCTCCAGGCTTACAAGGAGGATCCTGAATCCGCCCATCTCTCCCGGGTGGCCACCTCCATCGAAAGCGATGGTTACATGAAGTGGTGTCGGGTGGAAGAGGTGATAGTATTTGCCAAGAGAATGGGCTACCACCATTTGGGCATCGCCTTCTGTGTGGGCATGGGTCGGGAAGCGGAGATTCTCCAAAGGATCTTGGAGAAGGAGGGGTTCAAGGTAAGCTCTGTGTGTTGCAAGATGGGGGGGATAGAAAAGTCCGAGCTGGACTTTAAACATATCAAACCCCAGCGCTATGAGGCTATTTGTAACTCTGTTGGTCAGGCCAGGGCCCTTAACAAAGCGGGTACAGAGCTCAACCTCATAGTGGGGCTATGTATAGGTCATGACATCCTTTTTACCCGTTATTCAGAGGCCCCTGTCACCACAGTGGTGGTGAAGGACAGGGTGATGGCCCATAATCCTGTGGGCGCCCTCTATTCGGGATACTATCACAGAAACAGGTTTGGCATTTAGAGGAGGAACTATGTACAGGGTAGATGAAGGTAAATGCATTGGATGCGGAAAGTGTATAGAGGCTTGCAACTTTGGAGCTATAAGCCTCCAGGAGAAGGAGAAGGAGAAGAAGGCCTTTATAGAACCTTCCCTTTGTCAAGACTGTGGCGCCTGTGCCGAGGTTTGCTCTGTGGGTGCTATATCCAGGGTTCCCTTTAGGGAGGCCATGGCTATGGCCCAGGCATGGGATACAGGGGGTATGGTGCCTCTGCCTGCCCGGGGATCAGGTCGGGGTAGGGGTGTAGGCCGGGGATCTGG
>CAZBOO010000021.1:0-8216 GCA_964493535.1 uncultured Aquificales bacterium
GCGCCACGGAGGCTGGAGCCCCAAAGAAGACAGGAACGTACGCCTGTTCATGAGGGACAGGGGGAGATACGAAGATAAAGAAGTCCATGCCGATGTGGTAGTCCAAGGCACGGTGGGGCACCTCACCCACCCTTTCATCCATTACTCTTACCGAACCTTGGATCAATACTTCAAAAAGATGGAACAATACACCCAATGGGCAGCCATGGACATCATAAAAAGGGGGAAACCTGTAAGGTGGCACCACTTGGCCATCCGGCCCTTGGGAGACTTTACGAGGTTCTACTTTATGAAACTGGGTTTACTGGACGGCTTGCCCGGCCTTATTATTGCTCTGCTTTCAGCTTACTACGTGATGATCAAATATTCTAAGGCCTGGGAAATGGAGGGATCCTCCCTTGACAACAGGAGAGAAAACCTAGTATTAGAACAGAAAAATAAATCACGTTTGGAAGGAGAAAGCCATGGGGAAAAGGGCTAAATCTGATTATCTCATCCAATCCGTCTCTAATGCATGTGACATTGTGGAATGTTTCTCCATAGAGGAAGACGAGCTGGGCACTACCGAGTTGGCCAGAAGGTTGGGTCTTCATAAGAACAACGTTCAGAGACTCTTAGCCACCTTGGAATACAGGGGATACGTGGAACAATCCAAAATCTCGGGGAACTACCGGTTAGGACTCAAGGTCTTTGAATTAAGCCAAGTCTACACAAAACACCTCCATCTTTTTAAGCAAACCAGAACCGTCCTTGAAAAGGTTCAGGAGAAATGCAACGAGACCACCTATGTAGGGGACCTGCGAGGAGGATACGTAGTCTATCTCATGTCGGAGGAGACCAACCGGTCAGTAAGGGTGGTCTCCCGGGTGGGGGCCCGCTTCTACCCCCACGCCACGGCCTTGGGAAAAGCCATCCTGGCATTCCTAACCCCGGAGCAACTGGACGCCATCTACCCCAAGGAGGAACTGCCCGCTTTTACCTCCAACAGCATCATCAGCAAGAAAACCCTCATACATCACTTAGAGGAAATACGGGAAAAGGGCTATGCCCTGGACTTGGAGGAACAGGAAGAAGGGGTAAGATGCGTAGGGGTTCCCCTCTTCGATCACACCTTGGGGGTAATCGGGGGACTTTCCATATCGGGGCCCATTACCCGTTTTAGCGAGGAGCGTCTGGAAAATGAACTCATCCCCCAAGCCATGGATGCGGGCCAAGAGCTATCCCAACGCCTGGGCTATGAAATAGGAAAAAAAATCAGCAAGCTTGTGGGCGAACTGACTTAGCTGCAAAAAAGCCCACTACACCCATAGGGGTGGCCTCTACTACCCGCAGCTTCCTGTGAAGGGTAACAGCCACGTCTTTGGGGGTAAGACCGTCCAGAAACAGGCCATCATCATTGAGGACCACTGAGGGAATGATCACCTCCCCACAAGGGGCATCCTTTAGGCCTTCGATAATGTCCCTGCCGGAAAGGAGCCCTGCCACAGTCACCTGGACACCAAAAAGCCTGTTTCTTATAGCCATCACAGAGCCTTTTTCCCCCAGGGGGGAACTTCCTATGCAGGATGCAAGGTAGGGGGCAAAGGCCTCCCCTGTAACCAAAACAAAGGGGTTGTTAGGAATCTGAAGGCCGGAGAGGTCCAATCCTCTCCACTCATGGAGGAAAAGGGGAACCATACCCACCCCGTCTTCCCACTGGGGAAGATCACCGTAGTGGTTCAAGGAAGGAAAGGGAAACCCCGCTTTTATGTACCACTCATCGGAGAGAAAAAGAAATGGAGAGTCCAACTTATGGAAGGCTTCCTTTTGAATAAAAGATGCCTGACGAACAAAATCCCTGGCATACTCCCTCGTCACAGGAAGCAAGGGATAGAGCCCCTGGCGAAACCGGGTGATACCTACTGGTACAACCGCTATAGAGGCTACCTGGGGATAAAGGGACACCACATCCCCCACGGTTTTCTCGAAAACCCCTCCATCGTTGATCCCCGGGCAAATGACTACCTGGAGATGGACCTTTATCCCTAAGGAAACCAACCTCTTGAGACAGTCATACCCATGGGCCGCTTCGGGAGTGCCCATCATAAAGGACCTCACTTGGGAATCCGTGGCGTGAAGGGAAACATAGAGAGGCGAAAGGCGCTGCTCCTCCAAACGCCTCCAATCCTTCTCCATCAAATTGGTGAGGGTGATATAGTTGCCATGGAGGAAGGAGAGGCGATAGTCATCGTCTTTGAAGTAGAGGGAAGGCCTCATGCCTGATGGCATCTGATCCATAAAACAGAAGATGCACTTACAAGGACATCTCTTAGGGACAATACCCTCAAAGATTAGGCCCAGATCCTCGTCGGGTTCCCTTTCGATCTCCACCTCCCACACCTCACCCTGAGCCTTCTCCACTAAAAGCTCCAGCACCTCTTCCCCTGATGTGTGAAAACGGAAATCCAACTGGTCCTCAACCTCCCTCCCGTTTACCCGAAGGATCTTATCCCCCTTCTCCAAGCCCACTTCAGAGGCAATAGAATTGGGGAAAACCCCCTTAATGACAAGGGCCATCACAACTCCTCAGAGAGGGCCCTGATCCCCCGATAAATATAGTCCAGTCCCGATATCATAGTGGCCACAAAGGTGACCAACTCTAAAGCCACCAGAAGATGGTCCGTGGAAAGGGCCAGACCATGGAAGAGAAGGGTGGCAAAAACCGTGACCACCTGGAAAAAGGTGGTCCCTTTACCCAAGAGAGAAGGACTCACCTCCACCACTCCTCCAAAGAAGAGGGCGGTCAGGACCACCCCCCCCACCAGCAACACATCTCGAGAGACCACCGTAATGGCCAACCAGGGCGGCGTATAGTTCATGAAAGCCATAGTGATAAAGGCTCCATCCAAAAGGACCTTGTCTGCCAGGGGATCCAAAAGGGTGCCCAGGTAACTCTTCTGGTTGAAGCGTTTGGCTATGTATCCATCTAAGAGATCCGTAAAAGAGGCCAAAAGAAAGATGATCAAACCCAAAACCACCTTTTTATACACCAAGGCCGTCACAAAAAATGGGACGGAACAAAGCCTGAGAAGGGTGAGGAGGTTGGGAATGGTGATTACCACATCAACCCCCCAAGATGCCGCCCTCACTCCTCAGGGCATCTTGAAGATACTCCGAATCAATATATACCTCCACCTTTATATGCCACTCTCCACCTTCCAAGGACTGCCCCTCCTGAGGAGGGGTAAAGGAGGCCTCCAAGACTCTGTACTTTACTATAAACTCCTTTAGCCTGTCCTTTATACCATCCATAAAGGACTCCACTGTCGATAGATCCTCCTCCAGAAAGGAAACCTCCCGTTTCACTGCCTGGAAAAGGGCTCCTTCTAAAGCCTTATGATAAGCCTGAGCCCTATCTTCCCCCTCTACAGCCACGTGAGATTCGCCCTCGGATCTCACCAATATAGGGCCTTGGCTGAAAGCCACCAAGGCAAAAAAGACCGCTAAAACCCCCAAGAAAACCCTCATGGCTCTCTCTCCAAAAGGCTATCTAAGATTTCCGCCATCTTTTCCAGGGCCTTGGCCCTGTGGCTTATGCTGTTCTTCTCTTCAGCCGGAAGCTGGGCCATGGTCTTCCCGTGAGAGGGGAGATAGAAAACAGGGTCATAGCCAAAACCACCCTCGCCCCGGGGTTCCTGAGCAATAAAACCCTCACACACACCCTCCACCACATACTCTTCGCCCCGAGGAGTGACCAGGGCTATAACACAGCGAAACCTGGCCCTTCTCTCTTCCGGCGGCACACCTTCAAGCCTTTTCAGGAGAAGGGAGCTCCTCTCTTCGTCCCGCAAACCCTCGCCACCAAACCTGGCAGAATGTATCCCAGGCTCACCTCCCAAAGCATCCACCTCCAAACCCGAGTCATCAGCCAAGGCCGTTAATCCCGTGAAATAGGCCACAGACCGGGCCTTTCTCAGGGCATTCTCAACAAAGGTCTCCCCGTCTTCCTTAACAGACGGCATAGAAGGAAAGGCATCCATGGAGAGGATTTCCCAACCTTTATCTGCCAGCAAGACTCTCAGCTCCTGGATCTTTCCAGGATTTTTTGTAGCTACTACCAGCTTAATAACCACGGCTCCCCCGGTTGATGGGTAAACACTTTTCCCATATAGGATATCCACGGGGTTTATTTCAAGGGAGAGGCCTTTCTTGAAATGGGTGGTAAGGAGGGATAAAGTCAACCACTTTAGGGGGTGGTGATGAAGTTAAAGGAGGAGCATATCCAACAAATCGCCAAGGCCATGGCCAGAAGAGCCGCGCGGGACGGGTTGGTCCAGGGAAAAGAGCCCCTGGAAGAGAGAGTTGGTAAGATTATCTCTAAGGTAATCCAAACAGATGTGGCAAAAGAAAAGGCCATAGATCAAGAAGCCCACGACCTTCTCAAGGAACACATAAAAGATATAGAAGCTCATAGTATCAGTTATCACAAAATGTTCCAGAGGGTTAAAGAGAAACTGGCCCGGGAAAGAGGTCTTATCCTATGAGTTTCAGCAGGGAAAGGGTTTTTCATCTGGTGACCCTCATCGTAGAAGGGTTGGAAAAAGAGGGAATGATTATTCCCGAGCCAGAAAAGTTGAGGGCCCGCCTCACTCGGGTTTTCAGTGACGAGCTTCGGGTATTAGAAACCATAGACCAAGAGGTAAGGTCCAAGGTAGGGAAGATGAGCAAACCTATGGCCGAGGGAAGCGGCGAGTGGAAGGCTCTTTACGAGAGGTTCTTCGACGAAGAATGGAAAAGGAGGCTGAAATTGTGAGGAGGGTTCTCCTTCTTACCCTCCTTCCACCTCTCCTGTCGGGATGCCTCTTCTGGGGAAAAGAAAAGAAAGAAAAGTCCTCTTCCCCAGAAGAGCTTTACACAACAGGAGAGCAAGCCCTCTTCAACAGAAAATTCGGCACAGCTAAAGAACGATTTAAAAAACTATTGGAGGCGTCCCCGGAAAGCGAATTCTCCCGAACGGCCAGGTTAGGACTGGCAGAAGCCTACTTCAGGGATGGAGACTACGAAGAAGCAGCCCAGGCCTATAAGGACTACTTAGACCTGCATCCCCTAAGCCCCAACTCCGACTACGTCCAGTACAAGCTGGGCATGTGCTATCATAAGCTTATGCTCCCCCCTGACAGGGATCAAAAATACACCCAAGAAGCCATCAAGGCCTTTGAAAAGCTAATCAAGATTTACCCCACCAGCCCTTGGGCAATCAGGGGCGCCCAGCTCCTCAAAGAATGCAAGGAAGGGCTGGCCCAACATGACATCTACGTGGGCAAATTCTACTATAAAGTGAAAGAGTACAAGGCAGCCCAACTCCGCTTTCAAGCCGCTTGCGACCGGGTAAAAGAAGGAGAATCGGCTGCCAAAGCCCTCTACTGGTTGGGCAAGACCTATGAGATCCTGGGGAAGAAGCATAAGGCCATAGAGTGCTATCAAAAGGTGGTGAAAGAGTACGGCATGTGGGGAGATGTGGACAAAGCTGAGGAGGCCTTAGAAGACCTACAGAAAAAGAGAAAGAGAAGAAAAAGGTTTCTCCTCTTTTGAAGGGAGATGAGAAAATATGAATCCCTTGGATGTCCTTTTAGGGTGCATCGTCCTGTTCTTTGTCATTTTGGGACTCTATAGGGGTTTTTTTCGGGAGATACTATCCCTCTTAGGTTTCATCTTGGGGCTTTATCTGGCCCTCCACTTTTATGCCCCCTTAGCCCACTGGGCCCTTCAATGGTTCTCCTCTTTTCCTGCCTTAGTGAATGTATTTTCCTTTGTCATCATATTCCTTGCCACGGTCCTTCTATCTGCTGTCGTGGGGGTAATATTCAAAAAGCTCATCATCATTGCCGATCTAAAAGTAACCGACAGACTCTTAGGAGGCCTGTTTGGCCTCACAAAGGCCTTCCTCATAAACGCCCTCATCGTCATCTTTTTAGTAGCTTTTGCCCCTCAAGGAGAGAAACTGGTGAGGAATTCACCCTTGGCCAAAACCACCCAACGCCTCACTCAAATAGTCCTGAGATTTGCACCTCCAGAGTTGAAGCATAAATTTTTAAACAAATGGCAAAAAATCAACTCTGTGGAGGAAAGACATGATTAGAAAACCAGCAGTAGCAGGATACTTCTATCCCCGGGACCCCATAAGACTTCGGGAGATGATTGAACAGTTCCTGGTTCCCCAAGCCGAGAGAATAAAGGCTTTGGGAGCCTTGTGCCCCCATGCCGGTTACACGTATTCAGGCCCTGTAGCTGGAGCTGTCTACTCCCACATCCATATTCCTGAAAGGGTGGTCCTCATTGGACCCAACCACACAGGCTTAGGAGCAAAGGCCTCAATAATGGTCCAGGGATCGTGGCTCACCCCTTTGGGTGAGGTAGAGGTAGATTCCTCCTTAGCCTCCAAAATCCTCGAAAACTCCCAATACCTCAAAGAAGACACCCAGGCCCATCTGGCAGAACACTCCTTGGAAGTCCAAATCCCTTTCCTCCAGTACTTCAGACCCCAAGTGAAAATCGTGCCCATAGCCATCATGGGGATCTCCTACGATACAGCCCGGGAGGTGGGAGAAACCATAGGCAAAGCCGTAGCCTCCCAGGAAGCCCTCGTAATAGCCAGCTCTGACATGACCCATTACGAGCCCCAAAATGTCGCCGCTGAGAAGGATCACAAGGCCTTAGAAACTATTCTCAATTTAGACCCCCAAGGACTCTATGAAAGGGTTATGGCCAAGAACATCTCCATGTGTGGGGTAATGCCCGCCATAGCCACCTTGACAGCCTGCATCCACTTGGGATGCCAAAAGGCCCAGCTCATCCGCTACATGACATCTGGGGACACCACAGGGGACTACTCCCAGGTAGTGGGATACGCCGGGGTTATTATCCACTAACTCCGCAAAGTGGCCTTGAGTCTCTCAGGCTCCAAAAAGAGCCCGAGGGCATCCACAGCACTCCTCATCACCACATGGGCCCTGGTAAGTAAAGGAGGATAAAGCCCCTCTCCCTCAAGAAGGGCAATGGCTAAATCCCCCTTTTCCATCATGAGAAGGTCATTGGAACCATTACCTAACACCACTACCCCCCCTTTCAAAGACGAAACGAACCAGACCTTGGATTCCCTCTCATGCCCAGGATCCAAGACGAAAAGGTCCACAGGCAAGCCTCGGAGTTCCTCCGTAGCCCTACCAAAAGTATCAGCGGTAATTATGTGAATCTTTAGGAAAGAGGCAACCCTGGAGAGGCCCTCCCTTACCCCCGGGATGGGCCTTCCGTCCAAGGCCAAAGTGCCATTATAATCAGAAACGAGGTGGGAAAGCCTCAGAAAACCAAATCCCGGAATGTCAATTTCTATAGGCAAGAAGGGTACGCCCCAATTTCAGATAGTAATAAGGATTGACGGCCACCTTCCCCACCCTCACCTCGTAATGGAGATGGGGGGCCGTACTCCTCCCCGTATTCCCCACCCGGGCTATAACCTGGCCTCGTTTCACCTTATCTCCAACGCTAACAAGGATCTTGGAACAGTGGCCGTAACGGGTAGAAAAACCATAGCCATGATCCACCACCACCACCTTGCCATACCCCCCATTCCTTCCAACAAAGACAGCCACCCCATCGGCGGGAACCCGAATAGGAGCACCCACGGGAGCTGCAATGTCTATCCCCTCGTGGAATTCCCTCCTCCCTGTGAAAGGGCTTCTCCGGTACCCAAAGGGAGAGGTGATCCATCCCCTAATGGGGTATCCCAAAGGGGTATGGGCTAAGAGGGCCTCCCGGCTCCTCAGGAATTCCTCTAAAATGTGAAAGCTTTCCTCCTGGACCTCAGTGGACTTTCTCACCCTAAAGAGATCCCGTTTAAAGTCCATAATGAGCCTTTGGGTATTCTCCCTCAAGCCCTTCATCCTCTTTCTGATAACAAACTCCTCGGGCCCCCCCAAGGCCAGGGCATTGCTTCCAGCATCCAAATGGGCCAGCTTCCTTATACGATTATCCACTATCTGGAGGCGAATCATGCTGTCCTCAGTATCCTTCAACTCCATGGCCAGCTTCCTAAACTCCAACTGATAGGAAGCCAGCTTCTCCTCCAACCGGTCGGCCTCCCTGGCCCTCAGGCTCTTTTGTACATAACCCGCCACGAGAAGGGTATTGGCACCTGCAATACTCAAAATCACAAGCAAGACTATTAGAAGAGAAAAGAG
>CAZBOO010000021.1:8226-14445 GCA_964493535.1 uncultured Aquificales bacterium
GAAAAGAGGCTGAAGGTGATCTCTTTCTTCTTCTCGTAACTGGAGAAGAGGAGGATAGCATAACGCTTCTTCCGCAATCTCCCTACAAAACCCATCTACACCTCCTCCCTTGGTTTCTTAAAAGCATATATTCATCCCTTTTTCAAGGTTAAACCTCTTTCTATTTTTCACTTTTCTTGACCAATATGCCTTAGAGGGATAAGGATGGCCCCTTAATGAGGGAGAAAATACGCATAGAGGATCTCCTTACCGTGGTCTTTTGCAGTATCATGGCCTTCCTCACCCTTCTTAACAGAGGGGAGATCCCCCATTGGACTATCCACGTGGTCCTGGACCTTATTACAGCCGTGGTTTGTATTCTCATCCCCTGGGCCACGGCAGAGAAGACAGACCCCTTCTCCTTCCATCTACGTCACTGGTATGTATTGGTGGTAGTACCCCTAAACTTCATGAATCTTAAAGGGGTGATTCACGGGATCAATCCCCGGAACTTCGATCCCCTCCTCATAAATATCGACCGCTGGATTTTTGGGTTAAATCCCACCCAGTGGATCCAACACATCATCAACCCCTGGCTCACAGAGTACCTCCAGTGGACATATATGTCTTACTTCCTCATCCCTGTAGTCCTGGGCATAGTTCTATACAAGGAAAAGCGTTATCACGGTTTCAGAGTATCGGCCACGGTAATCCTTTTGGCTTTTTACCTCTCTTACTTGGGGTACCTGGTAGTCCCCGCCATAGGGCCCCGTTTCACCCTTCCCCACCAGATCCCTCTCCAGGGAGTGTTCCTCACCCACGAACTCAAAGACCTCCTGAACATCTTAGAGCCCACCCCCCACGACTGCTTCCCCAGCGGACATACCGCCGTGGCCTTGGTCTGTGTCTTTCTGGCAGCCAGATATAACCGAAGGCTCTTCTGGATTTACATGCTTACCGTCTCCAGCCTCATCTTCTCCACAGTATACCACCGGTACCACTATGTGATAGATTTAATAGCAGGCATACTTCTGGCCGTAATCGCTTGGTGGTGGGGTAACTGGCTTTTCTCATGGTGGGAAGAACACACCCTAAACCATGGCGGATGAGGGCAATCCGGGAGGGAACTTGAGCACACCAGAGGGGCATACCGGCACACCTTCCCCCCAGGAGTCTCAAAGGGGAGTGGCAGGAGCCACCCTCACCATCGGTTCCTTTACCCTCATGAGCAGGATCCTGGGTTTTATCCGAGACATACTCATCGCCAGCCTGTTAGGGACCTCCAACACCGCCGACGCCTTCTTTGTGGCCTTCCGCATTCCCAATCTCTTCAGAAGGATCCTGGGGGAAGGAGCCCTGAGCGCTGCCTTTATCCCCGTTTTCACCCAGTATCACCTCAAATCCTCCCAGGAAGAGACACAGGAATTTTTAAACAGTGCTTTTTCCTTCTTCTTCACCATTCTGATAGTCCTCCTCATCACAGGGGAGGCATTCACCCCATGGTTGGTGAAAATCACTGCCCCAGGCTTCTCCCGCATCCCAGCCAAGATGGCCCTCACCGTCTCCCTCACCCGTATTACCTTCCCCTACATCTTTTTCATAGGCTTGGCTGTCCTCACCATGGCCCTTCTCAACGCCCTCCAGCGATTCGCCATCCCTGCTTTCAGCCCCGTGCTCCTCAACTTATCCATGATTGCCGCCCTCCTCCTGGCCCACAAAAAACCGGGGGCCGTATTCGCCCTGGCCTGGGGGGTGATGATAGGGGGCATCCTTCAGTCTTTCCTCCAGGCGGGAACCATCTATAAAATGGGCTGGAGGCTTAAGCCCACCCTAAACCTTTTTCATCCCGGTGTCTTAGAAACAGTCACCCTTATGCTCCCCTCCGTCCTGGGCTTAGCGGTAAACCAGATCAACACCTTTGTAGACACCATCCTGGCCTCCCTTCTTCCGGCGGGGAGTGTCTCCTATCTTTACTACGCCAACAGACTGGTCCAGTTCCCTTTGGGCCTCTTTGGCATCGCCTTGGGAACGGCCATACTCCCCACCCTCTCCCGGCATCAAACCTTAGAAGATAGGGTATCCTTTAAAGAGACCTTCACCTTTGGCCTCTCTTTAGTTCTCTTCATCACTCTCCCCGCCCTAATGTGGCTCCTCATCTTTGCTACCCCCACCATCTCCACCCTCTTTCAAAGATCAGCCTTCACTTGGAGGGCAGCACAAGCCACAGGGCAGGCCCTCTTTTGCTATGCCTTAGGACTGGGCTCCTTCGCCATGGTGAAGGTAGTGGTACCTGTTTTCTACGCCAAAAAAGACATGAAAACCCCTGTCAAGGTAGCCGTCATCACCCTCTTCCTCAACATCCTTCTCAACCTCATCCTCATGATTCCATTGAAACATGCAGGTTTGGCCTTGGCCACTTCCATAGCCTCCACCTTCAACCTGTTCCTTCTCCTCTTTATACTGGACAAAAGGGGAGAAGGCCCCCATTGGGGTCCCTTGGGAAAGGCCACTGTTCGAAATCTCCCCGCCCTCTTGGGACTTACTGCAGGCTCCCTTTTGTATAGCCATTTTTTGCCCTTTCATTCTCAACAAGCCACCTTGGGAAAAGGGATATGGATCCTGGGAGCCATTTTTCAAGGGGGCGCCCTCTATCTTTTGGGGGCCTGGTGGACCAAAAGCCGGGAGCTTAAGGTCTTACGGGAGATCCTCTTTAGAAAAGCTGGCATGGAAGAGGGTTGATCCCTCCTCCCTCCTCACCACCAGCCGCCCCCCATGCTTCTCCACCACCTCATGGAAGATGGCCACACTCCAATGATGAAAGGCAGGCTCCTGTTGGGCATGAGCCCAAGGCTGAAACATGGTGACCAGGACCCCCTCCGGTACTTCCACTCCCCGGAGCTTGGCCACAAGCTCCAGAATCCCACCCTTCACCTGGGTCTCTATACTCAGGTCTCCCTTGAGGGGGCAGAATTCTCCGCAGGTCTGATGGGCCCCCTTCACCATATAAAGGAGCCCTTTGATGAAAAGGGTCTTGTTCCCCTTCACCACAAAGGAAGAAGGGACCATATGAAAAGAGATTTCAAGAGAACCCAAGTATCTGGGAAGATTTATATTCCTGGCTTCTTCACTCCAAATGAGATCAGGAAGAAGCTGGACCACCTCCATAAGATCCATGGTCTCATAAACATTCTCCCCCTTGACCTTGATGAAATCCGTATACTCATCCACGGCCTCTTCCAGATTTTCCAGGGCCTCTTCCATCCTCCGGAAATAAGGATTGTCTTCCTCGTCGATGCACTCCTTGGCAATGATCTTCAAATAGCCCCCCAAAGGCATCACTGTATTGCGCACGGTATGGGCCATATACCTGGAAACCCCCTTTAAAACCTTCAGCTCCCCTAAGGCACGGCGGTGGGTAATATCTCTAAAGGTCCTGATCACACCCCGGGTCCCTCTTTCAAAGCCCCAAGGATAGGTCCTCACCTCAAAGGCCCTTTTCTCCCCACCAATAAGAAACACCAGCTCTTCCTCTTCCCCCTCTCCCTTAAACATCACCCGCCTGCAAGAGACACCCCTACAGGGAATGGGGGACCCTTGAATAACCTCATAACACTTCTTTCCTTCATACTCACCTGGTATCTTGAAGAGCTCCCTCATGTACCTGTTCAACACCAGGATATTCATCCCATCATCTATCACCAGAACACCCTCATGAAGGGCATCAAAGGCAGCCCCCAGAACCTCCCACAGCTCCCTGAGCCTTCTATCTTTCTCCCGGGCCCTGATTCTGAGCTTAGCCAGACTCTTTTCATGGGGGGTTGTCTTTTTAACTTTGCTGGCTTTTCTCTGAGACACCTTTTTCCTCCTCCAGGGGCAAGAAGATCAGAAAAGTGACACCCACGGGAGGATTATTCACCACCTCTACCTTCCCCCCATGAAGCCCTGCAATCCTCTTGACTATGGAGAGTCCCAAGCCGGTACCTGTGCTTTTGGTGGTGAAAAAGGGATTGAAAATGTTGGACAGGTCCTTTTCCGGAATGCCCCCTCCCGTATCTGAAACCTCCACCCTCATCATCTCCCTATCCTGTTTTACGGCCCGGGAGGTGGAAACCGTGACAGATCCCTTCCTCCCAATGGCCTGAAGGGCATTGAGAATAAGGTTCATGAAAACCTGCCTCATCTGAGGAGGATCCACATACACAGCGGGAAGGGTCCTATCCAGCTTTTTAACCACTATAATATTTCTATCCCTCAATTCCTCGGCATGGAGAAAGAGCACATCGTCCAAAAGTGCATTGATATCCGTGAGCCTCTCCTTAAGTCGGGGGACCTTGGAGTAACTCAAGACATTGGAGAGGATCTTTTCCGCCTCCCCCACCTCCTTAAGAATGGTCCGGGTATAGACCTTATCCGGACAGTCATCGGCCATTTTGTCATGGAGCCTCCTGGCAAAACCCCCAATAGCCACCAAAGGGTTCTTAAGATCATGGGCCACCCGGGCGGCCAACTCCCCTAAAGCAGCCAGTTTCTCAGAATGAAAGAGCCTCTCCTGAGCATCTTCCAGATCCTCACTGGTCTTCCTCAAGGTCTCCTGGAACTTTCCGCTCTCCAAGGCCAAGGCCAACTGATGGGAAAACATGGTAAGAAACTGCATCTCTTCAGCCTCTAAGGAAACCTCCTTGCCTACCACCAGGGCTCCCATTAAGGTCTTGCCCACCATCAAGGGCAAAACCGTATGGAACACGCCCTTTTCGTAAAAGGGAAGATCCTTGGCAATATTGGAAAGATGAAGGGCTTTCCCCTTTCCCAGCTCTTTTAAAAGGTGATCGGGAAGGGTAACCCCCTTAATATCTCGAAAGGCCGGGGAAGATTCCACCCTCCCGACGTACTCCTCGTCTATCTCCCAATCCCCCTCGCCCCATGGGGAGAGACCGAACCAGGAAATACCCATGAGACCTTTTAAACAGCCGGTAGAAGAATGAAGGAGAAAGAGAAAAGACTGGGGAAGGCCCAGGCCCTTCTGAGGATCAGTGAGGGCCCTAAGAGCTAAAAGGGCCCTTTTCCTCAGCTCCGAAGTCATTCGATAAGCATTACCTGCCTGATAAAGGATAGAGAGGAAACGAATCCTCTCCTCCCTCTCATCCACCAGACCCTTCAGACGTTCGTAAAGGGCAATATTCTCCAAAAAGGTGCCCGCCAGCTCTGCAAGAATATGGACCACCCGCTTCTGGTAACGACCAAGGCTCACCTTTTTGGGAAGATAAAACTCCATCACGCCCCAGTAACCCTTAGGAGACCCCAAGGAGACCACCCACCTCTTAAAAAGACCCTCACTGTAATACTGAACCAGGTCTCCCTTCTCCTTAGTCTCCCCTGCGCCGTAGGTGCGGTGACCTTGAGTATCGAAAAGTGTAACGCTCACGTAAGAGGCCCTGGAAAACCCCTTGGCAAAATGGGCCAGTTTTTTGCCCATCTCCTCCCTATCCAAGGTAGATCCTAATTCCCTGCCCGCAGAGTAAAGATCAAGTAGAAGCCGGGACTCTACCTTTAACTCCCTTTTGGACTGGAGATTCCCGAAAAACAGATCCACCTGGGCTGCCACTGCTTGAAGTAGCAGCTCGTCATTAGGGGACAGGTCCCTCTTTTTCACTACAAGATCCCCTCTCGCCTCCTTCCCATGGGGCAAGGTAAACACCATGAATCCCTTCTTCTTGCCTTTTAAAGCTTCTTCATAAGAAGTAGTATCCAAGCCCTCCGGCCATAGATAAACCTGCCCCGACACAAAAAGGCATACGCCTTCCAAAGAAAGGGCCTCCGTCACTAAAGCAAGAATCTCCCTAATGCCCCTCTTAAAGCTGGCCTGGCCACATATGATGTCACATATCTTTAAAACCATGTCGAGAGGTTCCACAGTATAACCTCACCTCCATTTTCTTAAATGTAATGCAAAAATGAGATATTATCAAAGCTCACGGATCATAGAATCCGCTCTTTACCTAACCTGAGCGGTTTTTAATAGCTCAGGTTAGGTAAAGAGTCGCAAGAACACGGGATTCGGGCTGAGCGATCTTAACCCGATGGGTTAATACAGACGACAGAAGACTGGGGACCGGTTTCCTGTCTCCCGTCTTCGGTCTGTACTACCTGGCGAAAGAGACCTATGGAAAGCCAAGTAATAGGAGCTTGAGGCAAAGCCCCAACGGAAAAAGGTGGCGAAATCGCTCAAATTAGGCGTAATAT
>CAZBOO010000022.1:0-7639 GCA_964493535.1 uncultured Aquificales bacterium
CCACAGGTCCGTTCCCTCCCTGGTACGCTCACCAGCCCCGATAAAGACAGAAACACCGCCGTGTTCCAAGGCGATGTTCCTGATGAGTTCCATAATAACCACTGTCTTTCCCACCCCGGCACCACCGAACATCCCTGTCTTTCCACCCTTGCAGTAAGGCTCCAAAAGATCAATAACCTTGATCCCCGTCTCCAGGATCTCCGTGGTGGTGGCCTGTTCCTCAAAGGAAGGGGCTGGTCTCAGAATGGGCCAATACTCTTCAGCCTCCACAGAACCCAGTCTGTCCACAGGTTCCCCCAGCACGTTGATAATTCTGCCCAGAACACCACGGCCCACAGGGGTCTCAATAGGGGTCCCTGTATCAGTCACCTTCATGCCCCGTACCAAACCCTCCGTTGGACCCATGGCCACACAACGCACCCGGTTGTTGCCCAGATGCTGCTCCACCTCCAAGGTGAGGTCAAAATCTATATCCTGGGTTTCATCCCTCTCCTTCAGCTCCAAGGCATTGTAAAGGGCAGGGAGTTTGCCTGGTTCAAACTCCACATCTACCACGTTCCCCATGATCTGGGCCACTTGCCCCATGCTCTTTTCCATTACGCTCCTCCCAATATCAAGCTTTTAGGGCCTCAGCACCACCCACCACCTCCAATAGCTCTTTAGTGATGGTAGCCTGCCGGGCCTTGTTATATTGCAGGGTAAGGCTCTTAATAAGGTCCTCAGCATTATTTGTAGCATTGTCCATGGCCGTCATCCTGGCCCCTTGTTCACTGGCATAGGACTCTAAGAAGACCCTGTAGATCTGGGTCTTAAAGTGTAAAGGAAGGAGATCATCCAAAATCTCCTGGGGAGAGGGCTCGTAGATAAAGTCCACCAATGGCTCTCCTTCCCTCACCTCCATAGACTCTATGGGGAGAAGCCTCTCCACGGTCACATCCTGTCTGATGGCAGATTTGAACTCGTTATAGATCACATAAACTGCATCATATTTGCCCTGAACAAACTCAGCCGTCACTAGCTCTGCCACCATGGCAGCCTGATCGTATTCCACCCTCTTGAGGAAAAAGTCCACAAAGGCCCTGGCTACCTGATACTGGGCCCTGCGCTTAAAGTGATCCCTGGCCTTTCTCCCTATGGTTAAAACGGATACCTCCTGACCCTTTTCCTGCTTCTCCTCCACAAACCCTTCAGCCCTTTTAAGGATGTTAGTATTAAAGGCCCCACACAAACCCCTGTCAGAGGTAACCGCCACCAGCAGTATCTTCCCCTCCCCCTTCTTGGCCAAAAGGGGGTGAAGATCAGGATTGGCCCGCAAAGCAAGGGAAGAAGCCATTTCATGCATTTCATAGGCATAGGGCCTCATGATGAGAATGTCATTCTGGGCACGACGAAGCTTAGCCGCCGCCACCAGCTTCATGGTATTGGTAATCTTTTGGGTGCTCTGAATGCTGGCGATCTTTCGCCTCATATCCCGGAGGTTGCTGCTCATGGCCCCCCCCTACACCACAAACATCTTCTTGAATTCTTCCACCGTCTCCTTCATCCGGCCTTCCAACTCGGGGGCAATCTCTCTTTTGTCTTTTATCTCTTTGAGAATATCGGGATGGGAACTTTTAAGAAACTGGAGGTACTCCTCTTCAAAGCGACGGCACACATCCACGGGGAGGTCGTCCAGGTAACCGTTGACCCCCACAAAAATGGCCGCTATCTGTTCCTCAACAGGCATGGGCTGATACTGATCCTGTTTAAGAATCTCCACCATCCTCTCTCCCCTGATTAAGAGTCTCCTGGTGGACTCGTCCAACTCGCTGGCAAACTGGGCAAATGCCTCCATCTCCCTGTACTGGGCCAAATCCAACCTGAGCATCCCTGCTACCTGTTTCATAGCCTTGATCTGGGCAGCCCCACCCACTCGAGAAACGGAGAGGCCCACGGATATCGCGGGGCGCACACCAGCGTAAAAAAGGTCTGTCACCAGGTATATCTGCCCATCGGTAATGGAAATAACGTTGGTAGGAATATAGGCTGAAACATCACCGGCCTGGGTTTCAATAATGGGGAGGGCCGTAAGAGATCCACCTTTCAACTCATCACTCATCTTGGCAGCCCTCTCCAAGAGACGGGAATGAAGATAAAAGATATCACCAGGATAAGCCTCACGACCAGGGGGGCGCCTCAGCAACAAAGACATCTCCCTGTAGGCCTGGGCCTGTTTGGTGAGGTCATCGTAAATAATCAGGGCATGCTTGCCCTGATCCCTGAACCACTCCCCCATGGCACAGCCCGCATAGGGAGCCAGATAGAGCAACGGCGCAGGCTCACTGGCGGTAGCTGCCACCACTATGGTGTAATCCATAGCCCCATACTGGCGGAGCTTTTCCACAATCTGGGCCACCAAGGAGCGCTTCTGGCCAATGGCCACATAAATGCAATAGACATCGGTATCCATCTGATTAATGACAGCATCGATAGTTATGGCCGTCTTACCTGTTTGCCTATCACCAATAATAAGCTCCCGTTGCCCCCTGCCAATAGGAATCATGGAATCGATAGCCTTCAACCCCGTCTGAACGGGTTCGCATACAGGCTGACGGTCCACCACGCCGGGGGCCAGTCTCTCCACAGGGGCAAACTCCATGGCCTCTATGGGGCCCCTGCCATCTATAGGATGGCCTAAGGGGTTCACTACCCTTCCTATAAGAGGCTCCCCCACAGGCACCTGGACGATCCTTTTCGTCCTCTTTACCCGGTCCCCTTCCTTAATGTAAACGTCCTCTCCAAGGATAACGATACCCACACTATCCTCTTCCAGGTTGAAGGCCATACCGTAAACACCTTGGGAAAACTCCACCAGCTCTGAGTACATGACGTTATCCAGGCCGTAGACCCGGGCAATTCTATCACCCACATATGTGATAATGCCCTCCTCGGCCAGCTCCACCCCTCTCTCGAACTCTTCAATCCGTTGCTTCAGAATTTCACTGATCTCTTCCGCCCTGATCTGCATACTTTTCACCCCTCTATGAGCTTCTCTCTAATCTGTTCTAAGTTCCCTTTTACGCTTCCATCAAAAACCACACCACCCACAAGGGCCACCACCCCCCCAATAATGGAAGGTTCCTCCTCCACTTCCAACACCACCTTCTTACCCACCAATTCCTGAAAGCTCCCGCTCAAGAGAGCCAGATCCTGAGAAGTTAGGGGCCTCGCCGTACGGATCCTACCCCTCACCTGACCCAACACCTCGTCCACCAGCTTCCTAAATTCTTCTATTATCATATCCAAAAAGGCTACCCTCTCCTTCTCAATAAGGATAAGGACAAAGTTTCTCAAAGGAGGAGAGAGTCCCAAATCCTCCACCAAAACCTTTCCCATCTCCAAACGGTCCCTCCGAGGAACAACGGGTTGGGATAAATAACGAAACAGACGGGGATCAGCCCCCAGGGCCTGGACAACCTTCTTAATCTCACTATAGGCCTTTTCAAAATCCCCTTTGTGCTCCTTAAGGTTCTCCACCAAGGCCTTCGCATAGCGGGTAGCCAGGGCCTTGCTCATCAGTGCACCCCTTTAATCTTAGTGGCATATTCCTTCAAGAGTCTCTCCTGGTCTTTGTCAGTAAAGCTCTCCTTAAGAAGCCTTTCAGCCATTCCCACGGAGAGTTCGGCTGCCTCTTTCTGAAGCTCTTTCCGGGCCTTTTTCACCTCTAAATCGGCCGCCACCCCTGCCTGCTCTCGAATCCTCTCCACCATCATCTCCGTCTCTTCCCTGACCCGTTCCACCTGTTCATCCCTTTCCTTTCCAGCCTGATAAAGAAGGCCTTTCAGCTCTACCTCGGCGCCTTTCACCTTTTCTGCACACTCCTTGGCCCGACGTTGGGCCTCTTCCTGGGCCTCCCTGGCCTCTTTTAAGGCCACCTCAATGGAATGAACCCTTTCCTTGAAATAGTTTTTTACAGGCTGCCCAGCAAACTTATAGAGTAAAAAGACAAATATCACAAAGTTTATGGCCCGGAAAGCCTCCATCATAAAACTCACATGATGGGCTTCCTCCCCCTCTCCGGCCAAAGCTATACCCACGAATAAAAAGAACAAGAATAGGGATAAAAAACTGCGCCTCACTGCCTTAGACTCTAGGATTCCCATTTTGTCCTCTCCCTGCTATCCAGAGGCCTCCCCAAGAGGCACTCAGCAATGCTGATGGAAAGGACTTGGGCAAACCTCTCTAAGACCCTGGAGGCCTCCCCTTTTTCCTTATCAACCCTTTCCTTAAGCTGCTTGAGCTGACCTTCAGCCTCTCCCCTGACTTTTGCCAGAGCCTTCTTTTGACTATCCACAGCCTGAAGCCTGCCCTCATTCACCAGCTGAAGGGCCTGCTGACGGGCTTCGGAGATCTTCCTTTCGTACTCTTCCATGAGCTTCTCCGCCTCCTCAGAGAGGCGGAGAGCCTCATCCACGGCACCTTTCACTTTCTCGTTCCTCTCGTCAAACAGCTTCAAAATAGGTTTGAAAATAACGGCATTAAGGAGAATCACCAGAACAATAAAATTCACCATCTGGATGAACAAGGTGTAATCCAGGTTCACCATAATCCACCCCGTACCTGTTATTTATTTCTCAAACTCTGGCGGTGAGTAGCATAAAAAGAAAGAGAATGTCAAGGTTGGAGACCTTCTATTTTCTACAAGGTTCCTTTCTCCATGGGGATCACCCTTTCCTCCCCCCTATCAAGCTCCATCTGACAATGGCCGGTAAAATGAGCACCCTCTTCCACTGCCAATTTAGGGGTAGTGATATCCCCCACCACCTTCCCTGAGGACAGGATCTCCACCCTATCTTTAGCAGTAATGTTGCCTACTATTTTACCTGCCACCTGAATGGAACCCACTTTCACCTCAGCCTGAACATCCGCCTCCCGCCCTACTACAAGGTGACCATCAGAGGCTATCTCACCTTCTATTTTACCATCCAGCCTCACCACCCCATCAAAGAGAAGGGTGCCTTTGAACTCCGTCCCCTTCCCCAAAAAGGCTTGGAGTTCCCCCTTTACCTGCTCTTTTTTTGCCATGCCATCCTCTCTCCCTATAACTACGATTATTATTTACTTTTAACTTATGGACGGAAAGGGTGTCAACGTCGGAAGGTTACAGGAGTCCCCCCATTTTGGGGAAGAGTGACCTATCAAGCAGGTGAAAGACAGGCATGTCCTGCGCCCAGAACGTCCTGCCTCCCTATATTACCCAATTTTTTTTTGGGGGGGGGAGTCCTGCTCCTTGCCCCCATTGACATTAAGAGGCATAAGTAAAAAATATGGCAGGCGTAGCTTTCATCTCCGATATACACGGTAACTTAGAGGCCTTGGAAGCAACCCTAAGGTTCCTAAAGAACCAGGGTATCGAGACCATCCATTGCCTGGGAGATCTGGTAGGCTATGGCCCCGATCCTGGACCTTGTACAGCACTCATTCGAAAGCACTGCCATGGCGTGGTAGCCGGAAACCATGACTGGGCGGTAGTAGAAAAAACCCCTTTGGATCCTTTCAATACCCTGGCAAAGGATGCAATCCTGTGGACCAGGAAGATGCTCTCATCAGATGAGAGCATCTTCCTGGAGGGGCTTCCCCTGACCTTAGAGACCAAAGAAGGGCTTTTGGCCCATGCCTCCCCCATTCATCCAGAAGAATGGTTTTACATCACGGATATTCTCAGCGCAGAGGCAACCCTGGACACCTGTTCAGCAAAAAGAATCTTTATCGGCCACACCCATATTCCCCAGGCCTTCTCATCAGGGCCAGAGGATATAAAGGAAATGGTCTTTCCCTTTCCCCTGAAGAGGGGAATACAATACCTGATAAACGTAGGGAGCGTGGGGCAACCCCGGGACAGGGATCCCAGGACTTGTGCCCTCACCATAGAAGGGGAAAAAGCCACCCTTTGGAGGATTCCTTATAATCCTGAGGCAACCGCCCAAAAGATCAAGGAACGGGGATTACCCAAACCCTTAGGCCAAAGGCTACTGTTGGGCATCTGAAACCTACATAAAGATGGAACCTTTCTTGACCACAGCACCTAAATTTGTTAGTTTTCTCCGTGATTTACACGTCCATCCATACAAATTTTGGGAAAGGAGTCAACTATGAAAGAGTACGAAACCCAGCAGATTAGAAATATCGGCCTCTTATCCGACGGGGGAACAGGAAAAACCACCTTGGCAGAAGCCATCCTCTTCAATGCTGGGGTAACCACTCGATTGGGAAGGGTGGGCGATGGTAACACCGTCATGGATTATGATCCCGACGAGCACCGCCGGGGATGCTCTATAAACGCTGCTGTAGCCTTCTTCTCCCATAAAAGCAGAAAAATTAATCTCATCGACACCCCAGGATACGCCAATTTTATCTCCGATACCATCGGCTGTCTCAGGGTTATAGATGGAGCCATCTTCCTGGTGAGCGGTATAGATGGAATCAAGGTCCAAACAGAGAAGCTTTGGAGCTCGGCTAAGGAACTGGGCATACCCAGCTTATTCTTCATTAACGAATTGGACAAACAGCAAGCAGAATGGGAAAGGGTCCTCTCGGAGATCAAGGATGAGCTGAGGATCAAACCCTCCTTAGTAACCTACCCTATAGGAAAAGGAGAAGGGTTGAAGGGGGTGGTAGATCTTCTCTCGGATAAAGTCCTTTTATACCAAGGGAGCACTCCTTCTTTAGGGGAGATACCCCCAGAGTACAAAGAGGCTGTGGAAGCAGCCAGAAACGAGCTGGTGGAAGATATAGCAGAAACCGACGACGAACTCATGGAAAAATATTTGGAGGGGGAGGAACTCAGCCAGGATGAAATTATAAGGGCTTTAGCCCGTGGAGTGAAGGAAGAGAAAATCTTCCCGGTTTTCATGGGTTCCGTTTATGAAAACATAGGGGTCCATCCCCTCATGGATCTCATGGTGGAAGTCCTGCCCGCACCCCATGAGAAGCCTCCCGTTAAAAGCATTAACCCCAAAACGGGGGAAGGGGAGGAGAGGGCCTGCACGAAGGAAGGACCCTTTGCTGCCTTGGTGTTCAAAACCATCTCAGACCCCTATACGGGAAAGATTTCCCTCTTCAAGGTCTTTTCCGGGATGTTAGATGGAGACTCCACCGTTTACAACTCCACCAAAGAGGTGAAAGAGAGGGTGGGCAAGCCCTTCTACATGATTGGGAAAGACCAGAAAACCACAGACAAAGTAATAGCTGGTGACCTGGGAGCCGTAGCCAAGCTTAAGGAAACGGGAACGGGAGATACCCTTTGCTCCCCCGATGCCCCCTTCCTCTTTCCTCCCATTCCCTTTCCCGAGCCTATCCTGTCATTTGCCATTAAGGCCAAAAGCAGAAGCGATGAGGAAAAGATCAGCACGGCCCTCCAGAGGCTTATGGAAGAAGATCCCAGCCTCCAGGTGAAGAGGGATGAGCAAACCAAGGAACTTATCATCTCTGGCCTGGGACAGCTCCACTTAGAAACCATTGTAGAGAGGTTGAAAAGGAAGTACGGAGTGGAAGTGGAACTCCAAACCCCTAAAGTACCCTATAAGGAAACCATTAAGAAAAAAACGAAGATGCAGGGCCGTTACAAAAAGCAAACGGGTGGAAGGGGACAATACGGGGA
>CAZBOO010000022.1:7649-14230 GCA_964493535.1 uncultured Aquificales bacterium
ATACGGGGATGTGTGGATTGAGATTGAGCCATTACCCCGGGGGACAGGCTTTGAGTTTGAAAATAAGATCGTGGGTGGGGCCATACCCAGGCAATACATACCATCAGCGGAAAAAGGCGTAAGGGGAGCCATGGGAGAAGGGGTCTTGGCAGGATACCCTGTAGTGGATGTGAAGGTGATCCTCTACGACGGTTCCTTTCACCCCGTGGACTCCTCAGATCTGGCCTTTCAAATCGCCGGGTCCGTGGCCTTCAAAAAAGCTGCCGCCCAAGCCAATCCTATACTTTTGGAGCCTATAATGACCTTAGAAGCCATCTCCCCCGACGACTGTGTGGGAGATGTTATTGGAGACCTTAACGCCAAAAGAGGCAAGATTTTAGGGGTAGAAGCCAAAGGGAAAAACCAGATCATAAAGGCCCAGGTACCCTTGGCCGAGATCCTTCGCTATGCCCCAGAACTGAGGTCCATAACGGGAGGGAGGGGAACCTACTCCATGGAGTTTTCCCACTATGAAGAGGCACCACCCCATTTGGCCCAAAAGATTATTCAAGAAAGCAAAGGAGAAGAGGGGGAATCCTGATTGAGAAATCTTCTTCACAAGGTAAACCTAAGGTTAGACGTTCTCCATAGATGGAGAGAGGAAAGAGGGGAGAAAAGACCAACCAGGGTCTACCTCCTTGTAGGAATGATAGCTCTCCTGGGACTCACCCTGGCCATTTACAAGATCTTGGGCTACCGGTCTGTAGAAAGGGTAGAGATTGAGATTGTGCAGCGCCATGGCCAAACATTGGAGGAGAGAAGACCCCTCGTCCTACCAAAAACCCAAGCCAAACTACCATCCCCACCACCATCCCAGCCAACTCTAAAGGAAGAGATAAAGATGGTGGCCCGGCCACCAGAGAAAAAGAAGAAAAAAGAGGAGAAAGTTGCCTCAGCCCTTCCAAAGGAGACTCAGGAAACCCTTAAACCGGCCCCCACCAAAGAAATGCTTCCTCCCGAAAAGACTTTAGAGATAGCCCTTTTCCCAGGGAAAACCCCTGGCCGGGTGATGGGGTTTTTGAAGAGCAAGGGCATAAAACCCCAGGAGGAAAAGATAAAGACCACCTTGGATCTCCACCGGGTAGTAGCAACTTCAACAGGGAAAAACCCTGCCCGATTTGCCAAAGAGGTGAAAGGGAAAACCGGAATATCCCCCTGGAGACTTAAAAAGGGCGGGAAAACCTACCTGGTGATAGCCTCTTTGATGGATGAAAGAGAAGCCAAAAAGATGGAAAGGGGGTTAAAAAAACTGGGGTTCTCACCACAAATCCTCACAACCCAGAGGGATTTAACCGTGAAGGCCCTGGTTTTCTCTGTCAAAGAAGGACTCTGGAAAAATATGAAGCCCCAGTTAGAGAAATGGGGGGCTCATGTCTTAGAAAGGAAAGCCCTGGAGTAAAGAACTTCCCTGTCCCAGCCCGTATCCACCACCTCCCAAGGAAAGGGCTCATCCCGATCCCTTGTCCTGTGGATATGGTAGTGAAAGCTTATGTTACAGGCCCTCAAGGCCTTAGCCCAATTCCCTCCCATAGCCAGAGAAGCTACCAAAGCCTCCCCCACCCTCCTGTCTCCCCTGGATATAAGACCCTGTAACAAGGACCATTTGGGTCCCTCCCCTGTCACCACCACCCCTTTGACCCTTCGAAGGACTGATTCCACTTTTCGTATCTTAGCCTTTAATACCTCCTTAGCTTCCATGGAAGACCACTGGAAAGGGGTATGGGGCTTGGGAACAAAGGGGGCCAAGCTGAGATGAACCTGGGGCAGGGGAAGTCCCCTCCTCCTGCATTGGTGAAGCACGCCCTTGGGGAAAACCGATAGGGCCTCCACGTCTCTCTCTTTCTCCCCAGGTAGCCCTACCATGAAATAGAGTTTCAGGATCTGGGCCCCCTGCTCTACACAAAAGAGCAACCTTTCCATAAGCAACTCCTGGGGAAGGGGCTTGCCGATGGCCCCTCTCAAATCCTCCCCAGCCGCCTCCACCCCAAAGGTTCCTCGCCTGCTCTGACCGCATACAGCCTTTAAAAGGGGTAAAGGAGCGTCCAATCTCAATGAGGAAAAGGTCACCTCCTTCCCCAAGGAGAGGGCCTTATCTACAACCTCAACCAGATGAGGATAATGGGAAAGGGAGGTGCCTACAAACCCCACCTTGGAAAAAGGCGCATCCAAGGAGGCCAAGAGCCTCTCCCTACCCACCATCCTGAGGGGACGATAAAGATGAGCGGAAAGGCAAAACTTACACAGATAAGGGCACCCCCTGCTCACCTCCAGGAGAAAGGTCCGGGGAAAAGCACCGTAGGGAGTGACCAAAGACGACTGGTTCCCTTTTTGAGGGAATCCCTGCCAATAGCCCCACCTTACAGGAAAAGGGGCATCCCCTTGCACTGCGAAGTGGAAAAAGCGACCAAAGTGATCGTATTCAGGCTGGTATAGAGATGGGACATACACCCCTGGAATCTGGGCCAATAGGGACAAAAGTCGGGGAGTCCTTCCGGCCCCTTCCTCCTTGAGGACCCCAAGGACAGTGGGCAATACCTCCTCCCCCTCTCCCACCACTATAACATCAGCCAAGGGGGCAAAGGGTTCGGGATTGGCCGAGGGGACTATCCCCCCCATGATCACCAAAGGGTCCCCCTCCTTTCGAAGGGAGGCCAGGGGCTCCACCCTGGACCAGTGCAACAGCCTGATCACATTCAAAAGATCCAACTCGAAACTGATGGAGAAAGCCAACACAGAGAACTCCCTGGGAGAAGCCTTGATCTCCATGGAAACCAACTCCTCCCCCTTTTCAATAAGGGGGATCAAATGGGGCTCGGGTAGGAAGCACCGGTCACAGGAGACACCTTCCATGACATTGGCCAATCGGTAAATGGTCTGAAATCCCATATTGGCCATCCCTACCCGATAGATGTTAGGGAAAAACAAGAGCATGGGGAGGTCCCACCCCTGGGAACAGAGAGAGGCACCATCCTCCTTCTCCAAAAAGCGGTCCCAGGTCGAGGCAAGGGCCTTACAGATCAATGCCCATCCTTCTCCAGTATCCTTTGGATGATAGGGGGAAGATCCTCCAGATCGCCCCACTCCTCCAGTAGAAGCTTTTCCTCTTCCTCTCTCTCTTCCCGGGATGCCTGAAAATCTGTAGGGGAAGGGACCTCTGGAACCTCCCTTTCTTGAACCACTATCTCTGAAAACTCCTCTGTGAAACCCGTAGCTATCACCGTAACCCTCACCTCTTCTTCCACCCTCTCATCCACCACAGCCCCGAAGATAATATTGGCCTCCTCATGGGCCGCTTCATAAATCACCACCGCCGCATCCCTCACCTCTGTAAGGGTCAAATCGGATCCACCAGTGATATTGATGAGCACCCCCCTGGCCCCATCCACCTTTATATCCTCTAAAAGGGGACTGGATACGGCTCCCAAAGCCGCCTTTCCGGCCCTGTCTTCCCCAACAGATGCAGCCGTGCCCATGAGGGCAACGCCCCGACCTTCCATGATGGTCTTCACATCGGCAAAATCCACATTCACCAAACCTGGAACTGTGATGATGTCGGATATCCCTTGAACACCTTGGCGTAGAACATCATCGGCTATCTTGAAGGCATCCCTCATGCTGGTCTTTTCGTCCACAACCTGGAAGAGCCTCTCGTTGGGAATAGTGATAAGGGTATCTACATGGTCCTTCAGCTCAGAGAGGCCCTCCTCAGCGTTTCTCATCCTTTGCATTCCCTCAAAGAGAAAAGGCTTGGTCACCACAGCCACAGTGAGGGCCCCCACATCCTCAGCCACCTGGGCAACTATAGGTGCAGCCCCTGTTCCCGTTCCACCTCCCATACCCGCTGTCACGAAAACCATGTCGGCCCCTACCAAGGCCTCCTTGATCCTGCCCACCTCTTCCTCGGCAGCCCTCCTGCCCACATCAGGATGGGCCCCAGCCCCCAGACCTTTGGTCACTTTGGAGCCTATATGGACCCTAAGGGGGGCTTTACACCTATTCAGGGCCTGGGCGTCAGTGTTAATGGCTATAAACTCCACACCTTGAAGGCCATGGTCTATCATGTTATCCACAGCATTCCCGCCAGCTCCCCCTACACCCACCACTTTCAATACCGCTCCCCGCATCAAATCCTCATCCAAAGTGACAAGGGGCATCTCCACCTCCTTAGCCCTTCAAGGCCGATTCCAAGATACGAAGGACCAGCTCCCTGAAAGAGATCCCAGCAGCCACTGCTGCCTTGGGCAACAAACTGGTCTCCGTCATGCCAGGAATGGTGTTCACCTCTAAGGCGTAAGGTGTGCCATCAGGAGAGAGGCGAAAATCCACCCGGGATACATCCCGACAACCCAAGGCCCTGTGAGCCAAAATGGCCATATGCTGGGTCATCATGAAGGTCTCTTGAGAAAGCTGGGCCGGCACCTCATACCGAGTCATCCCAAGGGTATACTTGGCCTTATAGTCGTAAAAGCCTCCCTTGGGAACAATCTCCACAACGGGAAGGGGTTCATCACCAAGGATGCCTACCGTTAACTCCCTTCCTGCTATGTACTCCTCCACCAAGACCGTATCTCCGTACCTGTAAGCATCCTGGAGGGCAGACTCCAACTCCACCTCGTCTTTCACCAAATTCACCCCAATGGTGGAGCCTTCTGCAGCAGGTTTAACGACCAGCGGATAGTTCAGACCATCCAAAGGGACTTCCCCTGGCAAGGTCCATCCCTCTCTGCGAAATATTGAATACCTGGGCACAGGGATACCATGATACGAAAATAGCCTTTTAGAAGCCACTTTATTCATAGCCAAAGCACTGGCCATAACCCCTGAACCCGTATAGGAAATGCCCATGTATTCCAACACCCCCTGGATCACCCCATCCTCTCCAAACCTTCCGTGGAGAGCTATGAAAACCACATGAGGCTTTATCCTATTCAGGACATCCACCAGTTCATCCAGGTCTTCGCCCACATCCACCTCCACCACATCCAGTCCTTCCTCTCTCATGGCCCGGACCACAGCCCCACCGGTTTTCAGAGAAACCTCCCTCTCAAATGAAGGCCCCCCCAGGAGTAAAGCAATCCTCATCTTCTTCAAAGGCTCCTGCATAGATTATCTCCTCCTCCAAGGAGACGGAGAAGGTTCCCTCCACCGCCCCTTTGATTACCCCTATGAGATTCACCACATCCTTAGCCCTGGCTTCACCCATATTTACTATAAAGTTGGCATGCAGCCGAGACACCATGGCGTCTCCCACCCGGAAACCCTTTAAACCTGCCATTTCTATGAGGCGTCCAGCCCCTTTCCCCGGCGGGTTCTTGAAAACAGATCCAGCAGATGGTTCATCAAGGGGCTGGGATTCTCTCTTCTTCCTGTTCAAGAGGGCCATCTCCCTGCCGATACCCTCCCTGTCACCATGTACCAGACGGAGGGTAGCCCCTACCAGTATTTTTCCCTCCAAACCCGATTTCCTGTATCCCCAGTCCAACTCATCCCCGGTCAAAACCTCTACCTTTCCATCTATCAGGACCTCCACCTCCTCTACCAACTCTCCCAAAAAACGACCAAAGGCCCCGGCATTCATGATAAGTCCCCCACCCAAGGTGCCGGGGATACCCCCCAGAGCCTCAAGACCCGAAAGCCCAGCCTCCTGAGCCAAAAGGGCCAAGGCGCTAAGGGGAAGACCGCCCTGACTCTGAATCCTACCACCCTCTATTTTCACCCTCCTCAAGGCCCTGGTGAGCACTACAAGCCCCGGAAACCCCTTGTCACCCACCAAGAGGTTGGATCCCCCTCCCAGGAGCAGAAGGGGCCATCCCTCTTCCCGAGCCAGGGCACAGAGACCCTGCAATTCATCCACATAAGCAGGTTCAGCCAAAAACCGGGCAGGCCCGCCAATTCTGAAAGTGGTAAGTCCTTTAAGTGATATACCCTCCCTCAGAACACTTTCCCCTATCCCCACAAGGCCTCCAAAATCTCTGTTCCTATCCTCCAAACATCCCCCGCCCCCAAGGTAAGAAGCAGATCACCTCTATCAAGATTATTTACAAGATACCCCTTCACCTCATCCTTAGAGGGAAGGTACAGGGCCTGGTAACAGCTCCTTCCCCTCACACCCCTCCAAATGTCCTCCCCTGTGGCGCCGTTGGGGCTCTCTCCCGCCGGGTATATATCCATGATGAGCAAACGGTCCACCCCATGAAAGGCACCCCAAAACTCTTCCAATAGGGTCCTGGTCCTGGAGTACCTGTGGGGCTGAAAGACCACCACCATCCTTCTGTCGGGCCAATACTCCCTAACAGCCTTAAGGGTGTTCCTAATCTCTGTAGGGTGATGTCCGTAATCATCCACCACGGCTACCCCCTTCACCTCCCCCTTTAGGGTGATCCTCCGGTCCACACCTTTGAAAGCGGCCAGAGCCTCCACCGCCTTCTCCCATGTCACCCCCATCTCCAAGGCAAGGGCCAAAGCCCCCAAAGCATTAAGGACATTGTGGTCCCCAGGAAGGGAAAGGACCACCTCACCCAGATTCTCCCCTCCCCTATAGC
>CAZBOO010000023.1:0-13995 GCA_964493535.1 uncultured Aquificales bacterium
GGAAACCTATATACATAAAGGCCTTGCCCCTTCCCCACAAAAGCTTTTATTCTATTATGGATTTGATAAAATTAAAAGAAAGGGGCATGTTCTCTCTATTGAGGAGGAACAGATGTCGAAACTTGTTATTATCGCCAACCGCCTTCCTGTGACTATCACCAAGAGGGAAGGGAAACTCGCTCTTCATTCCAGCACTGGGGGTCTGGCCACGGGATTAGGATCCTTTTACAGAGAAAATAAAGGAGTATGGCTGGGATGGCCAGCCAGAACCTCCGGGGACTGGAAGGAGAAGTGAGCTCCCGCCTCGAAGAGCTGGACTGCCGCCCCGTATTCCTCACTAGACATCAGGTAGAAAACTTCTATTACGGCTTCAGTAATAAGACCCTATGGCCCCTCTTCCACTATTTTGCACAGTACGCCACCTTCGATAATCGCCTCTGGGAGGCTTACAAGAGGGCTAACCACCATTACTGTGAGGCTGCCCTAAAGGTAGCCACCGAGGAAGACACCATTTGGATCCACGACTACCAGCTTCTCCTCCTTCCTGGTATGATAAGGGAAAAGTTGCCCAAAGCCACTATCGGCTTCTTCCTCCACATCCCCTTCCCCTCTTTCGAAATCTTCTGCCTTCTCCCCTGGAGGGAAGAAATAATGGAGGGACTTCTGGGAGCAGACCTTATAGGCTTTCACACCTATGGCTATGTACGCCACTTTCTAAGTAGCGTACGGCGCCTTTTAGGATATGACCACAACTTAGGCCTCATTACCAGTAAGGACCGCATGGTCAAAGTGGACACCTTCCCTATAGGCATAGATTTCCTCCGATTTTTCAGGGCAGCGGAGCTGCCTGAGGTTAAAAACGAGATCCAGCGCATGAAAAGGAGAACAGGCAACAGGAAGATAGTTCTTTCTGTAGACAGATTGGACTATACCAAGGGGATCCTCCAACGATTGGATGCCTTTGACCTCTTTCTGGAAAAGTATCCCCAGTATCGGGAAAATGTTACCTTGGTTTTGGTAGCCGTACCCTCCAGGACCAAGGTAGACCAGTACATGCAGTTGAAAAGAGAGGTAGATGAGCGCATCGGCAGGATCAACGGGCGATACGGGACCCTGGGATGGTCTCCCATCCTCTATCTTTACCGCTCCCTCCCCTTCCCTACCCTTTCTGCCCTTTACAATCTGGCCCAGGTAGCCTTGGTCACCCCATTGAGGGACGGTATGAACCTGGTAGCCAAAGAGTACGTGGCCTGTAAGAGGGACAACCTGGGGGTCCTGGTCCTCAGTGAAATGGCAGGGGCAGCCCGGGAGATGGGTGAAGCTATTATGGTCAACCCTTACAATCTGAAGGAGGTAGCCGATGCCCTGAAAACCGCTTTAGAGATGGGGGAGGAAGAGCAAAGGAAACGCAGCCTCCAGATGAAGGAGAGGTTGAGGCGTTACGATGTGAGACGATGGGCAGGAGAGTTTTTGGAAAAACTGGCCTCCATCAGGGAAATCCAAGAGCGCATGGAAGCCAAAAAACTGAGGGGCATAGCCCTGCGCCACTTCTTAGACGAATACAGCCGATCCCACAAGGCCCTCCTCTTCTTGGATTACGATGGTACCCTCGTCCCCTTTGCAGACCGCCCTGAGAAGGCCCAGCCCAACAGGGAAATCAAGACCATGCTCCACGATTTGGCTACCATACCCCAGAACCGGGTAGTCCTGGTAAGCGGGAGAACCCAGGAAACCTTAGATCACTGGTTCGAAGGCTTGCCAGCGGATATGATAGCAGAACACGGGGTATGGCTTAAAGAACAAGGCAGCCCTTGGGAACTCATAGAACCCTTGAAACAGAACTGGAAAGAGGTTATTCACCCTATCATGGAAGTATACGTGGACAGAACCCCAGGGGCCCTTGTAGAAGAAAAGGATTTTTCCTTGGTGTGGCACTACAGGCGATCCGAACCAGAGCTGGGCCATCAGAGGGCCCGGGAATTGAAGGACGCCCTCCTCAACATCACCGAGAACCTCAACCTGTCTATTTTAGAAGGCAACAAAGTTATAGAGGTGAAGCCCTCCAATGTTAACAAGGGCATGGCCGCCACCCGGTGGCTCTCTCAGGGATCCTGGGACTTCATCATGGCCGTGGGAGACGATCGGACAGATGAAGACCTCTTTGACGCCATGCCCCCCCAGGCCTACTCCATAAAGGTAGGACTCAGCATATCCAAGGCCCGATTCAACATGGATTCCCCCTATAGGGTCCAAGGCCTCTTGAAAGAGATGGTGAAGGTGAAGGTGAAGAGGGAAGGCCATGAATAATGGAAAAGAAGATGGGGCCTTTTACATAAAAGACTGCGCCCTGGTTTCCATCTCCACAGGACAGAAGGTTTATTCCTTAGCCGAACTTCTGGAACACCTCAAGGATATCCATGCAGGAAGCATCTATCACCACTTCTGGTCCAGGCTTCTGCGCCCCAGCTTCGACCATCCCGAGTTCCACAATGACTTCGCCGCCTGGGCCTACCACGCCATCCACGATCAGATCCTGGCTGAGAGATTAAACCTCATAGACCCCTTAGACTTCGACGCTTTGGAGGGTCTACGCCAGGAGATTATAGAGACTGTAGAAGAACGGATGGATGAGAGCGAGTATCTCCCATGGACCAAAGCGGAAGCCCCTTTCTACTTTGTGAGAAGTCAGATAGTGGTGCTGGACACAGGAATGAGGATCCAACACCCATGGGAACTGGGAGAAGGGATGAAAGCCGTGTCTCCTGGAAGCATTTTCTACCACTTCATCGATGCCAGGAGACGTACCCCCGACAAAGTAGATGACTTCCAGTGCTGGTTAAAACCCATGGGAGAATACGAAGATCTCGTCATGGTCCTGGCCAACATCGACCCCTACTTCAATACCCTCACCGAATTGAAGGAGGAGCTGGTCTTCCTTTTTGAAGAATACTTCAAGACCCGGGCGAAGGATGAATGATCAACTCTTAGCCAAACACGCCCAGGTAGCAGGAGTCGATGTGGTAGACCAGCTCCAGCAGCTGGCAAAACCCCTGAAAGACGCCCACATCGTCCACATTAACTCCACCCGCTATGGAGGCGGGGTGGCAGAAATCCTCCACAGCCTGGTACCTCTAAAGAAGGCCTTAGGACTGAATGTGACCTGGGAGGTGATCTCGGGAGAGGAAGCCTTCTTTCATGTAACCAAATCTATGCACAACGCATTACAAGGATTTCCCACGGTAATAAGCCAAAGGGAGCTAAAGGCTTATGAGGAGACCAATGCCAGAGAGGCAGAAAGGCTCCGCCCCCTTCTGGAGGAAGCCGATTTTGTCTTCATCCACGATCCCCAACCAGCTCCCCTCCTCCATTTCACCCCCAACAGGAAGGGGAAATGGGTCTGGAGGTGCCATATAGACCTGAGCCGCCCCTTTCGCCCCGTGTGGAGATACCTGAGAAACCTGGTGGTGGAGTACGACGCCAGTATTTTTTCCATGCCAGACTTCAGCCAACCCCTTCCCCATCTCCAGTACATCATTCCCCCCAGCATCGACCCCCTGACGGAGAAGAACAGGGAAATGTCCTCCAAAGACGTAGAAGAGGTGCTCAACCATTTCGGATTAGACCCAGACCTTCCCACCATCCTTCAGGTCTCTCGGTTCGATCGCTTCAAAGACCCCTTGGGAGTCATAAGAGCCGCCCGACTGGCCAAAAAATTTGTCCTCTTCCAGTTGGTCTTGGCAGGAGGAGGAGCAGCCGACGATCCCGAAGGGGAAGCTGTACTGAAAGAGGTCCAAGCTGCAGCTGCTGGTGACCCTCACACTCACGTCCTCTATCTACCCCCCGATGCCCACAGAACCATAAACGCCCTCCAAAGAGCTGCAGACGTGGTGACACAAAAATCCCTCAAAGAAGGCTTCGGCCTCACTGTCACAGAGGCCCTGTGGAAGGGAAAACCCGTCATAGGAGGAGCCATAGGGGGCATCAAGATCCAGGTGGTGAACCACCACACAGGCTTTTTAGTTCACACCCCCGAAGGGGCAGCCCTTTGTATCCGCTACCTCCTTTTTTATAAGAACAAGAGGGAAGAGATGGGCAGAAAAGCCCATCTCTTCGTCAGGGAGAATTTCCTCATCACACGTCATCTCAGGGATTACCTATCCCTCCTCATGGCCCTGAAACTGGGAGTCTATGAGCGAATAGAACTGGAAACATAAAGTACCAAGGGGATCCTAAAAATGAAATCACCCTTTTTCACTTACTGTCCTCATTGTGGTACCCCCCTTGAAAAGGTATCTATCGGAGACAGGATGAGACCTTGCTGCCCGGCCTGTGGGTATGTCCAGTACCTGAACCCTACAGTGGGAGTGGCCGTGGTGGTGCTAAAAGGGAGAAAGATCCTCCTGGGTAAAAGAGGCCCCAACGTCTCCTACGGGGGCATGTGGTGCATTCCCTGCGGACATTTGGAGTGGGACGAAGAAGTGCGAGAAGCAGCCATCCGGGAGTTCGAGGAAGAAACAGGGCTAAAAGCGAAAATCACAGGAATTGCGGCCGTCCACTCCAACTTCCACAACCCCCAGCAGCACACCGTAGGCATCTGGTTCCTGGGAGAGGTAATGGAAGAAAGGCTTCAGCCAGGAGACGACCTGACAGAGATAGATTACTTCCCCTTAGATAGCCTCCCCCATCCCCTGGCCTTTCCCACGGACAGACAGGTCTTAGAAGAACTGAAGACCCGGATAGGTAAAGGAGAAGCCTTTGTTTAAAGGAATCACATCCTGGAACCCTATGGCAGGATCCATCCTGATCCTTCTGGGGGCCTTAGGGGCGGGTCTCCTCCTGAACTACCTCCTCATAAAAACCCTCAGAAAATGGTCCTCAAAAACAAAAACCCCATTGGATGATTCCATGCTCAAACACTGGATAGGACCTTCAAAGGTGATAATCCCCCTTTTACTGGCCAGCCTCCTCTTTCCCGTCACCACCTTTCCAGTTGAGCTGGCCGCCCTTTTGAAACACATTATCGGCTTGGGACTCATCATCTCCATAGCATGGCTCCTCATCTGCAGCACCTCCCTATTGGAGGACATAATTCTCAGCCGGTACGACATCCATGTACGAGACAATCTGGAGGCCAGGAAGATCTACACCCAGGTGAACGTCTTGAAGAAGGTGATCACGGTCATCATCCTCACCCTCACCCTGGCAGCCATCCTCATGAGCTTCGACCAGGTGAAAAAGTTTGGCATCAGTCTTTTAGCCTCCGCCGGGGTCCTGGGAATCATTATAGGCTTCGCTGCCCAGCGCTCCATCGCCACCCTCCTCGCAGGCCTCCAGATAGCCATCACCCAACCTATACGTTTAGACGATGTGGTTATTGTGGAGGGAGAATGGGGATGGATCGAAGAGATCACCCTCACCTATGTGGTGGTGAGGATATGGGATCTGAGAAGGCTGGTGGTACCCATAACCCACTTCATAGAAAAGCCCTTCCAAAACTGGACCAGGATTTCCGCAGATCTTCTGGCAACCGTCTACATCTACACCGACTATTCCATCCCCGTAGAAAAGATCCGGGAAGAATTAGGGAAAATCCTGGAAAACTCCCCCCTCTGGGACAAAAAGGTGGGGGGTCTTCAGGTGACAAATGCCACGGAACACACCATGGAACTGAGGGCCCTCATGAGCGCCCCGGATTCCTCCACCGCATGGGACCTGAGGTGCCACGTGAGAGAAAAACTCATCGAGCATATCCAAAACCACTATCCCCAAGCCCTCCCCAAGGTAAGGGCCGAGGTACGCTCATCATAAACAAGGAGACAGGCTAAACAAACAGCCCCTTACCAGCAACGCACCACCTTCTCCACCACCCCTTCAAGGATCTGGGCCATCTCTTCCATAATAGCGGGGGGATAGGGCCTCAAAGCAGAAAATGAGGGATCCAGGGTATGACTGTTCCTGAAGGGTTGGAGATGATACTCCTTGGCTTTCCTCACCAAAAGGGCTATCCCTTCCATCTCCTCTTTTCCCACCAATCCAGGGACCAAAGTGGTTCTAAGAATATACCTCGGAGCCCGGGCCTTAAGGATCTCCAAGCTCTCCCCCACAGGGCTGAAATCCTCCCCTCCCGTAACCTGAGGATACCTCAAAGGAGAGGTCTTGATATCCATGGCCACCAGATCCACCAGCCCTGCCTTTAAGGTCTCTTCCAAGACCTGAGGACGGGAACCATTGGTATCCAGCTTTACAGCAAGACCAAGGCCCCTCAAGGACTCGATGAAAGAAAGAAGATCCTCCTGTAAAGTAGGTTCCCCTCCGGATACCACCACCCCAGAAACGAGTTTCTTCCGGCGACCCACCTCATCAAGAACCATAGAAGGAGAAAGCTCCTTCTGATCCTTAATCAACGGGGGGAGAACAAGCCAGGGGTTATGGCAAAAGGGACACCGGAAGGTACATCCTCCGAAAAACACGATGGAGGCCACCCTACCAGGAAAATCTAAGAGGGTGACACCGTGAAACCCCCGGATACCCCATCCTCTGAGATCCAATGTGGCATCCTCCCAGGGACCTTTTCTCCCAAGACCCCTCCACCCCTTGGGGCCAGGAGGAACATCATGCTTTACAGGGTAACGCACTTCCTGTCCTTGAACTCCTCCTTCTTACCATCATTCCAGTTTTGGACAGGGCGGTAATACCCCACAATTCTGGAGTAAACCTCTACAGGAACCGCCTTCACCTTTATGGTAGTAGCCGCCCTGTGGGTCCTTCTCCTCTCAACAACAGTGTGCTCTCCCATTTCTCCCCCCTTCAATTATCTCCTTCCAACTTGATAAAGGCCCCAGGAGAGGCCTCACTCACGCCCTCCAACTCCACTTCCATCTCCTCACCGCAAGCCTCCAGCTCCTCAGGGGTGTGGGGATAGGGACATACGGCATGCTCTCCAGGTATGTAACCATGAATGGGGCAAACAGAAAAGGTGGGGGTGATACTGAAATAGGGAAGATTGTAATTAGAGACCACCGCCTTCACCAGATCCCTCACAGCCCAAGGGTCGGTTATAGCCTCTCCCAAGAAGAGATGGACCACCGTCCCACCGGTGAAGAGGACCTGAAGACTGTCCTGATGCTCCAAGATCTCCCAAGGGTCCCCCGAATAATCCACGGGAAGATGAACAGAATTAGTGTAATAGGGATGTTCCCTTCCCCGGGTCACAATGCCCGGAAACTTCTCGGCGTCCCTCTTGGCCAGCCTGTGAGATGCCCCCTCGGCAGGTGTGGCCTCCAGATTATACAGACTACCCGTCTCTTCCTGGAATTCAGATAGTTTCTCCCTCATGAAATTCAACACCTTGATGGCCCACTCCTCAGCCTCAGGCTCGTATATGGGCAGCCCCAGAAAGTTGAGGCAGGCCTCGTTCATCCCGATAAGCCCTATGGTGGCAAAGTGATTATGCCAGTACTGGCCCGTGCACTCCTTCACCTGGGATAGATAAACCCGGGAATAAGGGTATAGGCCCTTTTCCGTGTAGTCTTCAATGACCTTCCGCTTAATTTCCAAAGAAACCTTGGCCAGTTCCATGAACCGGGCCAATCTCTGGAAGAACTCCCCCTCATTCTTGGATAAATAGGCTATCCGAGGGAGATTGAGGGTGACCACACCTATGGAACCCGTGAGGGGTGAGGCCCCAAAAAGTCCTCCTCCCCTCTTACGCAACTCCCGGTTGTCCAACCTCAACCTGCAACACATCGACCGGGCATCCTCGGGATCCATGTCGGCGTTGACAAAGTTGGCGAAATAAGGGATGCCATACCTCCCCGTCATCTCCCAAAGGGGCCTGAGCTTTTCTCCATCCCAATAAAAATCCCGGGTGATGTTATAAGTCGGAATAGGGAAGGTGAATATACGCCCCTTGGCGTCTCCCTCCAACATAAGCTCCGCAAAGGCCCTGTTGATCATGTCCATCTCTTCCTGGAACTGGACATAGGCGGCTTCCTGCTCCTGACCCCCCCATACCACCCCCCTGTCCCTGAAGTTTGAGGGGGGTACCAGATCCATGGTGATATTGGTAAAAGGGGTCTGGAAACCCACCCTCGTAGGCACATTTAAATTGAAGAGAAACTCCTGGAGGCACTGCTTCACCCCTTCATAGTCCAAACTATCATAGCGCACAAAAGGGGCCAACAGGGTATCGAAATTGCTAAAGGCCTGGGCACCAGCAGCTTCGCCCTGGAGGGTATAGAAGAAGTTGACTATCTGACCCAGTGCCGTCCTCAAATGCCGGGCAGGCTTGGCTTCTACCTTCCCCTGGACCCCACCAAAGCCCCTCCTAAGCAAATCTTCCAGATCCCATCCCACACAGTAAGCCGCCAAGATACCCAGATCATGGATATGAAAATCTCCCTCCTCATGGGCCCTCCTCACCTCAGGGGGATAAAGGCGATTCAGCCAATATCGAGCCACCACGGAAGAGGCAATGTGAAAATTGAGACCCTGGAGGGAATAGTTCATATTGGAGTTTTCCCGAACCCTCCAATCCTCCCTGCCCAGGTAGTGCTCCACCAAGGACATACCGTCCACCAGGGCCTTTTGAAGATCCCTGGCCACCCTCCTCTGTTCCCGATAAAGGATGTAGGCCTTGGCTACCTGGGCATGGCCGTTCTCTATAAGGATCTTCTCCACCAGATCCTGGATCTCCTCCACATGGGGTATGGACCCCTTCTTGAAAAAGCGCTCGTAGAGAACCAGGGAGACTTGGTTGGCAAGATCCTCGGCCCGGACCCTGTCCTTTCCTCCAACGGCCTTTGCCGCCTTGAAGATGGCGTTAGCTACCCTCTCCCGGGTAAAGGGGACTATTTTTCCATCCCTCTTTCTAACCAGATATTCCATAGATCACCTCAATCAAAAACCCGGATTCTGAAGGTGCCTTACCACAAGAAAAAAGGGGAGTCAATACTATATATTGTGGTTTTTATGCTTACAAGCACAATATCTTGATAACCCCAGTTGTTTCAAAGGGAAAGGGATTCCAATTGTTCCACCACAAATTGGCTCCCCTCCAGACGGTAGAGGGAAGGGAGGGTCTTGTGGGCATCCAGGGCTCCGTTGAGGAGGCAGGATACCTCCTCTGGAGAAGGCCTCTCGCCCCTCTCCAGGGCCAGGGCCACACCTAAGGCCTCCATCTCCCGGGCCGTACTCCCCATAGGTTCCCACCCCTGATGATAAACCACGCATGGAATTTGACCCCTCAAGGCCACGGTCAAGGGAGAGTATCTGGCCTCCACCAATGCCAATTGGGCCGCCTGCAATCCCCCTTCTCCCTCCAACCAGGTCAGGGGTCCTAAGGAAGGAAGCCCCTCCAGCCACCCTTTACATGTATCCAGAAGGGAATCCAGATAGATGGGAAAACCCTTTTTCATAGCCTGAAATCTCAGAGACCTCACCATTTCCTCATCCAATGTACCCCCCACCAAGGGGATCTCCTGGAGAAGAGGGAAGATGCCCTGGCCCCAAGAGAGGGGAGGAACAAAGGCCACTTGGGCCCCTTCGTAAGCCAAACCCACCTCATCCAAGGCACCAGAAAGGGGTATGAACTGGGCCAGATAGGCAAACCAGTTGAAATGGCCTATGAACCAGCCAGGCACCACTGACTCCCGGGCCAGCACAAGGGGTTGGGGAGCCATATCACTAAGGATCACCAAAGGATCAAACTCCCTCACCATCTCCCTCTCCCCATCCAGCCACAGATCCCAGCCCTTCACCCATTCCTCAACCCATTCCCTCAACCTCCCTCCGTCCTGGGATAGGGGAGGTTCAGGAATGGGCACGCTGCCCCACAAAAGACCCGGTATATCCCCCCACTCCGGCAAGGCAATGGGACTCCTAACCATGATCTCCCAGCCCCGACCCAATCGGGTAAGGGATTTTACCAGGGCTTCCGTGCGAAGAAGGCTCCCAGAAAGGGAGTGAGAAGAAATATAAAAAAGGACCTTAGGCATGCTTTCCTTTAATGGTGCCGAAGGCGGGATTCGAACCCGCACGGCCTATTGCAGCCACTGGATCCTGAGTCCAGCGCGTCTCCCATTTCCGCCACTTCGGCGCAGGCTTTAAATACCAGGAGCAAGAGAGTTTATAGGCACACAACACCCCTATAGGCACACAACATCCCACTGTCAAGGGTCTACAGGATCCATGGAAGGCCCTTATTACTTCCCAGCACCCTCCTCAGAAGGAACCGGCACCGATCCATAGGGAAACGAGGAAAAGGATTTAATTTTTTTAGGGACACGGCCTCCCCTCACATCCATACCGGGTTCCAAAGGCATCTGGGAGTTATGGAGATAACAAGTGGAGATGTGGTCCCGGGCCCTGAGCACTACCAGCTTGCCCACCACTTCCTCCACCCCCTGGGGAGAATAGACATCTAAAACCATACCTGGACGGATGTCCTCCTTAACCCCAAGACTCACAAAAATGAAATCCATAAGGGCCCCCACGTTCTTCTCCCCCTGAAGCTTCACGATAATCCCCCGCTGACCAAGAGGACCAGGAAGGAATTGGTATATAGGAGAAGGCACCTTAAGGGGAAAGAGAAAGTCCCCCTTGCTTATGGAGAAAGCTACCGTTTCAATAGTCCCCTGGGCCTTATTATCTCCCACCTTATCCACCCTCAAAATACCCAGACAACCCACCTGCCAGCCCACGGTCTTGCCCCTCTTAGGCATCCTCACCTTGTCACCGTTCCTCACTATCAGATACTTGCCCACCTGTAATGGAGTAGCCCCGGGCTTCCACACCACCGCCACCTTCTCATGTTGATTGAATATGGTTTTATCGGGATCATAGACGCTGGTTCCTATAGTGTAAGGGGAAGAAACAAGCTTGGGAGAAACATAGGAAGAAAAGAGAATAACCCCGGAAGGTACTAAGGGCCTCCTTTTTATAGGTACCTCAGGAACATGAGCCTTAGCCAAGGCCTTCACCTGGGAAGGATGGGGTATAAAAAGGCTCTCCCCAGGATAGATCCAGTGAGGATTGGGCACCTTCTGCTGGTTGCTGTCCCAAATGATAGGCCAGTACAGGGGATTCCCGTAAAAGGACTGGGATATACCCCAAAGGGTATCCCCCTCTTTTACCATGTACTGGGCACCCTTTAGTTTAGTCTCTCCCCTGGCCCCCCCTATCCCTAAGGCAAGGACCATCACCAACATAAACCCCACCAAACTTACCCATTTTACAGGCCTCATTTCCCCCCCCTCTTTAATAAGGCCTCCCCCTCTTCCCATCCCAAGGTAAAGGGGAGCCCAGCCATCACCTGCTCAAGTGCCCTTTCTCCCTCTTTTATCCTACTCTCCTCCAGCAAAATCAACCCCATTTTTAACTTTACCTGGGAAATCCTATCGGCCCGGGGATAAAGGGCCGATAGTTCCTTTAAGGTGTAAATGGCCTGGGTCCTGAGACCTTTGGCCTCTTCCATAAGGGCCACATAGTAGAGGGCATCGTCAGCCAAAGGGTGATGGGGACGGACCCTCACGAAAGACCTGAAAAGGGTTCGGGCCTGGACACCATTCCCCCTAACCATCTCCAAATAGGCCATTTGGAAGAGGGGAGGGACCCATGGTTTGGGAGAAAAGAGACGAGCCACGGCCCCTCGGGGATGGATAGGTGTAGGAGGCAAAGAACATGCGGAAGCCCTCTTTATCGCCAGTCGAGCCCCCAAAGCATCGGCCTTCACCTCCTTCAAGCACAGTTCCTCCCTCAAAAGAGCATCCTCCTCCCCCTTCTCCTTTGGAGAGGGAAGGGGGGTAGAAACCGATGCACAGCCCCACACAAAAAACAAGAAGAAGACAAGAGACCTCAGACCGCCACCTCCCTGAAAAGGGCATCCTTCACGGAAACAACCTCCTCCACAACCTTCCCAATGGAAACCTCCCTGACCCTTTCCTCCCTCCGAAGCTTCACTTCACAGAGGCCCTCTTTGATCCCCCTTTCTCCTAAGGTAACCCGCATAGGCACCCCTATGAGATCGGCATCCTTAAACTTCACCCCGGCCCGCTCGTCCCTGTCGTCAAGGAGGACTTCCACTCCCTTATCCAGAAGGCCCCGGTAGATCCTCTCAGCCGACTCTTTTATGTCATTCCTGACTGTATTGGTGGGCAAAAGGTAGCACTCGTAAGGCGCTATGGAGATGGGCCAGATGATACCGTTACCGTCGTGAGTCTGTTCAATAGCCGATGCAACTATTCTGGTGACACCAATGCCGTAGCAACCCATAACAAAGGGATGTTCCTGGCCTTTCTCATCCAGGAATCTGGCACCCATGGCCCCGCTGTACTTGGTGCCCAACTTGAAGATGTGGCCCACCTCGATGCCCTTGGAAAACTCCAAGGCTGCCCCACATCGGTGGCACCAGTCACCAGGCCTGGCCTTCACAATGTCTCCCACCACATCCCAAGAGAAATCCCTCCCAGGATTGGCATTGACAAAGTGGTAGCCCTCTTCATTGGCTCCCACAATCACATTCCTCATCCCCTCTAAGGTCCTATCAGCCACCAGCTTCACCCTTTCCAGGCCTATGGGACCAGCAAAACCCACAGGGGCCCCTGTAATCTCCTCCACATGGACAAAAGCCGCCAGCTCTAACTCTTCGACGCCAAGAAGGCGAAGAACCTTGGTCTCGTTCACCTCCCGGTCTCCAGGTATCATGAGGGCCACAAACCCCTTCTCCGCCCGGTAAAGGAGGGTTTTAACTAGGCGAGAGGGAGAGACACCCAGAAAACCCGTCACATCCTCCACTGTCTTCACATCCGGGGTATGGACCTTCTCCAAGGGCTTCTCATCCTCGCCCACGCCTTCCCCGGAAGGCTGAAACTCCGCCTTCTCCAGATTGGCGGCGTAGCCGCACTGGCTGCATCTCACAATAACATCCTCCCCCATTTCGGCCCACACCATGAACTCGTGGGACACATCCCCCCCAATGGCCCCCGTATCAGCCTCCACGGCAGTGAACCTGAGACCACAGCGGGTGAAGATCCGGGAATAGGCCTCGTACATATCCTGATAGCTCCTGCCAAGGCCCTCCTCATCAGCGTCAAAGCTGTAAGCATCCTTCATGATGAACTCCCTGGCCCTCATAAGGCCAAAGCGGGGACGGATTTCGTCCCGAAACTTCATGTGGATCTGGTAAAGATTGACGGGAAGCTGGCGATAGGAGCGCAACTCATTACGCACCAAGTCCGTAATCACCTCCTCATGGGTAGGACCCAGGCAGAATTCCCTCTCCCCCCTGTCCTTGAAGCGGAGAAGCTCTTTACCAAACCGGTCCCAGCGTCCCGTCTCTTTCCAAAGCTCAGCAGGCTGAACCACGGGGAGAAAAACCTCCAAGGCCCCTTTGGCATTCATCTCCTGGCGAATAATCTCCTCTACCTTCCTCACCACCCTGTAACCTAAGGGGAGGAAGGAATAGATCCCTGAAGCCAGCTTGCGGATCATCCCCCCTCGCAGCATGAGCTGGTGGCTGAGGATCTCTGCCTCAGCCGGTTTCTCCCTCAGGGTAGGCATGTAGTATCTGGTGAGCCTCATAAACCCCCCTCCGTCCATTCTTCTCCCATATCATCATCTATATCTTCCACGGCATAGACAGAGTCCAGGGTACGGGACAAAAGCTCACCCATGTCCTTCAGCAATCTGATATGATCCATAAGACTGGGGAGATCCTCAGGTATCCCCTCCTTCAGCATGGCCTTACAGGCCGAGACCACGTGGATGAGGGACAACTCCGAATAAAGCCCCACCGTCTCCCTTACCAGTTTCCTGTCCAGCATCAGACCCTCCTCTTAAAGAGCCTATCCACCTCTCCCCTGGAAAGCCTCACCACCACGGGACGCCCATGGGGACAGGTGAGATCCAAGCCCTTGGAAATCAGATAATCCATAAGACCCTCAAACTGGGTTGGGGTCAAGGGGTCACCAGCCTTCACAGCCCCCCTGCACGCCAAGG
>CAZBOO010000024.1:0-4727 GCA_964493535.1 uncultured Aquificales bacterium
CCCTTCGTAGACCGTTTCCATAAGAAGCCCCTTTGCCCCCAAAAAACCCGTGCCCCCCTCTCCCTGGTTGTCTCCTTCCGAATGTGATAAATTTTTCTTGCCATGAAGAAGGGTGTGCTGGATGTAGAAGAACTCTTAAGGGATCTGAATCCTTCCCAAAGGGAGGCGGTTACCACCCTCTTCGGTCCCCTCCTCATATTGGCCGGGGCCGGCTCGGGGAAGACCCGGGTCATCACCCACAGGATCGCCTATCTCATGGCATCCGGGGAACGCCCAGAAAGGATACTGGCCCTCACCTTCACCAATAAAGCAGCTCAGGAGATGAAGGAGCGGGTGATGCACCTGTTGGGCCAGGGATGGTCCGGATCCCCCTTCCTCTCCACCTTTCATGCCTTCGGCCTGTGGGTGCTCCGCCGTTTTGCCCACCATTTGGGGTACTCCCTGGATTTCAATATCTATGACGACTCCGATCAACTGGTGGTAGTGAAGCAAATAGTTAAAGAGCTGGAGATAGAAGAGAATCGTTACACCCCCCGCTCCCTCCTGGGAGCCATGAGCAGGGCCCGGGTAGCCCAGCAAGATCCAGAGGAAATACGGGGAGAAGGACCATGGGCAGAGACAATGAACCGGGTGTACAAACGGTACGGAGAGTTCCTCCGCCTCAACAACGCCATGGACTTCGACGATCTCATCCTCCTGCCTTTGAGGCTTCTGGAGGAGGAAGAATCCGTGAGGGAGTTCCTTCAGGAACGCTTCCATTATGTCATGGTGGACGAGTATCAGGACACCAACACCCCCCAGTACCAAATTGTCCGCATTATGGCGGAAAAACACGGGAACCTGTGCGTGGTAGGGGATGACGACCAGTCCATCTACAGCTGGCGGGGGGCCGACGTGAGAAACATCTTCCTCCTTGAACGGGATTTCCCCGAGGCCAAGGTGCTGAAATTAGAAGAGAACTACCGCTCCACCCAGACCATCTTGGGAGCAGCCTGGCATGTGATTCGAGAGAACACCCTGCGGAAAGAGAAACGCCTCTTCACCGCCAACCCCAAGGGGGAAAAGATCACCCTTTACCTTGCCCAGGACGAGAAGGACGAGGCCCGATACGTGGTCTCCAAGATTAAGGGGATGTCCCGAGAACGACCCCTCTCCCACTTCGCCGTCTTTTACCGCACCAACGCCCAATCCCGCCCCTTGGAAGAGACCCTCAACAGAGAGGGGATACCTTACAGGGTGGTGGGTGGCCTGAGGTTCTACGACAGAAAAGAGATCAAAGACATGATAGCCTACCTGCGCTTAGTGGAGAATCCCAATGACATCCTGGCCTTCCGCCGGGTGGTGAACACCCCCAAAAGGGGCATCGGAGACAAAACCATAGAACGGGTCCTCACCTTCTGCCAACGGGGAAGTTTCCCCCTTTGGGAAGGACTGAAAGCCGGCTTAGAGGCAGATACCATCCCCTCCCGTCCCAGGGCCCGGTTTCTCTCTTTCGTCACCCTCATGGAAGAGCTGAGGGAGGCTTCCCAGGATACGCCCCTCTCCTACTTTCTGGACCATCTCATGGGGAGGACGGGATACATCCAAAGCCTGGAAGAGGAGGACACCATCGAGGCCCATGGGCGCATAGAGAATCTGAGGGAGCTGGTCAACGTGGCCGTGGAGTACGACGACTTGGACAACGGGCTCAGGGAGTTCATAGACAGGGCCTCCCTCACCACCTCCCAGGATGAAAGGGGAGAAGGGGACAGGATGACCCTCATGACCCTCCACTCCGCCAAGGGCCTCGAGTTTCCTGTGGTCTTCATGGTGGGTATGGAAGAGGGCTTCCTTCCTCATACCCTCTCCTTAGAGAGCTTGGCAGGCCTGGAAGAGGAGAGACGCCTCTGCTACGTAGGATTCACCAGGGCCAAGAATCTTCTCTTTTTGTCTTATGCCCAAGATCGGCTCTACTACGGGAGACATCGGGTATTTGCCCCCTCCCGTTTTCTTCGCTCCATCCCCCAGGAACTCTTAATGAGGGAGAGTTCCCTCAGGGAGAGAGAGGCCGTTGCCCCAAGACCTGGCCCTGGGGAAGCCCCAGAGGAGGAGGGCTGGAAACCGGGAGACCGGGTGACCCATCCTGTCTTCGGTCCAGGGATGGTAAAAGCCTTGGAAGGTACCGGCTCCACCTTGAAGGTGAGGGTAAGGTTCGATAAAGTGGGAGAGAAGCTTTTAGTGGCAAGACTTGCCCGACTCAGAAAGGGGGGGTGATTCCCATGGAGAAGATCAGCAAGGCTGAGGTTTTGCATGTAGCCCAGTTGGCCAGATTAGAGTTTACCCAGGAAGAAGTGGAGAGCTTCACCCATCAGCTCAACAGGATTTTGGAGTACGTGGACCAGCTCAAGGAACTGGACACCCAAGGGGTGGAACCCACCTTCCATGTCCTGGCCCAGACCAACGTAATGCGGGAAGACGAAGCCGCACCCTCCCTTCCCCAGGAGGAGGCCTTGAGGAACGCCCCTGAGAAGGACGACAGGGGGCTCTTCCGAGTGCCCAGGATCATAGGTTGAATCCCCAAAGGAGAACCCCATGGCCCAGGTGACCCCCATAAGCATAGAAGAAGAAATGAAAAGCGCCTACATAGATTACGCCATGAGCGTAATCGTAGGCCGGGCCCTTCCCGATATCCGGGATGGTCTGAAACCCGTCCACCGGCGCATCCTCTACGCCATGGAGGAACTGGGGCTTGTCCACAACAAGCCCTTCAAAAAATCCGCCCGGGTGGTGGGAGAGGTCTTGGGCAAGCTTCATCCCCACGGCGATACCGCCGTTTACGACGCCTTGGTGCGCATGGCCCAGGACTTTGCCATGCGTTATCCCTTGGTAGACGGTCAGGGGAACTTCGGCTCCTTGGATGGAGATCCCCCCGCCGCCATGAGGTATACAGAGGTGAGGCTCACGGCCCTGGCCGAGGAGTTCCTGCGGGACATAGAAAAAGACACGGTAGACTTTATCCCCAACTTTGACGGCTCCTTCCAAGAACCCACCGTTCTGCCCACCCGGGTACCCAACCTCTTAGTGAGCGGTACGGCAGGCATCGCTGTGGGCATGGCCACCAACATCCCCCCCCATAACCTATCGGAGGTGGTGGATGCTTTGGTTTACATGATTGATCATCCCCATGCCACGGTGGAGGAACTCATGACCTTCATCCAGGGTCCTGACTTTCCCACAGGGGCCTTCATCTGTGGGCGGGAAGAGATCATCCGGGCTTACAAAACGGGGCGGGGCGCTCTGCGCCTCCGGGCCAAAGCAGAAGTGGAAACCCTCAAAGGTAAAAGGGTGGCCTTAGTGGTTCGGGAGATCCCCTACCAGCTCAACAAGGCCTCCTTAGTGGAGCGCATATCCCAGCTGGCCTTAGAAGGGAAACTGGAAGAAATCCAGGCCGTAAGGGATGAATCCGACCGCCATGGGGTCCGGATTGTTATGGAGCTGAAGCGGGACGAGGACCCGGACTTCGTCCTCAAAAAGCTTTACAGATACACCCCTTTGGAGACAGGCTTTGGAGTGATCCTCATAGCCTTGATAGAAGGGGCACCCCGCCTCCTTCCTCTCCCCTCCATTCTCAGCGCCTTCTTGAATTTTCGCAAGGAGGTGGTTACCCGAAGGACCCTCTACGATTTGGAGAAGGCCCGGGATCGCCTCCATCTCTTGGAAGGCCTGAAGATTGCTTTGGAGCGCTTGGATGCGGTCATCAAACTCATCCGAGGCTCCTCCACCCCCCAGGAAGCCCGGCAGGGGCTCATGAAGGGCTTCGGCCTCTCGGAAAAACAGGCCCAGGCCATCTTAGACATGAGGCTCCAACGCCTCACAGCCTTAGAAAGGGAGAAAATCGATAAGGAGTACCAGGATGTGTCGTCCCTTATCCAGGAATTAGAGACCATTCTCAGGGAAGAGTCTGTCCTGTGGGGAGTGGTGAGGAACGAGCTTTCAGAGATCAAGGAGAGATTCGGTGACCAAAGGAAAACAGAGATCCTGGGAGAGGTGGAGGCCTTCGATCCCGAGGCCTTCATCAAAGAGGAGGACATGGTGGTCACCCTCACCCACAGGGGCCTGGTGAAGAGAACCCCCCTGTCCCTCTACCGGAGTCAGAGGAAGGGGGGAAGGGGAAAGAAGGCCCTGGAGATCAAGGAAGAGGACTTTGTAGAACAGCTTTACATCGCCTCTACCTTGGATCACCTCCTCTTTTTCACCAACAAAGGCAAGGTCCACCGCCTCAAGGTATACGAAATTCCCCAGGGCTCCCGGGACGCCAAGGGCAAGGCCATAAACCAGACCCTCCGTCTGGAAGAGGGGGAAAGGGTAACAGCCTTTGCCCATCTCAAAGAGAGGGAGGGAGAGGGACACCTCATAATGGCCACCAGGCTGGGGGTGGTGAAAAAGGTGGCCTTAGAGCGATTCCGCTATGTGAGAAGGGGCGGGATCATCGCCATCAATCTGGATGAAGGTAACGAGCTCATCTCTGTAAAACCCGTGAATGGCGACACCCCGGTGATCCTGGGTACCAAGGAGGGGAGGGCCATGGTCTTCTCATCTTCCCAGGTGAGGGCCATGGGGAGAACAGCCCGGGGGGTCCGGGGCATCCGTCTGGCTTCCAGAGACGTGGTGGTGGGTATGGAGGTGTTGGAAGGGGAGCACATCCTTACGGTGACGGAGAAGGGCTACGGCAAGCGCACTTCTAAAGG
>CAZBOO010000024.1:4737-9982 GCA_964493535.1 uncultured Aquificales bacterium
GACGAAGTGGTAGGCATGGGGCCCCTCACAGCGGAATGTGTTCTCACTGCAACCCAGAAAGGCTACGGCAAGAGAACCCCCATCTGTGCTTACAGGGTCCAAGCCCGAGGAGGCAAAGGGGTTGCCGCCCATCGCCTTACAAAAAAGACGGGAAAGATGGTGAGCATCCTGATGGTGAATCCCGATGACGAACTCTTCATAGCTACCCAGGAGGGTATGGCCATCAGACTCAGGGCAAAGGAGGTCTCTGTGGTGGGACGGGCTACCCAAGGGGTCCGGCTCATTGACCTCCCTAACGGGGATACGGTGGTGGGAGTGAGCCTGGTACGGGAACGGGAGAACGAGGAGTGATTCCCCTTCTCTCTTGAGGAGCACCTTCCCGTGGGTCGATGGCTAAGCCTGATTCTTGTTCTCATCATCCTGCCCTTGGGGGGCTGCGGGGGAAAGGAGAAAAAGCTATACGCTGAAGGGGAAAGGGCCCTGTCCCAAAGCCGCTTCCCCGAGGCCTATCGGACCTTCCAGGAGATCGCCCGGAAGGGAGGCGCCTCTTCCTATGCCGCCCGATCACTCCTCCAATTGGCCCAGATAGACAGGGTAGTAAATCAGGATCCCCAAAAGGCCATCGCCTACTGCAAGAGGCTGATTCAGGGGGACTATCCAGAGGAACAAAGGAGGAAGGCCCAACTCCTTATGGCCGACATCCTGGCTAAGGAGATGGAAAACCCCGAGGCCGGACTGAAGATCCTGAAGTCCATGGCTCCCGATCCCCACTCCTCCGGTCTCCGGGAGGAACGTATGGTGGAATACGCCATCAGGGTAGGGGACCTGAAAGGGGCCTCGGAACTGGCCCGCTCTTTCCTCCAGAGAGGATTCAACCAAAAGGATAAAAGGTTCTCCCTGGTCCTGGCAGAGCTTTTCAGAAACGCTGGGGCCTGGGAGGAAGCCGAAGCCCTTTACAGATACGTCATGGAAGAAGGGGGGGGGGAGAAAACCCAAGAGGCCCTCTGGGGGCTGGCCAACCTGAAGGAGGATCAGGGAAAGCTCCAGGAGGCCTTGGCCCTTTTAAAGGAACTGAAAAACCAGGGATACAAGACCAGGCTGGTAGAAATTCACATCAGACACCTCAAGAGGCGTATCAGAGAGGAAAAGAGGTGAAAGAGACCCCTACCCTTTTACATCTAATTACACCTTTCCCGTGGGAAGGTAAAAACCCCGATCACGCCCGCCTAACCTTTGACTCCCATTTCAAAGCGGAGGGCTTCTTCCCTTTGGCCGGGGTGGACGAGGCAGGCCGGGGATGCTTAGCCGGTCCCGTGGTGGCAGCGGCCGTGGTACTCCCTTTAGACATCCCCCTCCCCGGGGTGCGGGATTCCAAGACCCTCTCTCCAAAACGAAGGGAAGAACTCTTAGGCCTCATTCAAAATAAGGCCCTGGACTGGGCCATCGGGGTGGTGGGATGGAAAGGTATAGACCGCATCAACATCTATCAAGCCGCTGCTGAGGCCATGAGGAGGGCGGTAAAAGGCCTAAAAACACCTCCCCGCCTTGTGCTGGTGGACGGCATGAACCTGAAAGGTCTCCCCACACCCACGACACCCGTGGTGAAGGGAGATGACAAGAGTCTCTCCATAGCCGCTGCATCCATAGTAGCCAAGGTGGTAAGAGATCGACTTATGGTGCGCTACCACCACCTCTTCCCCCAATACGGTTTCGCTTCCCACAAGGGTTACGCCACGGCCCAACACCGTTGGGCCTTAAAGCTTTACGGTCCATGTCCCATCCATCGAAGGAGCTTCAGGTGGGTAAGACCAGAGACTTAGGAAGAAAAGGGGAAGACCTGGCCCTGTCCTTTTTGAAAAAGAGGGGTTACAGGCTCTTGGAGCGTAATTTCAACACCCGATGGGGGGAGATAGATATTGTAGCCTGTAAAGACGGTGTCCTCCATATGGTAGAAGTCCGCACCGTGAGCAGAGGAGGGCTCTTAGATCCCAGGGAGGCTCTCACCAAGAAGAAACAAGAACACCTGTGGAGGGCGGTGGAAATTTATCTTCAGCGATCGGGTTGGCAGGGCGATTACGCTGTGGACTTTTTGGCCATCGAATGGGACGAGGAAGATCCCAGGATGGAGTTCTTTGAAAACGCATTGGAAGGCTACTGGGGATAAGGTCCCTAACACCGGAACGTTGTAGGATAAAAAGCCTGGGGGAGGTCAGAGGATGGTGGAAAGGTTGAATGCCCCAATTGTGGAATCGTTGGAAATCTGAAGGATATCTTTTCCCACTTCAAAAAAAGAAAGCTTTGCCTTTAGAGCCCCCTCTCACTATGTCCTGAAGTTTCCTCAACACCCTGACATCAAAGGGTTTGGATAGCACCCAGTGGGCCCCCAAGGAAAGGGCCTTCTTCCTGTGAGGCTCAGGGTTTCCAGAGAAGAGAATCACCCACGCCCCTGAAGCCTTCTCTACCACCTCAGGAAGGGCCTCCACTCCTCCCATGCCGGGCATTATGGCATCCAGCATCACTAAAACCACCCTTTCTCCCTCCTTCTCCACCAGCTCTATAGCCTCCCTTCCATTTTTAGCCTCCAAAAAACGGCAAGGCACCTTCGAAAAGACCACCCTTAAAAATTCCCTCACCCCCTCATCGTCATCAGCTATCACTACAACATCCCTATCCCACATCCTGCACCTCCTGAAGGCTCCACCTCATAGCCATAGATAGAGAACGTCTAACTCCCCCTTTGCTGTCCCGCCCCTCCCTTGCCAGAGGAAGAACGCCATTGCCCATCTCATCCCTTACGTGTATAAAAACCCAGTAACACCAAACATTTAGCATCATTTTTGGTGTATGTCAACCCAAAAATGAACTGTTTTTGGGGGATTTTTAATGAAAAACCTTGAGGAAATTGAGGGCAGGATAAACCATAATAAAGAAAACAGGATCAATGATAAAGAAGGGATATCAGCCCCTAACCAGATATGTTCGCTGAGAAGGGAGGTGGGGGCCAGATTAAAGGAGATCCGTAGAGAATCAGGACTAAGCCATGGGGCCTTTGCCCGATCCTTAAGAGTATCGAAATCGGCCCTTAATCGCTACGTAAGCGGCAAAAATGAGCCAAAAGTCTCTATAGTGCGCCTCTTGCAGGAAAACTTCAAAGTGAACCCCAACTGGTTCATCACTGGATTTGGTCCCCCCTATCTCAAGGGGGTAGAGGAGGAAGGCATCCCTTATGACATCCTTAGAAAAGAAGACCCTGCTTTAAAAGAAGTGGTGGAAAGACTAACCCGCCATCCAGAAATGGTGCAGATCCTCCACAAACTTTTCCAGGTAGACCCTTCCCAAAAAGAAGCATTGAAAGCCTACCTCATGGCCCTGGAAATCTCCCTCAGAGTCCAAGAGAATAAATAAACAATAAATTATAACACCAAAACGGTCTCCTGAAAAAGTTAATAAACCAGGACAGGACTTCCCCCATCTATGAAAGAGGGGGGCGGGGTGTTTCGAACGCAGAATTATAAAAACACTCCGATAGCCCCTTCAAAAACCGAAAACCCGGGTTATTTCCTGAAGCAGTGTATCACGGTTGGCCAGGGCCACTTCCCAAAGGGACAGCTTCTTTTTGAGCCTCACCACCAGAGGATCCCGGGACTTCAAGGCTATTGTAGCCAGGAAAGGCACCCCAGGGTCTAAAGCCACTTTCTCTATCCAATCCCTGAAAACCTGGGAGAAGAGTTCCATCTTCCCTACCTCATCCACCACCAGAATCCGCCCCGGCCTCCATCTTCCCTGAATCCCACCGATCACCTCCTCCAGAAAGTCCAGGCTTACACTATAACGGGATACCCTAAAGGGCGAGTCCAACCCCTCATGGGCCAGGAGACCCTCCTCACCCCAGGTGGTAATGAGGCGAAAGCCCTTCCGTTTTCCTCTCTCCCGGATCTCCTGGGTGTAAAAGCCCAAAGCCCTCTCTCCCAAGACATCCAGCACTTTTCTTACCAAGGTGGTCTTGCCCATCCCCGGCAATCCTGTGAGAAGAAGCTTCTCCCCCACCATCCCCCCTTAGCCTTTAGCTATCAGCCCTTTCACCCCTCAATCCAATCTGATAATACACAAAAAGGGAAAGGAGGAAACATCATGGCACAGAAAGAGGAACAGCTTAACCTCATGGTGTCCAGGGAGGAGTTCCAGGGTTTCTACTCCAACCTGGCCACCTTCCGTCACACTGAAGAGGAGTTTGTCATAGACTTCTTTTTTGCGGTGGAGAAAGAAGGAAAGATGGTGTCCCGGATCATCACCAGCCCCCGCCACGCCAAGGCCATCCTCATGGCCCTCACAGAGAACATAGCCAAATACGAAAACAGATATGGGGAGATCAAAATCATCCCCGACAAGAAACTCTACTGATTAAGCAAGGAGGAAGAAGGTGGAGTATGAAGCGGTCATCGGCTTAGAGGTCCATGTTCAGTTGGGAACCCAATCCAAGATCTTCTGTTCATGTTCCACAGAATTCGGGGCCCCTCCCAACACCCACACCTGCTCCGTCTGCCTGGGTCTCCCTGGGGTCCTCCCCGTGCTCAACAGAAAGGTGGTAGAATACGCCATCAAGGCCGCCTTGGTCCTGAACTGCAAAATCAACCCCACCTCTGTCTTCGCCCGAAAAAACTACTTTTACCCCGATCTGCCCAAGGGGTACCAGATCTCCCAATACGAGCTGCCCCTGGCAGAGCACGGCTACCTGCAGATCGAGACCTCCCAGGGGGAAAGACGCATCGGTATAACCCGGGTCCACATGGAAGAAGACGCCGGAAAGAATATTCATGGAGAGTTCGGTGATCCCCATTCCTATGTGGACTTGAACCGCACGGGGGTACCCCTCATTGAAATCGTCAGCGAACCCGACATCCGAACCCCCGAGGAGGCCCGACTTTACCTCCAGAAGATGCGCACCATTATGAGGTACTTAGGGGTCTCCGATGCCGACATGGAGAAGGGAGAGATGCGCTGCGATGCCAACATCTCCATCAGGCCCAAGGGGGAAGAGAAGTTCGGCGTAAAAACGGAGCTTAAGAATATGAACTCCTTCCGCCACGTCCAACGGGCCCTGGAATACGAGATCAAACGCCAGCAGAAGCTCTTAGGGGAAGGAGGCCACATTGTCCAGGAGACCCTCCTGTGGAATCCCCAGTTGGGCGCCACAGAAACCATGCGGAGCAAGGAAGAGGCCCACGACTACCGATACTTCCCCGAG
>CAZBOO010000024.1:9992-13575 GCA_964493535.1 uncultured Aquificales bacterium
AAGGAGGTCTTCTCCAAGATTTACCAGACAGGGAAAGATCCCCAGCTTATTGTGAAAGATGAGGGATTGGTCCAGCTCAGCGACGAGTCGGAACTGGAGAGCATTGTGGATAAGGTTCTGGAGGACAATCCCAAGGAGATAGGAAAATACCTGTCTGGCAAGACCAAGATCATGGGCTTCTTCGTGGGACAGGTGATGAAGGCTACCAAGGGCAAGGCCAACCCCCAGGTGGTGAACCGGCTCCTGGTCAAGAAACTCCAGGAGAAGGGGGGTCGGCAGTGAAGCTCAAAGTCCATTCAGGCATAGAGAAGCTGGTGCCCTACGATCCGGGAAAGCCCATAGAGGAGCTTCAGAGGGAGATGGGCCTGAAGCGGGTGATCAAGCTGGCCTCCAACGAGAGTAGCCAGGGGCCCTCGCCCAGCGTCTTAGAGGCCCTGAGAAAGGCCCTTCCAGGCATCCATCGCTATCCCGACGGCAGTTGCTACTACCTGAAGAACAAAACGGCCCAGAAGCTGGGGGTCTCCACCGAAAATCTCCTCTTCGGCAATGGCTCCAACGAGGTGATAGAACTCCTCATGCGCACCTACCTGCGTCCCGGAGACAAGGTGATCTATGGAGAGCCTTCCTTCATCGTCTACAAGCTCGTCTCCCTGGCCATGGATGTAAAAGGCGTAGGCATCCCATTAAAAAACCTCACCCACGATCTACCTGCCATGGCCCAGGCCGTGGACGACAAAACCAAGATGGTCTTTGTAAATAACCCCAACAACCCCACGGGCACCATGGTGAATCATCAAGAGGTGATGAGATTCCTGGAGGACATACCCCCTGAGGTGATAGTGGTCTTTGACGAGGCCTATATCGAGTTTGTGGAGAACGAGGATTTCCCCCAACTCATCCCACTGGTGCTGAAGGAGAAACGGCCCCTGGTGCTCATGCGCACCTTCTCCAAGATATACGGCCTGGCGGGCCTGCGCATAGGCTATGGCATCGCCCCCACCCAGATGGTGGACCACATGAACCGGGTGCGCCAGCCTTTCAATGTGAACCTCCTGGCCCAGGTAGCTGCTATGGCCGCCCTGGACGACCGGGAACATGTGGAGCGCACCTGCCAAATGGTCCAGGAGGGCAAAAGATACCTCTACGGCGAACTGGACAGGTTAGGAACAGAGTATGTGCCTTCGGAGACCAACTTCTTCCTGATCAAGGTGGGAGAAGGGGAAAATGTGTTCCGAGCACTCCTCAAAAAGGGAATGATTGTCAGAAACATGGCAGGCTACGGCTTGCCCCAGTATATCCGGATCACTATCGGCACCCAGGAGGAGAATGCTATCTTCCTGGAGGCCCTAAAGGAGGTCCTGGGAAAGTGAACCTGGTAACCCGTGTCAGGGAGGAGAAGGAGGCCAGAAGGGAGCTGTTGCTCCGGGCCTTGAAAGCCCTCCTGAAGCAGTTAAAGGGTATGGGAGCCCTGCAGATTTGGCTCTTTGGCTCCCTGGCCAGGGATGAGGTGGACACCCACAGCGATCTGGACCTGCTGGTGGTGATGCCCTCCTCCCAAAGCTCCAGGAAATGGACAGAAGCCCTCTACCAGAACCTGGATATACCCCTGGCCCTGGACCTGTTGGTCTTCAACGAAGAGGATTTTTCCAGAGATCTACCCTACAACCCTCTGCTCCAGGAGATCACAAGGGCAGGCAAGAGGATGCTATGAAGAGAATCCCCCTGCTGGAATCAAGGAGGTGGCTCCTTCAGGCCCCGGATGAATTTGAAGATGCTAAACTCCTGGAGAGGGAGGGAAGATACTATCTGGCCCTCTTTCTCTTTCAACAGGCAACGGAAAAGGTTCTAAAGGCATTCCTCTATAGTAAAGCCCCTTCGGTCCAGGTCCTCCTGACCCATTCTATAGCCGAACTGTTGGAAGGATGCCTGGAGCTTGACCAGGACTTCTCCCAGGTAAAAAGGGCCAAGACCCTGGACCGCTATTACATCACAACCCGCTATCCCAACGGTCTGCCCGGAGGGATACCTTCCAGGTATTTTGACGATCCCCAGGAAGCCCAACGGGCCAGAGAGCTGGCAGAGCAAGTGTTAAACCTGGTGAAGAGCAAGCTACCACTGGAGGCAAAGCCTTGAAACAACCCCTAATGGACAATCTGTTGGTGGTAGGCATGGGGCTCATGGGAGGCTCCATCCTCAAGGCCGCCCGGGAAGCGGATGTGGTCAAACGGCACCTGGGCCTGAGCCGGAACCCCAACACGGTGAAGAAAGCCCTGGCCATGGGTATAATCCATCAGGGAGGCCACATACCCCAATCCCTACCTCCAGGCAAAACCCTAATAATCCTGGCCACCCACTTAGACGCCTTCCGGGACAAAGTGGAAGAACTCCTCCCTTACCTGAACCCCGAAACGGTGGTGACAGATGTGGGCAGCGTAAAGGCCCCCGTGGTGGAAGATCTCACCCCCTTACTGGCCGCAAAGGGTATCCCCTTTGTGGGAAGCCATCCCATAGCAGGCACGGAAAAATCCGGGGTGGAAAACAGCATCAAGGACCTCTTTATAGGTGCTCGGGTTATCATCACACCAACATCCGAGACGCCGCTGGAGCCCTTAAATCTGGTGAAAAAATTCTGGCAGGCCCTGGGGGCCCGAGTGGAGGAGATGAAGCCCCAACACCACGATACCGTCTTCGCCGCCGTGAGCCATCTGCCCCACGCCGTCACTTATGCTTTAGTGAAGACCATGGGGGACGCAGAAAGGGAGCTGGGAGACCTGCTAAGATTCTCGGGAGGGGGCTTCAAAGACTTCACCCGTATCGCTGCCAGTAATCCCCGGATGTGGCGGGAGATCTTCCGCCTCAACAGAAACCAGGTCCTGGCCTTCCTCCGCCGCTTCCACGGAACCATGAAAGAGCTGGAAAACCTCATGGAAAAAGAAAAGTGGGAAGAGTTGGAGGACCTTCTGGAAGAGGCCCGCTGGCTCAGAAGGAGCCTGGACTGAGAAGTCAATTCCTTTGAGAGCCCGTGTTTCCTGGCTGCCTCCTGGGCTGAAGTCTCTCCCCGCAGGATGCCCGGAACCAAGGCCGCTTTTTTCTTGGCTGTCCACTTTTCACCCACTCCGCATTGTCCCCCATTTGCTCCCCTCCTTTCTGTCTATTTATGTCTTATTGCTGGACCATCTTCCAAGGGGAACAGGATAACCCCATAGATGTAAGACCCAACGCTCATCGCAACAGCCTATTGAAATCCTCCACCGTCAGTCCTGCCTGCCGAATCAGCGCCCTTAGAGTCCCTCATAACCTACCTTGCAAAATGCCCTCACTGCTTCCCTTCCCGAGACCATGGGAAGCTTCTTCAAAAGGCCACCTCGACAATCTCCTCTTCAATTGGAGGAGGAATAGGGTCATTATGCTTCTTCAAGCTTTCCAGATAGCCTCTGATGGCGTCCTTGATATTCTCTATGGCCTCCTCTCTGGTCCCCCCCTGAGAGACGCAGCCCGGCAAAGCAGGGCACTCGGCTACAAACATCCCGTCTTCATCTTGCTCAATGGTGATCCGATATTTCATTCCTCCCACCTCCAACGC
>CAZBOO010000025.1:0-13452 GCA_964493535.1 uncultured Aquificales bacterium
CTATAGGGCTGTAAAGATTGCCCAACTCCTTCTTCAATCCCTCTACCGTCCTACCCAAGCCCTTGGGATACTGTTCCGTGAGAAGCACAGGCAACTGATAAGTCTTGGCAAGGACCAAGAGCCTCACAATGTTCTCTTCCACCTCCTGGGTATTGCATATGGCAGGCAGGAGTCGCTCTTGCATGTCAACAACGAGCAAAAGACCTCTCTCCTTTTCCACAAACATCCTCCCCCCCTATGACACCAGAAGGACTGAGCACTGGGCCAACTCTGCCACCCTATGGGAAGCCGAACCCATCCAGAACTCTTTTATCACATCCTTCCCCGTGGTGCCCATAACTATCAATGTAGTCTCCAAATCCTCAGCGGACTGGAGAATCTCCTTCGCCGTATTGCCCACAAAGACATGGGCACGGGCCTCCAAGCCCAGCTCGGCCAGCCCTTGCACATACACGTTAAGGTTTTTCATCCCCTGATTCACCTTGGGCTCGATCTCTTGGGGAGAAAACTCCTTCACCTCCTTTTCGCTTAGCACATGAACAAGCTCCACCTTCTCCACCAAGGAAGCCAGTCCCATGACCACCCCTAAGGCCCTTTCCGATGGAAGGGAAAAATCCATGGGAAGAAGAACATTTTTGAAAAGATTATCCCCTGCATCGGCCACCCTCTTCATGATCAACATGGGTATCTCACCGTGTCTCACGATCTTCAGTACAGTGGAACCTATATCCAGTTCCTCGGGATCATCGTGCTTGGTACCCAAGGCAATGAGATGAACCAGTTCCTTCTGAGCCGTAAAGAGAATAGACCTCCAAGGCACCCCCACCTTCACCAAGGTCTGGTACTTCAACCCTGCCTCCACCACCACCTTGCCCCAGTCCCTAAAGCGGATCAGGGCTTCTGCCTCCAGCTTTTCTTGGACCCCTTTCAAAACCCCCCCATAAGGTACAAAACCTACATCCTTTATCTGCAAAACATGATAGAGGATAATCTCCTCTAACCCCACTCCCTTTAAGGGAAGAAGAGCCTTCAACTCAGAAAGGGTCATGGTCCCGAAGCCGCTGGCAAACATCGCCTTTCTCATCTTCACTGTCCACCTCCTCCTTAGGGGCTTTTCCCTCGCACCTATCACAATAATCTACAATCCAACCACTATCTTGCCTATTCAAGCACCCTCACTGCCCATCATCAAGGCAAAGGGGCACACCTTCCTCCCGTACCGCCTCCTCCACCAAATTAACCAAAGCCTCCAGAGCTTCCTCTATGCTTACTTTAGCAACAACCCTACCTTTTGCAAATAGGAGGGCCTTATCCTTGCCCCCCGCCAGACCTACATGGGCTTCCCGGGCTTCTCCAGGGCCGTTCACCCCACACCCCATAACGGCCACCTTCAGGGGAACCTTCACATGGTCCAATCTCTCCCTTACAGCCTCCACCATGGAAATAAGATCCCAATCACAGCGGCCACAGGTGGGACATGAGATGATCTCCACCTTATCCCTTCTCAAACCCAGGGCCCTGAGGGTCTCCAGACCCACCTTCACCTCCTGCCCAGGATCCTCCGTCAGAGAAACCCTCAGGGTGTCACCAATGCCCTGGGCAAGAAGGATGGAGAGACCCGCCACAGACTTCACCACCCCAGGTTTCCCTGCCCCCGCCTCTGTCACTCCCAGATGAAGGGGATAGTCCCGGAGATGGGAAAAGATCCTGTAAGCCTCCACCGTCTCCATCACCCCTGAGGCCTTTAAAGAAACCTTCATTTCCAAATAGTCCAGATCTTCCAGAAGGGTCACATGTCTTAGTGCACTTTCCACCAAAGCCCGGGGATATGGACCACCGTATCTATAGAGAACATCCCTTTCCAAGGATCCGGCATTAACTCCGATGCGGATGGGCACCATCCTCTCCCGGGCTGCTTCCACTACCTCCTTCACCTTCCACTTGGCACCAATGTTCCCTGGATTAATCCTCAAACCGTCCACCCCAGCCTCCAAGGCAGCTAAGGCCAGGCGGTAATCGAAGTGGATGTCGGCTACCACGGGAACCTTTAAAGCCTCTTTGTAAATAGATAGCTTCCCTGCCGCTTCTCCACCGGGAACAGCCATACGGATCACCTCACAGCCTGCCGCCTCCAGCCCCTTGGCCTGTTTCAGGGTAGACTCTACGTCCCGGGTATCCGTCTTGGTCATAGACTGGACAGATGGGGGAGCCCCTCCTCCCACTGGCAGGCTCCCCAGTCTAATCATGCGGGTCTTTCGCCTCACCACCATAGCCCCCCTTTTCTAAAGGATAAAGAAGGTCTTTTCCAGCCCCACCTTTTGGCATAGACTCCCTGAATCAGGCCAAGGAGGATGAAGATGAAAAAAATAGAGGGGGGAATAACAACTCCCAAGGGCTTCATAGCGGGAGGTACATGCTGCGGCATAAAAGATGGTGTGTTAGACTTGGGCATCTTGGTCTCCCAAGAGGAGGCATCAGCAGCGGGCACCTTCACCACCAATCTGGTCAAGGCAGCCCCCGTTTTGGTCTCATCCCAGCAGATCTCAAGGGGCAAAAGCCTAGCCATTGTGGTAAACAGTGGAAACGCCAATGCCTGCACAGGGGAGAGGGGAATGGAAGATGCCTGGCAGATGGTCAGGGAGACGGCTGCCACCCTAAGGATAAATCCCCAAGAGGTCTTGGTCTGCTCCACGGGGATCATCGGAGAATACCTACCCATAGATAAGGTGAAACAGGGGATCCATGAACTGGGCCCCCAGCTATCTCCCCAAGGAAACAGGGCCTTTGCCCAGGCCATCCTCACCACCGATAAAAACGCCAAAGAGGTTGCCTTAGAGGTAGCCACATCCCAGGGCACCTTCAGGGTAGGGGGGGCCGCCAAGGGAGCAGGTATGGTCCATCCCCACATGGCCACCATGCTGGCCTTCATCACCACGGACCTGGAAATAGACCCTTCTATCCTCCAAGGATGCCTCAGAGAAGCGGTAGACCTTTCCTTCAACCGCATCTCCGTGGATGGGGACACCAGCACCAACGACACGGTGCTGATCCTGGCCAACGGTAGATCAGCATTGAAGGGGGAAGGGAAAACCCTCCAGGCCTTCCAAGAAGCCCTAAGAGAGGTGTGTAAAACCTTAGCCCTCATGATGGTGAGAGACGGAGAGGGAGCCACTAAGGCGGTAAAAATGGTGGTGAAGGGTGCCTCCTCCCCTAAAGATGGGGAAAAGGCGGCCAGGAGACTGGCCAACTCCCTCTTAGTAAAAACAGCCCTCTACGGCGAAGATCCCAACTGGGGAAGGCTCATGGCCGCCTTGGGATCCTCAGGATGCCTCGTAGATCCCTCACAAGTAAAGATATGGATAGGGGATGTCCAACTGGTTCAGGGTGGAGTGGGTGTGCCCAACGTGGAAGAAAAGGCCCACAAGGTTATGAGGCAGAGGGAATACGACATTACCCTGGACCTGGGCCTGGGGTCCCATGAATATTGGGTGTGGACCTGCGACCTCAGCTACGACTACATCCGCATAAACGCCGAGTACAGGAGCTGAGAAAGGTCACTTCTCCTGTATGGTCTCCTCCACCTTCATACCGAAGTGGCGACCGCCCTCCTCTCCATGGACTAAAACCCTGTCTCCGGGCTGGAGCTTCACCACAGACAGGGGTTCCCCTTGGGGAGACACTAAGCGAATGGTCTCGGCGTTCTGGAGGATACAGCTCCCTTCCACATCCCCCGCCTGGGCCGCAACTAGAAGGAGAGGTCTCCTCTCCACCTTGGCCCTACCCACTAAGGCACCCTTGGCCTCGCCCCTGTGGTCCACCACCAGCACCTCATCCCCCGCTTGAAGCTCCGAGAGATATCTGGTCTTTTCATCAGGAGTAAGGGTATAGGCATGAACAGCCCCCGCATTGATCCGAAAAGGCCGGGGCGCCACATAGGGGTTCTCTATGCTCTCGGCATGGACAAGAAAAAGAAAGGCGCTGGAGTTGCCCACCAGCATTCCCTCCCCCTTCCCCATAAGGGTACAGGTATCTACACAAACCCGATCCCCCAACCCCAAGGGTTTTACCCTCTGGATGACAGCCTCCACCAGTTCCACCTTCTCCACTCCCTCCCGACCCATGAGGACCATTTCCCTCAAAAGACCCGGATCATCCACATCTACCACCACCCCTGCCACACCCTTCTCCAAGACCCCCAGGGCCATGGCCATCTCCTCTTTGGCCCTGACCACGGCAAAGACCTCGTCCGAGGCAGCCACCAGGTTCTCCAAAGGGATGACCTGCCAATCGGTGGCCTCCACCACCACCGGACCCTTGCGGGCTAAGGTCAAAGCCTCCTCCTGATCCTCACCGGAGGCGATAAGCACGGGGAAGAAATCCCTTCCAGGCTCCAGGTCCCCTCCTTCCCCCAATACCTTCACCCTACCCAACTCCCTCACCTTGGATACCGCCTCCCTCTCCACCCAAATCCCATGGGCCCCTGCCTCCAAGGCAGTGGTGATTAAATCCTTCCTGTAAGGGATCACCCTTACACACACCTCTCTCAAAGCAACACCTCCAAGGCTTCCTTCAGGGAGGTACCTTTATGGACCAGGAGAGAGATGGCCTCTACCATCTTACGGGGATCGGGATGCTGAAAAACGTTCCTTCCAATAGAAACACCAGCACCTCCAGCGTCCATGGCCCCCCTCACCATGGCCAACACATCCTCATCTGTGTCCATCTTCTCTCCACCCGCTATGAGCACAGGAACAGGGCATCCCTGGGTCACTTCGTGAAAACTCTTGGGATCACCAGTGTAGGGTACCTTCACCAGATCAGCCCCCAATTCCGCCCCTAAACGGGCTGCGTGTTTCACCACGGTCACATCGTAAGGGTTTTTGATCTTGGGTCCCCGGGGATAGACCATGGCCAAAAGAGGCATACCCCAATTCAAACAACTGGACGCCACCCGACCAAAGTCCCCGAGCATGGTTTTCTCATCGGGGGCCCCGATATTAACATGGATAGAAACAGCATCGGCCCCCAGTTTTATGGCCTCCTCCACGGTGCACACCAGCACCTTGCAATTGGGATCCTGGGCCAAGGTTGTACCGGCGGAAAGGTGAATGATGAGGCCTATATCCTCCCCTCCTCCCCTGTGGCCCTCGGCCACCACACCCTTGTGCATCAGCACGGCGTTGGCTCCTCCCTGGGCCACGGCATTTACAGTCTCCTTGAGGGCTGTAAGCCCCTCAACAGGTCCCACCGTGACTCCGTGGTCCATGGGAACAATCACTATAGTTCCCTTGACCCTATCCATGATCCTTTCCATGCGAATGGTCTTGCCCATCATAGGACACCTCCTAAAAATTAAGGCCGGGGGTTGGAAGCCCCCGGCCCTTTTCTTTCCTCCATCAGGGCCGTGGGCTTCTGCCTGCCCACGGCCCCCTTGTCCCAACTACAAACCGGGGGACCGCCCGGGCAGGCCCCACCAGTAGTAAAACCAAAACCATCTGTACTTTCTATATGAAATCCCTTCCCTACACATGCCCCCGTTCATACCCACGTTCATACCCCTTGTCAAGAAAATACCTTCCAGAATTTTCCCTAAATTTTTGAAGACGCCAAGTACGAGGCATCCCCAAGGTATTCTTCGAACTTTTAGAGACTCAACCCCTCCTCAGATCCAATCCAGCCCCTACCGGAAAGAGACCTGGAACAGTATTATCATCTTAAAAATGAGAAAAAGAGACTGGATCAAGGTATACAATGCCCAAGGAACAGCTGAGGCCCATATAATAAAGGGACTGCTGGAATCCAATGGCATACCTGTATCCTTAGACTATGAGGCAGTGGGCTCTCTCCTGGGTCTCACCACCGATGGATTGGGAGAGATTGGTATTTTAGTACCTATTCAATGGGAGAAAGTGGCCCGGACCCTCCTCGATCAAGAGGAAAGCGAAAAAGAATCCTGAATGCTCAATAGCTTTCCCCCTCTAACCATGGTGAGATAAGTGGTGGAAAGGGCCTGATGATTGCCACCAGATAGGTTAAAAACCACACCCCCTATCTCCACCTCGTTCAAGGTCTCCAAGCTCCTCACCAAAGACTCCCTTCCCACCCCTGAGCCCATGCTCCTGAGGGCCTCAACAAAAAGAATAGCCGCCAGGAACCCTTCCAAACTGGCATGGGAAGGCTCCTCCTCTCCCCCAAGCTTTCTGAACTCCTGGATTATAGGCAAAAGGGTCTGGGGATGAGGAACCACCTGGCACACCAAGGTTCCTTCTCCTGCTTCTCCAGCAGCCTTGGCATAGGCCTCTCCTCCTACGGAAGAAAGGGCCAAAAGTAAGGGTGACCAACCTGTCTCTCTGATCCCTTTGGCGAAAAGGGCACAGGGCTCCCAGGTTCCAGCCATGACCACAGCCGACGGGGCTCCCTCCACCAGCCTTTCAAGGGCCCCTGAAACGGAGGTGCTGTTCCTCCTGTAAGATCCTTTTTCCTTCATCCTTAACCCATGCTTGCTAAGGGAGTCTTCCAAAGCCTCTGCCACATCCCACCCGTATGTATCCCTTTGGTAAAAAAGGCCCACATCTTCTATCCCCTTCTCCAACAAGACTTTCACCAAGGCCTCCACCTCCTGGGCATGGCTGGGCCTCAGGGTAAAAACCCATCTCTTTAGAGGCAGGCTTAGGAAGGAAGCCCCAGACAAAGGGAAAAGGAAAGGCACCTGGCCTTCTTCAGCATAAGGAGCAATCACGGCCGCAGTGGGGGTTCCCACGTAACCTACTAGGGCCAAAACCTTCTCCTCTTCCACCAACTTCTGGGTATTAAGGGCACACCGATCAGGCTCGTAACCATCATCCATAGACACCAACTCCACCTTCTCACCGTAGAAGTCTTCTCCCCAAAGGAAACCCAACTCCAACCCCTTCTTGTACTCCCCTCCTAAGTAAGCAGCTCCCCCAGTGAAATCACAGGAGAGACCTAAGCGAAGGGGACCACCTAAGGTGGGCATCACCTTAGCCAAGCCCCTTCTCACATCCTTCTCTTGATACATGCGCATGTCGGCAAGTCTCAACAAAACATGGATATCCCGGCCCTCTTCGGGATACTGGGCCACACCAAAGGAGAAGGTGATAGGAGGGATACCCAAAACCAATGGGGTTCTTTCAGCCCTCTTCCTTATGCGGGCCATGATGCGAGTAGCCTCCTCCCTGGCAGCATGGGGAAGAAGCACCACAAACTCATCCCCCCCATATCTACCCATGAAATCAGAATCCCTGAGATTTTCCCCTATGAGAGCAGAGAGCCTCCGCAACACCTCGTTGCCCATCTCATGGCCAAAGCGGTCGTTCACCTCTTTGAAACCGTCCAAATCAAAAAGAACCACGGAAAGGTGCTTGGAGCGGGAAGCAACAGAAGGGAAAAACTCCACTATAGTAGACAAGGTATACGCCTGGGTCAGATCATCCTTCAGGGCCCTACCCTCCCGATAAAAAAGAAACCCCAACAGTCCCGCAAGAAAACCCTCCAGGTTTTCCAGAATCTCCATCTCCTCGGGGCTAATCCTACCGTCCCTCACCTTGAGATAGTACCTCTCCTCCCCCCATCGGATCTCCACCGCGCTCTCACAGGCATTGTGAAGGGTCCCAAAGGTGCCATTTTCCATATTGATAGAGCCTAAAACCCTCCCTTCTCCATCCAACAGGGCCACACCTTCCCAACCCAGATGGTGAGAAAGCCTCTCCAATACCGCTTCCACAAACTCCGCCACAGTGGCATGGGAAAGCTCCACCAAGAGGTTGGAAAGGTCTTGTAGGATCTCAACGGACAAAAAGGTAAAGGCGGCTTCGGACCTTATCTCTTCCAGCTCCACGGGATAGGGGCTCTCTTTGATCTCCAAAACCATGGCATGGTAGAGGTCCAAATCCTCCAGGAAAAGATCAACCAACCGGGGGTCCCACTGCTTCCCCCTACCAGAGCGCAGTTCCCCTTTCACCTCATCCTTAGTCAAGGCCTCTCTGTAAGGCAGATCTGTAAGCATGGCATGGAAAGATTCCGCCAGATGGATGACCCGTGAAGCCAGGGGAATATCCTTCCCTTTGAGCCCTGATGGGTACCCTTTTCCGTCCCAACGCTCGTGATGGTGAAGTACCCACTCCCCAGCCTTTTTGAGAGGAGATATGAGAGACACCAGCCCTCCCCCCAGTTGGGCATGAAGGGAAACGAGGAAGCGCTCCCTTTTGTCCAAAGTGAAAGGCCTCACCAGCATCATATCGGGAATACCAATTTTGCCCACATCATGGAGGAGTCCCGCCCAATAAAGCAGCCTCTTCTCACCCTCTCCCAGCCCCACCTTATCCGCCATATGGATAGCTATACGGGCAACAGAAAAGGAATGGCCTTTAAACATGGGCTCTCTTCCCTCAATAGCCATTATGAAGGTGTGGTACCCGTCTTCCACCAGTTTAGCCAACTCCAGGTATCTGGACAGGAGGGCCCCCACCTTTTCGAAAAGGGAAAAGTCCTCTTGGGAGAAAACCCCTTCTCCCTCCCCCTTTCCCATGGAGACAACACCATAAAGTCTATCCTCCACAAAAAGGGGGCAGGACATGAAGCTGGCCACATAAGGTCTGTACGCAGGATGAGCCCTGGGGTCTTCCTTGTAATTTGCCACAAACACGGGTTTCTTTTCCGCAGCCACCCACCCCGTCACCCCTTCACCCAAACAAACCTTAGAGGATAAACCCTCTTGAGACACCCCCTTAATCACCAGTGGGAAGAGACACTGCTCCCTCTCTTTCCAGAGGAGAAGGGAAATGAATCCCCCGCGAAAAAGCTCTTTTACAGGGACCATGGCAGACTTCAAGGCCCTTTCCAGATCAAGTCCCAAAAAGAGGGACTGGATGGCCTCTGCTAAAGCCTGCAATGTCTTTGAACCATTATCAGAGTCCATCAAGATTCGAACCCCTTTCTCTTTACTTTTATCATTACTATCATACCCACCAAGGTTCAACTTTCCCTTTGGGAAAAGGATTGATGGGAATCCCTCTCTGAGGTATAGATTCTCCATGAAAAGTCTAAGGGTATCATCTGCTATGTTTCTCCCTTTGACCATCATAGTGGTGGTGGCCTTACTCCTTTCTGTACTTTATGGTCTCAAAGGAGAAACACTCCAAATGGCCATCGTTATGGCCTTAGTCCTTCCCCTCCTCTTCATCCTTCTGGGTTGGTGGAGAAGAAGGCTTACCTGGAACGATAATTCCATAGAATACAGAGGATTCCTAAGCACCAAGAGAATCCCCTGGGAAAAGATCACAGAAGTGCGTTTCTTCAGAGCAGGGATGAAAAAGGTGCTCTACATCGGCAGCCGAGAAGATGTCCTCTTCATACCCCTCATCTTCTCCCACCAAGATGAGCTGGCCCAAGCCCTTCAAAAACTTCCCTTAGAAGAGCCTGTCTCTCCCTCTACACTACGCCTCTCATGGGTGGAGACACTCATTCTATGGACGGGTGCCCTCCTTTTAATTATTATCTTTATCACCAAGGTATTTTAGGAGGGCCCTTGGAAGACAAGATTCTCATCCTTGACTTCGGTTCCCAGTATACCCAACTGATCGCCCGACGCATCAGGGAACTGAAGGTTTATTCTGAGATAAGACCCTACCACACATCCCTGGAAGAGGTTCTGCCCTTCTCTCCCAAGGGGATTGTCCTGTCGGGGGGACCTTCTAGTATTCACGATCCCCAGGCACCCTTATGCTCAGAGAAGATCCTTCGACTACCATACCCTGTCTTGGGCATCTGCTACGGTATGCAGCTCATGGCCCACCTCTGGGGAGGGCAAGTGGAAAAAGCCACAAAAAGGGAATACGGTAAGGCCTCCTTAGAAATCCTGGACAACGGGGATCTCTTTCAAGGCCTCCCTCAAAAGATCCAGGTGTGGATGAGTCATGGAGACAAAGTCCTCACCCTTCCCTCAGGCTTCAAGGTACTGGCCAGGACAGAAAACTCCCCCTACGCTGCCATGGCTAACCGGGAAAGATCCCTTTACGGTCTTCAATTCCATCCCGAAGTTGTCCACACACCTCGTGGAAAAACCATTCTATCCAATTTTCTATTCAACATCTGCAAATGCAAACGCACATGGACCATGGAATCCTTCCTGGATAAGAGTATGGAAGACATCCGGAGAAGGGTGTGTAAAGAGAGGATCCTTTGCGCCCTCTCAGGAGGAGTAGACTCCAGCGTAGTGGCTCTACTGGTCCATAAGGCCGTAGGAGACCAACTCACCTGTATCTTCGTAGATAATGGCTTTTTACGCCATGGAGAGGCTGCAAGGGTTCAAGAAACCTTTGCCCGGCACTTCCACATGAACGTCCGTTTTGTAGAAGCCTCTGCAAGGTTTCTAAACCGTCTTAAAGGGATAACAGACCCCGAAGTCAAGCGAATGATTATTGGAGAAGAGTTCATAAGGGTCTTTGAGGAAGAAGCAAAGAAACTGGGAGAGGTGAACCTCCTTGCCCAGGGCACTCTTTACCCCGATGTGATAGAAAGCGTATCGGTAAAAGGCCCATCGGCCATCATCAAGAGCCATCACAACGTGGGAGGATTACCGGAAAGTCTCTCCTTCCAGCTCCTGGAACCCCTAAGGGAACTCTTCAAAGACGAAGTCCGGGAACTGGGCCGTCTCATGGGCATCCCTCAAGAGATAGTGGGACGCCAGCCCTTCCCCGGCCCCGGATTGGGAGTAAGGATTGTAGGGGAGGTGACCCAGGAGAGGCTGAGGATCCTCAGGGAAGCCGACGCTATTGTGGAAGAAGAGATCAAAAAGGAAGGACTCTATTATGAAATTTGGCAGTCCTTTGCTGTGCTTTTGCCTGTGAAAACCGTGGGGGTTATGGGTGACGAGCGCACCTACGAATACGTCATCGCCCTCAGGGCCGTAGAGAGCTTAGACGGCATGACCGCCGACTGGGTTAAACTCCCTTACCATCTCTTAGAAAGGCTATCCAACCGCATCATCAATGAGGTAAAAGGGGTAAACAGAGTAGTCTATGACATCAGCTCCAAACCCCCCAGCACCATCGAATGGGAATAGACAACAAACCTCACAAAAGTCTTCTTCGGTGTTTACCGTACCATGCTCAACAAAAGGTGAAGGATTTTGAATATTGAACGTTTATAGGTTCACGGCGAATCAGGTACAAGGGAAAAACACCCTGCCTGTGCTTTGCACCTGTCTGCGTGCGGGCACGTACAGGCAGGCGCAGACAGACCCTTCGGACTTGATGTAAAGATCATAAAAACTGCTACAAGGACTCGTTTTCCCCAGGCACCACCAATCCAGAGAGAATGGCGTATCTCACCATGGAAGCAGTATTTTTGAGGGCCAGTTTTCTCATGATATTGGCCCTGTGCGTATTGGCAGTTCTAACGCTAATGTTGAGGATACCCGCTATCTCCCTCCCCGTATACCCTTGGGCAATCAATTTCAAAATCTCCTTCTCCCTGGGAGAGAGATAACCGCTTCTCCTTCCTCTGCCCTTTAAGGATAGAAAATCCTCTCCCCCAACCACCCTTTCAAGGAGTTTCATCATGGAAGGCACATCCTGATCCTTCACCACGTATGCCGAGGCTCCGACATCTCTGGCCTGCTCTTTAAACTCATCCCGGCCGTACATGGTAAGCATGACCACCTTTGTGTCGGGCAGGGCTTCCTTAATGAGGCTGCATACCTGAAAGCCATCTAAATCGGGCAGGGCCACGTCTACCAATACTAAATCGGGTTTGAGGGTTCTTATCTCCTCCAATGCCTCCTCTCCCCTTGAAGCCCCTCCTAACACCTTGTACTGCCCCTTTCCCTCCTCAAGAAGTATCCTTTTCAATCCCTCCCGGAACAGGGAATGATCATCCAGTATATAGACCCCCATATTCTCCATAAACCACTGCCCTCTTTTCATTATTTCTGATAATTTTTATATAACATAGTCTCCTTTAAAGGGACAAGTCAAGGCCCAATGTTCTCACCATAGCTTGAGTATAAAAGAGAAAAGGGATAAAAATTGTACCCATGGGATTCCTCAAGATTGTCATAGATCGAGAAACTTTAAGAAACAACCTCAGGGAAATTCGACGGATGCTCCCTGACGGCATAGAGGTTGGAGCCGTGGTCAAATCCCAAGCCTATGGTCATGGCATGGTGGAGTGCGCCCGGGTATTCTCCCAAGAGAAGGCTAAGTTCCTGATAGTATCCCTCATGAACGAAGGCATCACCCTCCGGGAGGAAGGATTCCAGGATAGGATCATCCTCATAGGAGGGATATGGCCCCAGGAGGCTAAGGAATGTATCGCCCATAGACTCACGCCGGTGGTGAGCGGCTTAAAAGTGGTCCGGGCCCTTTCCAAAGCCGCTCAGGAACTCGAAAGTAAGACCCTCATCCATGTTAAAGTAGACACAGGCATGGGCAGACTGGGAATACCCTTAGAGGAGTGGCGGGACTCCTTGGATGAGATCACTTCCCTCCCCGGCATCGTTGTGGAAGGCCTCATGTCCCATTTTTCCGTGGCAGACAGCCTCGAAAGAAGCGACATAGCTTATACCCAACAGCAAATGGAAATCTTTGAAAAGGTAGTAGAGGAGGCCAGGGGTAAGCTCCCCCATCTAAAATGGATCCACTTAGCCAACTCTGCAGGCACTATCCAGCTTCCTCAGGCCCACTGGACCTTGGTAAGACCTGGGCTCAGCCTCTACGGAGGGGTAAGGGTTCCCGGCTCATCTATAAGGGAGGCTATGGAGGTGTCCAGCAGGATCCTCCACATCAAACGGGTACCTCCAGGCCGTTTTTTGAGCTACGGCAGGGCCTTCAGGACCAACAGGGAAACCCAGGTGGGAGTAATTCCTGTAGGTTACGCCTTAGGGTATCTTAGAAGCCTTTCTAATCGGGGAGAGATGCTGGTGATGGGAAAAAGGGCCCCCGTTCTGGGAAAGGTATGCATGGACCTTACCCTCATTGATCTCACCCATGTTCCCCAGGCAAAGCCTGGGGACCCTGTGATAATTATGGGAGGCAAGGGAAGGAACAGGATATCGGTATTCGAGGTTTCCCAGTGGATGGAAACCATTCCCTATGAGGTCTTCTGCCTGTTGGGAGGCTCCTACACAGGAGAAAGGGTGTATATAAATTAAAAAGAATCATCTTTGGGGTCAGGTCTTCACGGGCTGTTGAAAAACTCATTTTTCATTGGGCCAACTCATAGGGGTAATAAGAGCACAAAGTTAGTCTGTAGAGCATGTCGATAGGTTGAAATGCCATCTCACACCAGCAAGTGACATGACTGCCTATTGCAACTATTACTTTGGCCACTGCTTTGGTTTTGTGTTCTCTTCTGTGAAGGAGTTTTGCCATCCTTTTTATGTTTTGGACTGTGGCTGTTAGCAAGAATTGCTCTCTTACATTCCATAATCGC
>CAZBOO010000026.1:0-13055 GCA_964493535.1 uncultured Aquificales bacterium
GGTGATACTTAAGGAGAGGGATTTGAGAAGGGCCCATGAGTTGACGGAGAGGATAGAGGAGGCTGTGCAAGAGGCCGTTCCCCATGTGGAAAGGATCTTTATCCATTATGAACCGGAGGAAAAGGAGGGGCTGTTATGGGGGGTGCCTTTGGATGATGGAAAGGGGACCATATCATCTTATTTTGGTAAGGCCCCCTTTGTGGCTCTCCTGTTTTTTGAACCTTCTGCTATGAAACTCATAGACTTTCAGATAAAGGAGAATCCCTTTCATATCTTGGATAAGGGCAAAGGGGTAAAGTTGGCGGAGTTTCTTTTGGAGGAGGGGGTAGACAGGGTGTCGGTAAAGGAATCCATAGATGACAAAAGCCCGGGTTATCTCTTTAAGAGCAATGGGGTAGCCGTTCAGGTGACTCATGCCTCCCAATTAGATGAGTTGATAACCCAGGTCGAAAGAGAGGGAGGTGGATCATGGTAGAGGAATTGAAGGTAGTGAAGAAAGTGGAGGTTACAACTGTCATCGATAACTACGCCGATCTCATCATATCCGGTAGGGAAGATACGGTGAGGCGTACCCTGTTCAAGGAGGGGCAGGTGAACACTCCCCTTTTGGCGGAACACGGGCTTTCCCTTTTTATTCAGGTGTATCATGGGGAAAGGGTCTTCAGGGTCCTTTTGGACACGGGCCTCACGGAGACAGGGACCCTCTACAATATGGCCCATTTGGACCTGCCCTTAGATAAGACAGATTATCTGGTGTTGAGTCACGGTCATTTTGATCACTTCGGCGCCCTTTATAAGGTTTATGGGGATGGCATTGTTCCCCCCACCGCTCCTTTTCTCTGCCATCCATGGGCTTTTTATCAGAGGGGCGTGCGGAGGGATGGCAGGCTTTTCCCTTTTCCCCGTCTGGACAGGGATAAACTGAAGGGGATGGGGGTGAGGATTGAAGAGAAGGAGGGTCCTACTTTGTTGAAGGATTTTCTCCTGGTGACGGGGCAAATTCCCAGGGAGACGAATTTCGAGATCGGGTTTCCCATGGGTTATGTGGAGATAGGGGGAGAGGTACAGCAGGATGCCCTTTTGGATGATCAAGCTCTGGTGGCTCATGTGAAGGGGAAGGGCCTGGTGGTTATATCGGGATGTGGCCATTCGGGAATCATCAATACGGTAAATTATGCAAAAAAGCTGACAGGGGTGGAGAAAATTTACGCTGTTATAGGTGGCTTTCACCTTTCCGGGCCCGTGTATGAGCCTTATATAGGTAGGACGGTGGAGGAGATGAAGGCCCTGGATCCCACGCTCTTGGTTCCTACCCACTGTACGGGATTTGAGGCAGAGATGACCTTTGCCCGTGAGATGCCCCATGCCTTTGTTCTCAATACCGTTGGTACCACTTTCGTGATTGGTGAGTGAAAGAATATAAGGGGTTAGGGTAGGGCCTTTTTCTGGAGACCGGAGAGGTGCCTTTTCCATGCCTCTCTGGTCTCTGGATCCACGCCCTTCACTATCCTCAGGTATTTGGTGAAGAGGAAGCGGGGCTTTACGGGATCTGTGTACCTGGGGATCCAGATCTCCTGCTTTTTGGACCGGTTGCATTGGATGCAAGAGGTGACCAGGTTTTCCCAGGACCACCTCCCTCCACGGGATTTGGGGACGACGTGATCAATGGTGAGTTCATGGTCTCTGAGCGTTTTGCCGCAGTAGGAACATCTAAAATTGTCCCGGTAGTGAATCATCATCCTCGTTGGCCTATCCATGACTATGGTGGATCGAATAGAGCTTACCCGCACTACTACGGGAACGGGGAACTCCTGGCTGGGGCTCCGGACTTTTTCAGCGGGATGATGCTCTATTACCAGACACCGACCCAACCATTCTAAGGTTATAGCCTTCTGCCAAGGGATGACATCGAAAGGCAGAAAAGACCTGTTTAATACCAAACAGAAAAGCTTTTTCACTTCTACCTCCCCTGCCCCTCATAATGGGCATTATTCCTATTTGTCAAGTGTATCTTTTCACAAGCCTGGGCAGTGTAGGGGTCTATCCTTCTCTTAGGAAGAACCCTTGCTTTTTGGAGCTGCTGCAAAGATCGTATTTGAGTGTGAATCCCTATGTTCCTCCTGAAGGCACCCTCCATTGAGGATTTACCGGGAACTGAAAAGGGCCTGTGTCCTGCCTCTCCTTGACAGGAAGGAGGGTTTCCTTATAAGTAACACCTTTGCTTTTTGGCAAGATGGCTTAGTAATTTTGTTCTAAAATTTTTTAGGAGGTGATTATGTTTGGTGGTAATGAGAAATTGGAATCTATCTACAAGGAGGTAATAAATCGGAATCCCGGGGAAACTGAGTTTCACCAGGCGGTAGGAGAGGTTTTAGCTTCATTGCCACCGGTGCTTGCTAAGCATCCTGAATTTTATGAATATAAGATTATCAAACGTCTTTGCGAGCCTGATCGCCAGATTATATTCAGGGTCTTATGGGAAGATGATAAAGGTGAATTGCATATCAACAGAGGTTTTCGTGTCCAATTTAACAATGCTTTAGGTCCTTATAAGGGAGGATTAAGGTTTCATCCCTCTGTTTATCTGGGAATCATAAAGTTTCTTGGATTTGAACAGATTTTCAAGAATGCTTTAACAGGAATGCCTTTAGGCGGGGCCAAGGGTGGTTCTGACTTTGATCCACGTGGCAAATCAGACCGAGAAGTTATGAATTTTTGTAGGAGATTCATGACAGAACTCTACACATATCTGGGAGAGGAAACAGATATTCCAGCAGGAGATGTAGGAGTTGGAAGCAGGGAAATAGGTTACTTGTTTGGTCAATACAAGAGGTTAACCCACAAATTTGCAGCTGGTGTTATAACCGGAAAAAGGCTGAATTGGGGTGGAAGTCAGGTAAGAACAGAGGCTACGGGATATGGCCTGGTGTATCTTATGGATGAGATGTTGAGAGCTCATAAAAAATCATTTGATGGTATAAAGGTAACGATTTCTGGTTCTGGAAATGTGGCTATATATGCGGCGCAAAAGGTAATTCAATTGGGTGGAACGGTTGTTGCGATGAGTGATTCAAACGGTGTAATTCATGATGAAAGTGGTATCAATGTTGAAACCGTAAAACAGATTAAAGAGATTGAAAGAAAGAGAATTAAAGAATATACGAATTTTCATGAAACGGCTGCTTATTATGAGGGTGGCAATATATGGAAAATCAAAACGGACATTGCTCTGCCCTGTGCTACGGAGAACGAAATAACAGGAAAAGATGCAGAAATACTGATTAAGAATGGTGTCATCGCCGTTGGTGAGGGCTCTAATATGCCGACCACACCCGAAGGAATTAAAGCCTTTTTGGATGCAGGGGTTTTATTTGGGCCTGCTAAAGCGGCTAATGCAGGTGGTGTGGCAACATCAGCTCTGGAAATGATTCAGAACAGCCGTCACGATGTCTGGACATTTGAATATACAGATAAAAGGCTAAAAGAGGTCATGGAGAATATATATAAAATCTGCAGCGAAACGGCAGAGGAATTTGGAACACCTGGGGATTTGAGCAGAGGTGCTAACATAGCAGGATTTCTCAAGGTGGCGACAGCTATGATCGACCAGGGTATTGTATAGATTCCTGACCACGTGGGAGGCAAGGCGGGGGACTTCTTCGGCGAGTATATGGCAGGGGGTATCCTGGTGTTGCTCAACCTCTGGAATGATGATAGATCCATAGTGGGAGACTATCTGGCCACAAGGATGCATGGCGGAGTCATATATATCAGGGGGGATGTGGATCCTTATATCATGGGGAAGGAAGTGGGACAGGTGGAGGTTAGCCAGGAAGATGAGGACCTTTTGAAAGAGCTTTTAGAGGATTACTGCAAGGACTTTTCCTCTTGCGCCTTGGATCCCCATGGGATCTTACAGGTGCCTTTCACCAAGTTGATCCCCGTTTCAGCCCGGCCCTACGGTAAGGTCTACGCCTACTGAGCCTTGCGTTTCGGTTTTCATTGTTCCATTGTCGGGGGTTTGTCCAGGGCTTTGGATCGGGCCAGGGCCTTGGGGTGTGACACCCTTCAGTTTTTTACCCGCAATCCCCGGGGTTGGAGGTACGCTCCCCTGGATTTCCGGGAGGTGGAAACCTTTCGCTTTAAAGCCCGGGAGATGGACCTTCATCCCCTGGTGGTCCATATGCCATATCTGCCCAATTTGGCCTCTGATGATGAGCTTTTGTACCATAAGAGCGTGGAATCCCTCAAAGTGGAGGTGGAAAGGTGCAAGGTGTTGGGGGTGGACTATCTGGTGACCCATGTGGGCAAGACCAAAGGGAAGAACCGAAAAGAGGGAATGGAACGGGTAGCCCAGGCCTTAATGGTGGTTTTAGACCTTCCGGGTCCCCTTATACTTTTGGAGAATACGGCGGGGCAGGGTTCGGAGTTGGGTTTTCGGGTAGAAGAACTGGGGGAGATTGTTAGTATGGTGGGTGAAGATCCTCGACTGGGGGTGTGCATAGATACGGCACATGCCTTTCAGGCGGGTTATCCCATCCATACCCCTGATGGTTTGGAAGGGTTTTTGGATGAGGTGTCTCGACGGGTGGGGTTGGGGCGCCTTCACCTCCTTCACTTGAACGACTCCAGAACCCCCTTAGGCTCTCGGGTGGATCGCCACTGGCATATCGGGGAAGGGGGCATAGGCCTAAAGGGTTTCAAGGGTATCATATGCCACCCTGTTCTTAAGAATTTACCGGCTATCATGGAAACCCCTTGGTCACCCCGGTGGGACAGGAGGAATATGGCAAGGGCGAGGGCATTGGCTGCGGAGGAATTTTAAAATTTTAAGTGAGTTATGCCTTTTTTATACATAAAGCTTTTTGTGGCTTCCCCCCTTTATTGACACCTCATGGGGCCCTGGCATATAAGTGACAACGTTTATCTTGAGAGGAGGGGCCATGGTAGAGATCAGATTTCATGGAAGAGGAGGGCAGGGAGCAGTCACCTCAGCTGAACTCTTGGCCCAGGCGGCTATCGAGGAGGGCAGATACGCCCAGGCCTTCCCCGCCTTTGGTGCAGAGAGGAGAGGCGCACCCGTTTTGGCCTTCACCCGGATATCCGATGAGATGATCAAGCTCAGAACCGGGGTTTACTATCCTGATGTGGTGCTCATCCTGGATCCGTCTTTGGTGAAGGCTGTTCCCGTCACAGCAGGGCTCAAGGAGGGGGGGCTGGTGGTCCTCAATTCTAAGAGGGCTCCAGGTGATTGGAAGAAGGAGTTGGGCAGGGATGATATGGAGGTGGCGTCGGTGGATGCCACGGCTATTGCCCTGAAGGAGTTGGGTGTACCCATCACCAACGTGATCATGTTGGGGGCCTTGTTAAAGGCCGAGCCTTTGGTGGGCATAGAGCCTCTGGAAGAATTCATTGCCCAGAGGTTTCCCAGGATTGCCGACAAGGAGATCAAGGCCTTTCGCAGGGCCTATGAAGAGGCGAGGGTGGAATGATGAAACTCAAGGAAAAACCTGACTGGAAGGAGATAGGTTTTGCCTGTGTCATTGATGAGCCAGGCAACAGTGTTTATTACAAGACAGGGGACTGGAAGACCCTCAGGCCTGTTGTGGACAAGGAGAAGTGCATCAAATGCGGTACATGTTGGGTCTTTTGTCCGGAGTACGCCTTTGAGGAAGACGAAGACGGGTATTACGAGCCCAATAATGATTACTGCAAAGGGTGTGGTATCTGCTCCAGGGAGTGCCCGGCCCAGTGCATCAAGATGGAAGAAGAGGCGGTGGAATAATGGCCAGAAGAGAAGGAATAGAGGTATCTATTGCCATCGCCGAAGCTGCCCGTCAGGCCAATGTAGATGTGGTGTCCGCCTATCCTATCACTCCCCAGACCCACATAGTAGAGCATTTGGCTCAGTTAGTGGCCGATGGGAATCTGGATGCCGACTATATCACTGTAGAATCGGAACACACGGCCATGAGTGCCTGTGTGGGGGCGTCGGTGGCGGGGGCCAGGGTCTTCACCTCCACCAGTGCTCAGGGATTGGCCCTTATGAACGAGATCGTTTATCTGGCCAGCAGTCTCAGGACCCCTGTGGTCATGGCCCTGGCTAACAGGGCCTTGTCCGGTCCCATATCAATCTGGAATGATCATTCCGATGTCATGAACGAGAGGGACACGGGTTGGATTTCCATATTCGCCAACAACGGTCAGGAGGCCTATGATCTGACTCTTATGGCTTTCCCCATAGGTGAGGACCGAAGGGTTATGCATCCCGTAATGATCAACTTTGACGGTTTCATCCTTACCCATGTCATTGAACCCATTTATATCTTTGATGATGATGAGATTGCTGACTTCATTCCTCCCTTTGAGCCTATCTATCGGGTCCATCCCGACTATCCTGTTACCATGGGTCCTGTGGGAGTGCCTGACATTTACACCGAGGCCAAAAAGCAGCAAGATGTGGCCATCAGAGAGTCTCGAGCTGTTATAGAAAGGGTATTTGAGGAGTTTGCCCAGCGCTATGGTCGTCGTTATAGAGCTGTTGAGACCTATAGAGCTGATGATGCGGAGATCGTCCTTTTGGCTCAGGGTTCCGTCATAGAGGCTGCTGAAGTGGCGGTGGATTACTTGCGGGATCAGGGCAAAAAGGTAGGGGCTGTGGAATTGAGATTGTGGAGGCCCTTCCCCTTTGACGATATGAAAGAGGTCCTGTGCGGTAACACTATCAAACAGGTGCTGGTGTTGGACAGATGCATATCCTTTGGAGGTCCGCCCGGACCTGTGCTTTCCGAGGTAAGGTCTGCCTTGTACCACGAACCCCTGAGGCCCATGGTGGTGGGGGTGGTTGCTGGATTAGGAGGAAGGGACGTTCCTTTGGAGGATTATGTGGAGATGTTCCAGATAGGTGAGGATTGTCTCAGAACGGGTAAGGAGCCCGGTGAGGAGCCAGAATTAGTCAAGATAGTGGGGTTGAGAGAATGAGTGTGTTGCAGAGACCAAAAGAGGCGTATCTTAACGTTTTTGCTTATCGGATGGCCCCCAAGGAGGAGTTTTTCACCAGGGGGCACAGGGCCTGTCAGGGATGCGGTCCCGCTTTAGGGCTGCGCCACATCATGAAGGCGGCAGGGAGGGATACCATTGTGGTCAATGCCACGGGGTGCATGGAGATTATCTCCTCTCCTTATCCTTTTACCTCCTGGGCGGTACCCTGGATTCACGTGGCCTTTGAGAATGCCGCTGCTGTGGCTTCGGGCATTGACGCGGCCATAAAGGCTTTGCAGAGAAAGGGGAAGATTCCCCCGAAAAAGATCAATATTCTGGCTATTGCCGGAGACGGGGGTACGGCGGATATTGGTCTTCAGGCACTTTCGGGGATGTTGGCTCGAGGACATAGCGTTACATACATCTGTTACGACAATGAGGCCTATATGAATACGGGGGTCCAGGGCTCCTCGGCTACTCCCTTTGGGGCCAGCACCACCACTACCCCTGCGGGGAAGGTGAGTTTCGGTGCCGGTTACTGGAAGAAGAATGTGGCAGCCATTGCTGCTGCCCATGACGTTCCCTATGTGGCTACGGCCTGCCCCAGTTATCCCTTGGATCTTATTCGTAAGGTCAGAAGGTCCTTTGAGCTGGAAGGGCCCGCCTATATCCATTTATTCTCTGTCTGTCCCACCGGTTGGGGAACCCCTCCCGAACTTACCGTGAGGATGGGCAGACTCGCCGTAGAGACAGGTATGTTCCCTCTCTATGAGGTGGAATATGGGCGCTACAAACTCACCATAGATTTTCCCCAGGGTCTGAGGCCTGTTGAGGACTATTTAAGGCAACAGAGGAGATTCAGGCATCTTACCCCTGATGTGATTGAGCAGATTCAAAGCAGGGTTACGGCAGAGTATGAGCGGCTCAAAAAGATGGAAAAAGTGACACAGGAGTGATGGCCATGGCAGAGGTGATGGTAGAGAATCTTGAAAAAAGCGTAGAAGAGGTAATGGCCCGGCACGGTAACAACCCCGCCCGGATGATAGAGATCCTTCAGGATCTTCAGGATATTTATGGTTATCTACCTGAAGAGGTCTTGAAAGAGGTAAGCCGTCAGACGGAAGTGCCCTTGGCCCGTGTATACCACGTGGCCACCTTTTTTAAGGCTTTTACCCTGAAGCCCAGGGGGAAGTACACCATTCAGGTCTGTACCGGAACGGCCTGCCACGTGAAGGGCTCCTACAGGGTGCTGGAGAGATTTGAGGATGTTCTGGGCATCAAGCCTGGGGACACCACCAATGATCTCTACTTTACTCTGGAGACGGTGAATTGCGTTGGGTGTTGTGCCTTGGGTCCGGTGGTGATCATCAACGGGAGGTACTACGGTCACGTTTCGCCGGTTCAGGTAGGCTCTTTGATAAAGGAGTATAGGGAACAATGAAGCGCTTAAGGGATCGAGACGATTTGGAGAGAATGAGACAGGAGGCCCTTTCTAAAAGGCCTGAGAGGTTCATTTCCCTGGGTATGGGCACGGCTTCCAGGGCCCATGGTGCAGAGGCTGTTTACGAAACCTTAAAGGATGAAGTGACCAGGAGGGGGATGGATGTCCCTGTTAAAGCCACGGGAGATCATGGGCTGTGTGGTTATGCTCCCGTTATGGTCATCTATCCTGAGGGACTTCTCTATCACAGCGCCAAACCCAGTGACGTGTCGGACATCCTTGATGCCTTGGAAAGGGACGAGGTAGTGGATAGGCTCCTTTACGCCAATCCTTTAACAAAGGAGACATTCACCTACGAAAAGGACATCCCCTTCTATAAGAAGCAGATGAGGCTGGTAATGGGTCTTATGGAGTCAGTGGAATCCCTCTCTGTGGAGGATTATCTATGTTATGGAGGGTTTTCGGCCTTGGCCAAGGCCATGTTGGATATGGAGCCTCAGGCAATAATTCAGGAGGTGATTTCTTCGGGTCTTAGGGGAAGGGGAGGAGCCGGTTTTAGAACGGGGTGGAAGTGGGAAGACGCTGCTAATAGATCTTCTCCCATAAAGTACATAATCTGCAACGGAGACGAGGGGGATCCTGGGGCCTACATGGACAGGTGTCTTCTGGAAGGCCTTCCTTTCGAGGTCTTGGAGGGAATGATTATCGGGGCCTATGCCATTGGGGCCCACGAAGGCTTTGTTTATGTGAGAAAGGAGTATCCCCTTGCTACCCATAATGTCCAAGAGGCTATAGGCGTTTTGAAGGAGTTGTGTCTCTTGGGGAATGATATTTTGGGTAGCGGCTTTGACTTTGATATCCAGGTAGTAAGGGGAGGAGGGGCCTTCGTGTGTGGGGAGTCCTCGGCCCTTATCGCCTCCGTTGAGGGAAGGGTGGGGGAGCCCAGATCCAAGCACGTTCATGCCACTGAGAGTGGCCTTTGGGGGAGGCCTACGGTTTTGAACAATGTGGAGACCTTGGCCAATGTGCCCTTTATAGTGGACAGGGGAGGAGAATGGTTTGCCTCCATAGGAACAAAAGAGAGTAAGGGCACCAAAGTCTTCTCCTTAGCTGGTGATATATACAATACAGGTCTGGTCGAGGTTCCCATGGGTATTACCCTAAGGGAGGTGGTCTACGACATAGGAGGCGGAATCCAAGGGGGGAATGCCTTCAAGGCCGTTCAGACCGGCGGCCCCTCTGGGGGATGCCTTCCTGACTCCCAGTTGGGCTTGCCCGTGGATTTCGACACGTTGGATGCTGCAGGATCCATGATGGGTTCCGGGGGTATGATCATCATGGACGAGAACACCTGCATGGTGGACGTGGCCCGTTACTTTGTCAAGTTCCTCACAGAGGAATCTTGCGGCAAATGCGTTCCCTGCCGGGAAGGTCTCAAACACATGCTGGAGATCCTTAACCGCATCACCCAGGGTGAGGGAACTATGGAGGATGTAGATCTCTTGGATGAGTTGGGCTATGTGGTGGCCCACGCCTCCCTTTGCGGGTTGGGTAAGTCGGCGCCCAACCCTGTGCTTTCTACCCTTCGTTATTTCAGGGATGAATATGTAGAGCACGTCAGGGACAAGAAGTGCCGTGCTGGGGTGTGTAAGGCATTAGTGAGATACGAGATAGATGCCCAGGCCTGTACGGGATGCCGGGTTTGCTTTAAGGCCTGTCCTGTGGATGCCATATCCGGTGAGCCCGAAGAGGTCCACGTCATAGATCAGGGTAAGTGCATAAAATGCGGCATCTGTAAGGATGTCTGCAAGTTCGATGCTGTGAAGGTGGTGTGACATGGTTAAGCTTACCATAGACGGGAAAGAGGTTGAGGCCAAGGAGGGCCAGACTGTCCTTCAGGTTGCTCAGGAGGCGGGTATTTACATTCCTACCCTTTGTTATCACCATGAGGTGAAGCCCTACACTGCTTGCCGCCTTTGCATGGTAGAGGTAACCAAGGGCAAAAGGACCCGCTTTGTTACTGCTTGTGATTACCCCGTAGCCGAGGGCATGGTGGTGAAGGCGGATACGGAGAGGGTGCAGCGCTGTCGTAAGATGATAATTGAGCTTCTTCTGGCTCAGTGCCCCAATCTTCCCCAGCTCCATGAGTTGGCCCAGAAGTATGGGGTGGAGAAGGTGCGTTTCTCTGAGGGGGAGGATAATTGCATCCTCTGTGGCCTTTGTGTCCGGACCTGCAGTGAAGTAGTGGGGCTTAACGCTATAGGGTTTGAGGGGAGGGGATTCAACCGTCGGGTATGTACCCCTTTCGACGAGCCCAGTGATCCTTGTATTCTCTGTGGTGCCTGTGCCTATGTTTGCCCGGTGGATGTTATCCCCTTGGAGGATACGGTGGATGGGTACCGGATCATGGAGCGTTGGCACAAAAAGTCTGCCTTGATAGCTTGCAGCAAATGCGGCAAGTACTTTATGACGGAAGATGAGTTCCGCTTCCTCAAGGAGAAGACAGGGCTGCCGGAAGAGAGCCTAAGGGTCTGTATGGACTGCCGATAGTCCTTTTGGGTAGGGGGGAATCCCCCTACCCAAAAGGATTTGGCTCAGAATCTCCCGTATCTCCAAAGTCCCCGCTTTTCTCTCCGGGCTTTTCTTTCCAGGAAGGGAAAGGTGGAGAAGATCTCCTCTTTTTTAGGCCTCATGGGAAAGGGAAAGGAGAGTCTTGCCCGAGCATAGCCTTGGGCTATGAGGATGGCGTTGAGCATCCCCTGGGATACGTACACGTATCCCATGAGACGGCCCTGGGGGTTCCTTTTGATCCAATCGAACTCCACGTAGATCCATCCCTGGGGAGGTATGAGGATTTGGGTGGCTTTTTTGGCCTCCTTTCCCATCTTCAAGAGGGTATGGGGATCCATCTTTAAGAGCCTTGCCCTTCTTAAGAGGGGCAGCCCCCAGAGGGTAGGGGGCGTATCGGCCCCTAAAAGAATGAGGGTTTGGGTCTTTCCCTTCCATTGCACTTTGAGGGTGTCCCCGTGGATGACCTCTACCACCTTCATCTTTTTCCTGCCCAGATGGGAGGCAGGGGCGGGAAGGGACCAGAGGAGAAGGATTAAAAGGACCCATAGGCTTCTTCTATCCATCCTCCCCCCAGCACCTCATCACCCCTGTAAAGAACGGCCAACTGGCCCGGCGTTGGTGCCCTTTGGGGTGTGTCAAAGGTTGCCCTTATCTTATCCCCTCTTTCTTCCACCAAAGCAGGGGCTTCCCTGTGACGATAGCGTATTTTGATGTTTAATAGCCAGGGGCCTTTCCCCAGGGGGTTATGAATCCAGTGGGGAGAAAGGATGGTGATTTTCTTTGAGAACAGGGCCTCTTTTGGTCCTACCACCACGGTGTTTTCTTGGGGGATAATCTTCACCACGTAGATAGGGACTCCCTGGGCCACTCCTAACCCCCTTCTTTGGCCAATGGTATAATAAATATATCCTTTATGGTTACCCAAAAGATTCCCATGGGTGTCCCTGATGGGCCCAGGCCCTGGATTTAACCCTAATTCCCTTAAAAGGTGGGTATAATGCTCCTTGAGGAAGCAGATCTCCTGGCTGCTGTGGAGCCCTTCTTCCGAAAGCTCCAATTTCTGGGCCAAGTTTTCCACCTTTGGGCGACTCCAGTTTCCCAAAGGGAGTGTCAGACGGCTCAGTTGCCCTTGATAGAGTAACGCCAGAAAGTAGGACTGATCCTTTCTCCTATCTTTTCCTTTCATGAGATGACAGCTCCCTTTTTCTTCTACGATGCGGGCGTAGTGCCCTGTAGCCATCTTCTGGGCCCCTTTGGCCAGGGCCCTTTCCATGAGAATTCCCATTTTTACCCTGTGGTTGCAAAGGGGACATGGGTTGGGAGTCCTGCCCAAGGCGTACTCTTGGGCGAAGGGGAGGATCACTTCCCTGTAAAAAACCTCCGTCAGGTTTATCACCTTTAAGGAGATGCCCAAAATCTCTGCCACTTTCCTCACCTGGGGTAGGGATGCTTCCATACAGGCATGATGGAGCATAGTGATCCCCCATACTTGGTGGCCTTCCTCCTTGAGGAGGTGCGCTGCCACTGCCGAATCTATTCCCCCGGAAAGGGCTACAGCTATTTCCATGTCCTGGTTTCACCCCTTTTCTTCGTTTGGCTTTTTATATCATTTTGCCTTTTTGGTAGTAAGGTTGAAAGCAAAAACAGAAGGGGGTCTACCATTAAATTTGGGCAATTTGACCGACCATGAATAAAGGAAGGCCCCTGTCAGGAAGCAGTCATTTTAGCGAAACGACCACGCTATTATCTTCTGAAGGCCCAGCCTCTGGGGCTTTTGTCCATAGACTAATTGGTAAGCAGCGTATGAGGAGATTCTTGTGGAGGTAGCCGTTGGATATTGACTTATCCTCCAAAGGCTTAGAATCTAAGGCTGTAGGGTAAGTCAGAGGCGTTGGAGGTAGGAAGAATGAGGTATCGGATTATAATTGAACAAGATGAGGACGGGGTGTTTGTCGCTGAGTGTCCTGCTTTGCCTGGCTGCGTCTCTCAGGGGTCAGATCTTCATTCTTGACAATTCTCAGATAATAGGCTATAAGGTTTATTACAAATATCAGCTTAACAT
>CAZBOO010000027.1:0-11243 GCA_964493535.1 uncultured Aquificales bacterium
CCCCGGTGGCCTTGGCCAAGGCCACCGCTCCCCCCTTGGCCACGTATCGAGGGCCTTTGGGTCCATCGGGGATGACACCCACGTCTCCCCTTTTTTTCACCCTTTCCACCATCTCCAAAAGGGCTTCTCTCCCCCTTCGAGAGCTGGAGCCCCTGATGGTACCAAACCCAAATCGGTGCAGCATGAGGGCAGCCATCTCTCCATCCCTGCTCTCACTCACCAGCACATCCACCCTTCCACGGGGAAAACGGGAAAGGTAGGAACGACGGTAGTAGGCTACCAGAGGGAAGAGCCTGTTGTGCCAAAAAGTGTATATGATGCCTTCCTTCCCCCTTTTTAGGAGATCCTCTGTCTCCATGTTCCAAACCCTGATCCTGTAGGTGGAGCTGAGGGGCCCCACTAAAATTCCCAAGAGCTTAGAAGTTAACTGCGGAGAGAGATTTATCCTCATGATCCTGGGAGAATTGAAGTCGGTAAAGGCAGCTATAGAGGCTTCCCCGCTCCAAGAGTTCCTGGTGGGTGCCCGTTTCCATCACCTTTCCCCTGTCCAACACCAGGATCCTGCTGGCATTCTGAACGGTGGACAGGCGATGGGCAATGACAAAGACCGTACGACCTTCCATGAGATGGTCCAGGGCCTCCTGGACCATCCTTTCTGATTGGGTGTCCAGGGCAGAGGTGGCTTCATCCAGGATAAGAACGGGTGGGTTCTTCAAGACAGCCCTGGCTATGGCGATTCTCTGTTTCTGCCCCCCGGATAGACGGGTGCCCCTCTCCCCAATCACTGTGTCGTAGCCATGGGGAAGGTCCTCTACGAACTCATGGGCATGGGCTACCCTGGCAGCCTCTACAATCTCCTCAAAGTTGGCCCCAGGACGGCCATAAAGGATGTTGTTGAAAATGGTATCGTTGAAGAGGATGATCTCCTGGGTCACCACTCCTGTGAGGCTCCTGAGGGAGTTGAGGGTCACCTTTCTCACGTCTATACCATCCACATAGAGGGCCCCTTTGGTCGCATCATAGAAGCGAGGCACCAGATCCACCAGGGTGCTTTTTCCTGCCCCACTCTCCCCCACTATGGCCACCATCTCCCCTTTCCTCACCTTTAAGGTGATGTCCCTGAGAATCCAGGTCTCTGGATCATCGGGGTAGGCAAACCACACATGGTCAAAATGGACGGAATCTTTGAATTCCTTTATATCCACAGCATCGGGGGCATCCTTGATGGCCGGTTCCAGATCCAGCACCTCAAATATCCTTTCAGCAGCGGCCGTGGCCGACTGAATGGAACTGTTCACATGGGTCAGTTTTTTTATGGGGCTGTACATCATCATGAGGGCCGCCATGAAGGAGAAAAAGTCACCAGGAGTAAGGACCCCCGACAGAACCCGGGTGCCCCCTACATAGATAATAGCCGCCACGCCTAAGGAACCTAGCCATTCTACCAAAGGAGAAACCAGCTCTGATGCCTTCACCTTCTTCATGCTCAGGGAATAGAGCTTGTGGAGCTGTCTCCTGTACCTCTTGGTCTCCTGGTTTTCCATATTGAAGGCCTTGACAATCCTGGCCCCCGAGAGAGATTCTACTAAAAGGGTGGACAGGTCCGCCTGCTTCTCCTGGGATTCCTGGGTAAGCCTTTTGATTTTTCTTCCCAAGCGATCAATAAGGATCCCCGAAGGGGGAACAGTCACACAGGCCATGAGAGCCAGTTGCCAGTCCCTTGTGAAAAGCACCACCATAAGGACCAAAAGGGTGAAAACCTGTCGGAAAAGGTTTTTCACCAACCCCACATTGGCGTTCCTGATGGCCCCCACATCACTGGTGATCCTGGACATAAGCTCCCCTGTGGAGCGGTCCTTGTAAAAAGTCAGGCTCATCCTTTGAAAGTGACGAAAGATGTCGGTCCTGAGATCCATGATCATCCTGAGGTTGGCGTATCTCATGAGGTAGTTTTGGATGTAGCGTCCTATACCCTTCACCGCATAGAGGCCGATAATGGCTAACGGAATGAGTTTCAGCACTTCGGCGTTTTTTTCTACAAAGATCCTGTCCATCATGGGTTTAACCAGCCAGGCCAGGGCGCCGTCTGTAGCTGCCACCACCTGGGCTGTAATAAGGGCTACGGCAATCCTGAACCAATAGGGCTTGGCGTAAGAAAGGATGCGGAGATAGTACTTCATAATCCCTGCTCCTTTAAAAGGATGGCCAATTGCCGGGCAGCCCGAGCAGAGGCACCAGGAGGACCAAGGATCTCCCTGAGCCTGGAAAACTCCCTTTTCATGTCTTCATCCTTTCCTTGTAAAATGGCCTCAAGTTTCCGGGCCATTAGAACCCCTATAGCCTCAGACTGGATGAGTTCAGGGATTACCCCTTTGTCCAAAAGGATATTTACCAAGGAAAGCCACTTCACCTTGGCCAAACGTTTACCCACCATGTAAGTGATGGGATTGACCTTGTAGGCTAATACCTGGGGCGTACCCAAAAGGGCTGCTTCCAAGGTGGCTGTGCCCGATGCTACCAAGGCAGCCCGGGAAGCCGCCAAAGCACTATATGTACTATCCCTCATGATAAAACACTTTACCCCCTTGCTCCGTGCAAGTCCAGCCCACTGCTTTTTAACCCTTTCTACAGGGAGGGTGGGAGCCACGGGAAGAAGGAAGGAAACCTCCCTCCTCTGGGTTATCAGGGAGGCAGCATGGGCCATCTCCCCCATGAGATAGTCCAGCTCCTGTCGGCGACTGCCCGGGAGCAAGGCTATCAACTCCCTGTCCCCTGGTATGGATAACTCCCGACACAAGTCTTCTTTCTTCATCTCCGGCCTCACCACATCAACCAGGGGATGGCCTACATAGACCACAGGGACCCCTGCTCTTCTGTAAAGGCCCTCTTCAAAGGGTAGAATTACCATCATAAGATCAACGGCGTCCTTAATCTTTTTTATGCGACCGGGCCTCCATGCCCATATCTGGGGAGATACGTAATAGACCACGGGCACCCCATGATCCTTCGCCACCCGGGCCAATCTCAGGTTCATTCCTGGATAGTCAATGAGGAGAAGGGCATCCACCTCCCTCCGGGCAATGACCCTTTTCAGCCTTGAATAGACCCCGTACACCCTGGGTAGACGAGAGAGCCCTTCCGGTCCCCCCACTATATCCAACTCCTGAGAGCGGGCCAGAAGCTTTACCCCCTGCTCTTTCAGAAACGAGCTTCCTATCCCCAAAAAGGTGTGGCCGGGGGAGATGGCATGAAACTCACGGAGGAGGAGGCCCCCCAGCCTATCCCCCGAGGCCTCGCCGGCAACTATAAGGATGTGAGCCATGATGCCAAGAAAGTCTCATCCACAGCCAGTAGGGAGATGCCGAACCTTTTCGATTGCTTGCCCATCTCTTTTAAGTTCAAGACCAGGGTCTCTTGGGCCTCCACAGCCAAGGCCCGGGCCTTTACCCCTTCCATCGCCTTTAATGTCTTTAGTCCTACAGTGGGTACATCCAGCAATGGAGACTGGGAAGGCCTCTTCACCTTTACCACCACCACCCCAGGACCAGCCAATTCCCCACCCCGTTTGATGGTTTCATCGGTACCTTCCAAAGCCTCAACAGCCACCACGGACCGGTTTTTCACCACCACCGTTTGACCTATACCCAATCTCCCTATCTCCCGGGACATGGAAAAACCAAAGGCCACATCCTCCATGGTCTTCCTGTCAGGATCCACCCCTGCCAGCAGACCGGCAGAGGGTATCATATCCCCCAAGACCTCCTTCTGACCCACTAACCTTATCCCCTCCTTCTTCAGCTCCTGAATAACAGCATTGAGGATGGAATCGTCGCTGAAGTCTCTCAGAGTGAGGAGGACCTTGGCTGCCCTCAGATCCACCCTTGGACGTTTATAGAGCACCCTTTTGTCCACCTTCCCCAGAAAAAGGACCCTATCTATATAGGTCCTTTTCAAGGTCTTGATGATACTTCCCACCTGCCCCACCCCAAAGGCCTTTCCCTTACAGTGAGGGAAGCGTTTTAAAACCTTTCCTCCAGTGAGATCAATGACATAAAGGTTCTCACCCTGTCTTTCCAGAAGGTCCACGGCCAGATCCACAATGTCTCCCCGGCCCGTGATTACGCCCAGTTTTCCCATAGAGACCTGTCAGAACTCAAAGAAGAAGATCTTTGCATCCACTACCTTAGGGGAAGTGGGCTGGCAGATAATATCCAACTCCAATCTCTTTATCTGGGAATACTGAAGCCAAAGGGCCCAGATACCCTGGTATATTTCCCGCCATTCCTCCTCCTGGGGGGTATGTATAGCCAAGGCGTCGGCATCTTTCACCTCTGTATCCCGGGTTCCCCCTTCCCTTCCATCCTTAAAGAACCGGGTTACCCACCTGAAGGGAAAGGTCTTCCTTTTCCTTCGCTCAAGGCTGATCTCCTGCTTTTCAATCCCTTCCACCTCTTCCTGAACCAGGACCCCCATAAGAGTAAGCCAGGGCATTCTGCTGGCCACTTCCCCCAGGACAGAAGGATACATCCTGGCTACCATCTCTTTGCTGCCGGCTAAGGCCACAGCCCCTGCATCTTCTTTATGAATCACTTTAGAAGTGATGGCCTTCAGTACCAAAGGGTATCCTAAATCCTCGGCTATCTGGTAGATCTCATTCTGAGACCTCACCACCCTGTACGGGGCTACGGGTAACCCGTAAAACTCCAGGATCTCCAAGGCCTCCATATTCACCCCTTCCTCCTGTCTTTTTTTGACCCATTCCAGGAGGTCTTTCATTTTTCTCTTGCCCAATTTGAAGCCTTTATCCCACTCCTTGTTCTTAAAAAATCTTCTCCACATAACTGCCCTCCGGTGTTATGAACTTATAGCAAGGTAACCTTGCCCTTGACAAGGAGTAGAGGCTGGATTAGATTGCTCCTGGCTCAGCCGGGGTAGCTCAGTCGGTAGAGCAGTGGACTGAAAATCCACGTGTCCCCAGTTCAATTCTGGGCCCCGGCACCATTTCCAAAGGTGGGAAGATATGGGAGGAAAAGGTTTATGGCTGGTGAAAATATGGTAACCCTCACGGAGAGCAACTTTGATCAGGAAGTGCTCCAGACTGACTTACCCGTGTTAATCGATTTTTGGGCTGTGTGGTGTGCTCCCTGCTCCATGGTCTCCCCCATTGTGGAGTCTATGGCTCAGGAGTACCAGGGAAAGCTGAAAGTGGGGAAGGTAAACGTGGATGAGAGTTCCCAGCTGGCTGTTCGTTATGGTATCAGGGCCATTCCTACCCTTCTTCTCTTTAAAGGGGGAGGGGTAGTGGAACAGGTGATAGGAGTTCAACCTAAAGAAGCTATAATCAATATAATTAATAAGTACATACAGCAGTAGAAAGCGCCATGCCCCTTTACGAGTTTCAATGTAAGTCCTGCGGTCATTGCTTCCTACAATTGATCCTTTCCAAGGACAGGGAAGTTAAGTGCCCCCAGTGCGGGAGCAAGGAGGTAAAGAAGCTCTTCTCTTCCTTTGCCAGCTCTTCGAGGTCCACAGGAGGATGTGCCCCAACGGGGTGAAGGATTTGACTTAAGGGGCCAGGTCTGGTCCCTTCTCTATTATGAGGATCATGGGTATAGATTATGGAAGGTCAAGGATAGGTCTATCTCTTTCTGACCCCACGGGCACTGTGGCCCAGCCTTTGGATATTCTCTCCCGTGGCCCCAAGACCTCGGATGAAATAGCCAAGCTGGCGACAGCCAATGGGGTGGAAATGATTGTGGTAGGGCTTCCCCTGAACATGAATGGAGGAGAGGGAGAGATGGCCCGAGAGACCCGGGATTTTGCCCGGGAACTACACCAAGCCACGGGCCTTCCCGTGGAGATGTCTGATGAAAGGCTCACCAGTTGGGAGGCCCATGAGATTATGAAGGAGGCTGGGCTTACGAGAAAAAAGAAAAGTAGGCTTGCCGATAAGTTGGCAGCAGTGTTCATTCTCCAGCGATACCTGGATAGGCGCTATGCTCCTGGTAATTGACATAGGTAACACCAACATTGTTATGGGAATCTTTCAGGGGGAAACCCTGAAGGCCCACTGGAGGTTGGGAACAAGAAGGGATAAGACCCAGAACGAGTACGGTGTACTGGTTAAGTCACTCTTAGACCTTGAGGGTATTGAACTTCCTGAGATAAAAGGAGCCATTATCTCCAGCGTGGTGCCTAATCTGACCCCCATTCTTTATCAAAGTTTCAGGCTTCTTCTCCCCTTGGAACCCATCGTGGTGGGACCGGGAACAAAAACTGGGATTCCTGTACTTGTGGACAACCCCCGGGAAGTAGGTACTGACAGGGTGGTAAATGCCGTGGCTGCCTATTCCAAATACGGTGGCCCTTTAGTGGTAGTGGACTTTGGCACAGCCACCACCTTTGATGCCATCTCCGCTAAGGGCGAGTATCTGGGCGGTGCCATTGCCCCAGGTATAGGGATTTCTATGGAGGCCCTCTTCAGGGAAACGGCTCAGCTTCCCAGGGTGGAGCTTCGCAGGCCGGATCGGATCATTGGCAAAAATACGGTGGACTCTATCCAATCAGGCGTTTTTTTCGGCTATGTGGCCCTGGTGGACGGTATGGCCAGGGCGTTCAAGGGGGAACTGGGGGGAAAGCCCAAGGTGATAGCCACTGGTGGTATGGCCCCCATCATAGCCAAGACCAGCGAAGAAATAGAACAAGTGGATCCTTGGCTCACCTTAGAGGGACTCAGGATCCTGTTTCAAAAAAACCGATTGAAAAGGGGCTAATCCTCTCTCACTCCAAAGCGGTGGCTTGGTCTGAGTTTCCCTTGCCGTTGTCCATCTTTTTGCTACGATACAGAATCTCCATGGCCATGATCCTGTCATCACAGGCCCTCTGCAGCATCCTCCTCATTTCCTCAGGGTTGATGTCCAAGGCATCACAACAGGATTCGAACTTGAGGATGCTGGGCCATTCAGAGTTGAAGATCCAGTGATAGGACGTTACCCATTCCAAGGTCCTCTTTTTATCTTCGGCTATGGGCTTTAAGAGATCTATGATAGCCCTTTCCAATATGGCCTCCGCCAGTCTCTTGTATCTCTTCATTGAAAACTACCCCCGTTTTTCCATGCTCTTTCTTTAATAGCCCCCTGCCCTAAATATGCAACCCTCTATGAGCCATGTCCTTTCCCAAAGACCTCTACCAAAAACGGGATAATCCCTGGTATTGTTAAGGATAGCCCAAAAGGGCTAATCTCAGAGTGTCATGTCCCTAAGGAAGAGGAGGAAAGATCCATGTTCAAATTCCGGGTGCTAAAAGGGGACAAGGCTACCCAAGGCAGATTGGGCCTTATAGAAACGAAGGGTTATCGGGCCTACACCCCGCTTTTCATGCCTGTGGGCACTTTGGGGGCCGTAAAAACCCTTTCTCCCCAAGATCTCAGGGACCTGGGGTCCACCCTCATCTTGGCCAACACCTACCATCTCTATCTTCGCCCTGGTCACCGAGTGATAGAGAAACTGGGAGGGCTTCACCCATTTATGGGGTGGGAGAGGCTAATTTTAACCGATTCTGGGGGGTTCCAGGTTTACAGCCTGAGCCCCCTGAAAAGGGTGAGAGAGGAGGGAGTGCAATTTAAATCCCACTTGGACGGATCCATGCACCTCCTCACCCCTGAACTGGCCATAGAAATCCAGGAGGCCTTAGGCTCTGATATCATGATGGTCCTGGACGAGTGTCTCCCCTACCCTTGCAGCGAAAAACAAGCCCAGGAATCCCTGAAACTCACCCATTCCTGGGCAAGAAGAAGCCTGGAAGCCAGAAAAGGCCCAGATGCCCTCTTTGGCATAGTCCAGGGATCCTTCTATCCGGACCTGAGGAGACAAGCCGTAGAAGAATTAGTGGAGATGGGCTTTGACGGCTACGCCATTGGTGGGCTAAGTGTAGGAGAGCCCCGGGAACTCATGTACGAGATGGCAGGGCACTGTGCCTCTCTCCTTCCCCAAGACAGGCCCTGCTACCTCATGGGCGTGGGGAGGCCCCAGGACTTGGTGGAGGCTGTATCTTTAGGAATAGACATGTTCGACTGTGTCATACCCACCAGAAACGCCCGCAATGGAACCCTCTTCACATGGGAAGGACCCATGAGCATCAAAAAGGCCTGCTACACTAAAGATCCATCCCCTATAGATCCCCAATGCCCTTGCTATACCTGCCGCCACTTCAGCAGGGCCTATCTAAGGCACCTCTATATGAACAACGAGATCCTGGGGCTACGGCTTAACACCATTCACAACCTCTACTTCTATTTGAGTCTTATGGGGGAGATGAGAAAGGCCATTGCCCATGACAGGCTATTCTCTTTCAAAAAAGAGTTTCTTGAAAAATACGGAGGTGATTATGAAGAGGTTCATTGAAAGGATTGATGCCATTGCTAAGGATCGTACCCACGGCGCCAGGGAGCTATACCGTCAAGGTGTGGAGACCCTGTTGGCATGGATAGAAGAGAGGGGTGAAACCCGTCCCCAGGAACTCACTCTCCTCCTGGCCAAGACAGCTCAGGCTCAACCCAGCATGGCCCCTCTTCTCAATCTGGTAAACCAGATCCTCTTGGCCTGGGAATCAGGCCCTAAAAAGACCCAGGCCCTGCTGAAAAGGATCCTTGAAGGAGAAGAAACCTCCACAACTACCCTGGTGGAGGAAGGGATCAAGGTCCTCAGGGGCAAGAGGATTGTCACCCTGAGCCGCAGCTCTACCCTGTTAAAGGTGATCGAGGCCCTTCTAAAAGAAGGGGAAAGGGTTGAGATGCTCATTTCTGAGGGCCGCCCCCTCATGGGGGGGGCGGCCACCGCCCGTCTCTTTTGTGAGATGGGGATAGACGTGACCCTATGTACCGATGGGCTCATTTTCTCCTTAGTGGGGGAGGGAGACGTGGTGGCCTTGGGTGCCGATGCCATCACGCCCCAATTCCTAGTAAACCGCTGCGGAACATACCCATTGGCCTTAGTGGCCAAGGATCGGGGCGTTCCTTTTTACACCTTTACTGATACAAAAAAGCTCCTTCCCCAGGAGTTAGTGCCCCTTTTCAGAATAGAAGACCACGACCCTGGCGAAGTCATGAAGGGTGCCCCTTTCTCCATCGTAAATTTCTACTTTGACCAGACCCCCTTGGCTTACATCACCGGCACCGTGACGGAAAAGGGCATCCTCACACCAGAGGAGTTACGAAGATTGATAAAGAAGAGCAAGGTCTCTACCCAAATCAAAGAGGTACTGAAATATACGGAAGGCTGAACCCTCACTCTGTAAAGGGAATTGGACCCGAAAAACTTGAACAGGTTCGCCCTTATCTTGTCATGGGTAGAACATGATCTTTGCGACGACTCCGAGACCCACAAAATCTTAGCCTAAATATACCTGATGACAAAGGTGAGAGCCTGTCCTCAAGAAGCGGGTTCCTTTCTTTGGGACTCGGCTTCAATAAAGACCCTCCTCACATGGGGAAAGGCCTTCTTAATAGCCCTGTCGATGGCAGTTGTGGTCTTTTCCACTTCACCAGCGGGCAGATCATCGGCAAAGTCTACACTCAAGTTCACCAGGATAAAATTGGGTCCCATGTGCATGGTGAGCACCTCGTTGACCCTCTCTACCCCTGGAAAGGAGCCAACAATCTTTCTTATTCCTTGCACCACATACCTGTTGGCACTTTCCCCTATGAGGAGACCTTTGGTCTCCCGGGCAAGCCACACAGCAACGACGCTCAGGATAAGGCCGATCACTATGGAAGCCACTCCGTCGAAAAAGGGATTTTTCGTTTTGTGGGTCAAAAGGACCCCTGTTAGGGCTACCAAGATACCAAGCATGGCAGCGGTGTCTTCAAAGAGGACCATAAATCGTGTGGGGTCCTTCCCCTTTCTTACCGCCTCCAGATAGCTCCATTCCCCCTTGACACGGCGGAACTCCTCAAAAGCTACGTAAAAAGATCCGCTCTCAAAGAAAAAAGCTAAGCCTAAGACGATGTAGTTGACATAGACGTTCTCCATGGTTCTGGGATGTACCAGGTGATGAATCCCCTCGTAGAAGGAAACTCCTGCACCCAAGGCAAATATAAGGATGGCAACCACAAAGCTCCAAAAATAGATCTCCTTGCCGTGGCCAAAAGGAAACTCGTCATCTGGGGGCCGCTGGGCCTGACGCAGGCCATACAGCATCAGGAACTGGTTCCCTGTGTCCACCAGGGAGTGAATTCCCTCCGAGAGCATGGCTGAGCTGCCCGTGAACAGGGCAGCAATAAACTTGATGAGGGCAATGAAGGTGTTACCTGCCAAGGCTGCAAAGATCACCTTTTTTGATGAGAAAGAAGGTGAGTCTCTTGGGACATCTTCCATTTCTCAACTCTCCAAAGGTGCCTTCCAGTGCTCTTGATAGTGGTGATAACATGCCGGCCACGGAGATAGTCAATTTCAAGGGATCCCTTTACTTAGGTTGGCTGTGGATAGTCACTGTTTTTCTCACGGATTGAAGTTACTTAGAAGAGTACTATTTCTACCCCTTCAAGAAACCTCTTGAAGGCTTCATTACCTCTAAGCCCCACCAAAAGAGCAACGGCGGCAGTTCCCAGGGCATGGACGGAGAGACGCTTTTTGGAGTAGTCTGGCTCTCCTCTTATCCATCTCCCAAAAGAGGAAGTGTGAAAAGGTGATCTCACCCTTCTTACCCACCCTGGAATGGGTCTGTTTCCCTTAGTAAGCATCAGGGCTTCCTTCAGTTCCCCTACCAAGAGGGTAAGGGCAGGGATAAGGGCATCAACCTCATATTCCTGGGAAAGGGCCTCAGAGATTTTCAGCTGAAACCACCTCGCCCATCCCTCTTCCCAGGAACCCCCTCCCTTTTCCTTCTCCCTGAGGAAGTGATGGGCCATCTCATGGGCACAAAAGGAAATGAACATCCCTTCCCTGATATCCCCCATTACCACATATCCCTTATCTCCATCCCTCAGGTACCTACAGTTATGCTCCATGTTTATCCTGGTTCTGCGGTAGAGGGGAAAGGGAAGATAAAGGAGAACACAGGCGGAAAGCAGAAGGAACACCATCTCTCCACGGGAGAGGAAGCCCCGGGCATGGGCTGTGATGACCACACAAAAGAGAAGCCCCACCATACAAGAGACAAGGAGAGAGAAGATCAGGACGTTTTTTATAAGCTGCCTGCCAAAAGGCAAAAACCGAAGCTCAGGGAGAGGAATCTCATCCTTAAC
>CAZBOO010000027.1:11253-12777 GCA_964493535.1 uncultured Aquificales bacterium
TAAAAAGCTCTTCTGCCCGCTCAGGAGTAGTCCTTGGGCCTTTGTAATACCGGCCCTTCACCTCCTCAAGGACCGACCATTGTTTCTTCAAGATAGAAAGGGCAGTATCCCAATGGGCCTTCACCAGTACCCCCGGGTCGGAAATGTTCCCTGTGAGTTTTTTTGTCTCCCTCACTTCCAGCACACCCGACATGTTTCTCGTCCTAATATGCCCTTTACCAGATCGCTTTCCAAGAGGCAGCCTATCATGTCACACATGGTTATAAGACCCTTTCCAGGTAATCTTAGGGGTCTACCATTGGATTTATGGTTGTGCTGATTGCTCTGGTATGTGGTAGTGTAGGTTTGGGGTGGAGGTGTGGCTCTGGGGTCCGCAACCCTTCGATAGGGTGGTGCTCGACCCTGAAATGCCGCCTCCGCCTCTGTTTTCATCCAGGGAACGCCCACCGGAATGGTGCCGGTCCACCTGGATTGTGGCCCTGATCAGTGGACGAGATGCCCTGGATAACCTACCCCAGCACGGAACAGGGGGTAGCGTCTTGAATTTTGCTCTCTTGCTTCATATTTGTAGCGCCGGTTGTGAAACTGAAGGATGCTACTGCTGCTTAAGTCTTTCTGCAAAAACGAGAGTCCGGACTAAACAGGGACTTTTTTCCTATCTGCTATCTCTGAGCTTTCCTTACGCAGCCTGGGGGTTTGACCATTGATTTTTCTTCCTTTTGTATTACATTGTTGCACATGAGAACGAGAACTTTGTCATTAAGGCTTGACGATTACACCTTTGAGGCCCTTGCCGCAGAGGCTGCCAGGGAGAGGAAGACTTTAAGCGATGTTGTGAGGGAAGCTATCCGTCTTAAACTGGATCTGGCGGAGTTTGAGATACTGAGAGCGGAACTTCTTCCATATGGAGAGGCGGCGGGTATGGTTACCGATGAGGATGTCTTCAACAAGTTGTCGTGAGGATATTTTTAGACACTAATGTCCTTGTAGCCGCTTTTATAGCCCGGGGGCTCTGTGCAGATCTTTTTAGAGAGATTCTAAAGCATCATGAGCTGGTGATAGGCGAGGTAGTCCTGAAAGAGTTAAAGGATGTGCTTCTGTCGAAGATTAAGGTCCCTGAAGAAAAGGTGAAAAGGATACTGAGCTTCCTTGGAAGACGGGAGATAGTTCCCGAGCCGGAAAGGGCGCTGGAAATAGAGATAACGGATAAGTCCAACAAATGGATACTCGCATCGGTACTGCAAGTAAAGGTCGATCTTTTTGTTACCGGTGATAAAGAGTTCCTTGGGCTTGAAAAGGTGGGAGATGTAAAGATAGTTACTCCCAGAGATTGTTGGTTTCTCCTCGGGGAAGTGCGTATTCCGGACCAAAGTCGCCGGTGATTCCAGTAGCAAGGGGAAATTTGTTCAAAGAAGATAATCGCAAAAAGCAATAATCTACTTCATTGAAATTCTTCTTCTAAGTAACTTCACGCCTCTTGAGTGCACGGAACCAACTGAAATCCCAAGGTTTTTGCCTGCCTGT
>CAZBOO010000028.1:0-12590 GCA_964493535.1 uncultured Aquificales bacterium
CCCCCAATCTCCAGCCCCCCCACCTTGGCCAAGACATCCACTGGATCTGATGGGTCCGGTCTGTTCACCTCCAAAGCCTGCCTCACCACCTTGATCTTTCTCTGTAGCGCCTCTTCGTCTATACCTGTGCCCCGGCCTGTCACCTCCTCTGAAGGCCTCCCAATAATGGCTGAAAGCACAGCGCTGCTGGGGGTGGTGTTTCCTATACCCATATCACCGGAGGCGAAGAGGTTGTAACCTTTAGCGGCATATGCGAAGGCCGCCTCAACACCCATTCTTATAGACTCCAAGGCATCTTCCCGACTCATGGCAGGGCCCTCTGCCATATTCTCGGTTCCCATTCTCACCTTGGCATGAAAGATCCCAGGAGTGGGGCGGAAGAAGTGATCCACCCCCATATCCACCACCACCACATCGGCCCCTGTGTGGTTAGCTATCACATTGATACCTGCGCCTCCTGCAAGAAAGTTGTAGACCATCTGGGCCGTCACCTCCTTGGGAAAGGCGCTCACACCCTCTTCAATGACCCCGTGATCCGCAGCAAAAACAAAGACAACCTTCTTTTCTACCCGGGCCTCCGGGTTTCCCCGAATAGCCACAAACCTCTTTCCCAACTCTTCCAGCATACCCAGGCTCCCTTTGGGCTTGGTGAGGCTGTCCAGTCTCTTTTGGGCTACATCCAGTATGCCTTTGTCCAAGGGTGTTATGCTGCCGATAAGATGCCCTAACCACTCTTCCATCCCCGTTCCTCCTGAGTTTTTCCCAGCCTGTTTATCCTTTTTGCCCATTCCAGTCAAAAGCCCCATAGGTTCCAGTACCCGGTCAAAACCGAACACCTTGGGCTGGGATGGGCATGACCTTCCACTAAAATATGCAACCCTTGACACCTTCCAGCCCTTCCTGCTTATCTCCATGTTCATGAAGGGACTTGCCGTTGCCCTGAGCTTCCTCACTGTTCTGCCGGTAAGGAGGAGACTCATCTCTGATGAGGAACCGGCAGGATCTATCTCCCTTTTTCCGGTGGTGGGGTTTATCCTGGGTCTTATATACGCCCTGATCGCCTATGTGACACTAAGGTTCCTCCCTCCTACTTTGGCGGCCCTTCTGGTTCTTTGCTCCATGGTGGCACTCACAGGAGGGTTCCACTTGGATGGGCTGACCGATACCTTCGACGGACTGGCCCTGGGCAAATCGAGAGAGGAGATCCTGCGCATCATGAAGGAGAGCACCATCGGTACCTTCGGGGTCCTTGCCCTGGTCATGATCATCCTATTGAAGTGGGTTGCCCTCTGGGAGTTGCTGAAGAGGGGGCTCTATTATCCCCTCTTCGTGGCACCCGCCTGGGGGAGATGGGCCTTGGTGTGCCTGGCTGCCACCGGGAAACCGGCAAAGAAAGAGGGGTTGGGGGCTTGGATCATCCATCACTCCCAGGGGAAAAGTCTCATAACGGCCACCGCCTGGGCTGTCATTTTCATGCTTTTGGTCCATATCAAGGGAGTTCTCCACATCCTATGGCTATATCCCGCCCTCATGGGGTATAGGTGGTTCTGGGAGGGAAGAATGGGTGGCGTTACAGGGGATGTTATGGGCGCTTCATGTGAGATGACAGAGACCTTGATCCTCCTTCTCTGCCTCACGGGGATATGAGATGCAGACGCATGGTAGCAATATCAGGGAGATTTCCCAAAGGTTTGGGATTCCGGAAGAGAAGATCATAGACTTCAGCTCAAATCTCAATCCCTTTGGACCACCCCCTGGAGTCCTCGAATTACTGAAGGATAGAGAGAAAATAGTGAGGGGCTGGACCACCCATCCTCCCGTCTTTCCAGAAGAGCTGAGGGAAGCCCTGGCAGTGTATTTAGGGGTGCATGTGAAAAACGTAATGCCCGCCCCCGCAAGTTCATGGCTCATCTATAAGGTATTTGAGATACTCGGACCCAAGGAGGTGCTCATCCCCCAGCCCACCTTTGGGGAGTATGAGAGGGCAGCCGTAGCCTATGGGTGCAGCATCCGGGAGCATCCCCTCCCAAAAGAAGATGGATTCCGGCTGGACGTTGAAAGAATCTGCGGGAACTTGAAAGAGGAAGACATGCTGATTGTCTGCAATCCCAACAATCCCACGGGATACCATCTCCCTTGTAATGAGCTGGAGGAGCTGGTTCGATATTGCAGCAATAGGGGATGCCGGGTCCTGGCGGATGAAGCTTTTCTACCCTTCACCGAAGAGAAAGGGATGGTGAAGAAGGTAGAAGAATACACCAACCTGATAGTTATAGGTTCCTTCACCAAGATATACACAGTACCGGGAATACGTCTGGGATATGTGGCTGCGCCAAAGGAGTTTATAGAGGCGCTTATGCAGAGGACCCCTTCGTGGAGCCTGGGAGGACTGGCCCAAGAAGTGGGTTTGGCCTGCCTAAAGGATAGGGAATTTGTTTACAATAGCAGGGTCAGACTGGTGAGACTCAGGGATGAGTTGGTGAACGAATTGAAGGGATTGGGGCTAAAGGTATACCCCACCTCTATCCACTATTTCTTGGCTGAGGCCCCCATCCCCCTGTGGGAGCCATTGGCAGAGAATGGCATCCTCACCAGACATGGTGGGTCCTTTCACGGCTTAGGAGAAAGGTTCCTTCGCATTGCCACAAAGAAGGGACAGCAAAATCCCCATCTCCTTGAAACCCTTGCAGCAATCCAGGGAGAGAAGGAGGACCTCTGCCTTTGGAATTTGAAAACAATTGGGGCCCTTAAAAATCGGAGATCAAGGTGATGCGCAGAAGAAAAACCCCCATAAAGAAGGCTATGGATATCTTTATCACCCTCTTTCTGCTGGCGGCCCTCATCTATCTGGGAAGGGATATGCTCAGGAGTGGGCGGCTAACATTCTTGTACTTCGAACCTACCTCCATAACGTGGGAAAAGTGCCGGCTGTCTCCACCCCCCCAAGACGTCCTCAAGACATGGAAGATTATGGTGAGAAACTCCAAAACTCTATACTCTCCTCCTACCATGGCCTCCTTAGAAGGGGCTCCAACACTAAGAATCCGGGTCATGGGAGAAGGGAAAGACGTGTTTGTCACCTTCTACCTTCAAGAGAAAAAGGTAATATTCCTGGCCCAGGGTAAGAAGAAAGGAAGGGCCTTTCAGATAGACCTTTGGACCTTCGGCAAATGGGAAACAACCCTAAAAACATGCTGCAAGGAGGAGCCATGATTATAAGGCACTATGAAGACGTGGAAGCCCTAACCCCCCAAGAACCAGGGATTGTGGGTGTGAAAATGAGGGTGGTTATAGGAGAAGAGGAAGGCGCCCCCAATTTCATTATGCGTCACTTCTCTGTAGAACCTGGGGGTCAATCCCCTTACCACTCCCATCCCTGGGAACACGAGGTCTTTGTCCTGAAAGGGGAAGGAGAAGTGATCCAGGGAGACAAAGCCTTCAGGATCTCCCCAGGTAATGTGATCTACATCCCTTCAGGAGAAGAGCATCAATTCGTCAACAAGGGCAACGAGCTTATGGAGTTCCTTTGCCTCATACCTCGTGTATAAATAGAATGCTATAATTAATCAGAGGTATGTAAATAGTGGCCTGTCTTACCCCTTTCCACCTAAATAGATAGGCAAAAAAGCGTTTGGGGGTTAAATTAATAATTAGCAAAAGTGGGATCGATGTCACAACCCTTTAAGGAGGAAGCTTTGCAAGAGGTACAACGCATCCGGTCCATTCTGTCCAGAATAAATGGAAAAGGTTACAAAGCCTACAAGGATCTGGAAGGACGGTACACATTGAAACCGGGCCTCACCTTCTTTCTGGATCATGCCCAGGGCGACCCCTTTGCCTCTCCCAGCCGGGTGAGGCTTCGCCTGGACATGAAAGTGGCCCAGTATCCTCCCAGGATCTTCGAGAACCCTGTGAGGCGCATGGCCCTTCAAGACTTCATCTTGAGGGCCTTTGCAAAAACCCTTCGCCCTCTCTCCAAGAGCCGAGGAACAGGGGGGAGCGGCTACTACTCCGTGGATGCCGGGGCCCAGGAGGTACTCCTTCGCTCGGGATGCACAGTATCAGACGACTATGTAGAAGTCCGTTTCTTCATGGGCCTACCCGCTGCCGGTCGCCGGGTCCTGGCTAAGGAGGCTTTAGAAATGATCCTGGAAGACCTTCCCAAGGGGGCCAAGATCCTGGAGTCTTCCCGCCACAATCCCCAGGAAATGGAAACCTTTGTGGATCTGGTGGAGGACCAGGAGTATCTCAGAGGACAGATGTCAGAAAGAGGCCTCGTGGCCTTCCTTAGGAACGGCTCCATTCTTCCTCGGCGTTCCGGAGTAGACGACAGGCCCATGGAGAGGGAGGCCATTCCCTTTGAACCCCCCCCTGAGTTACGCATTACTCTGGAGACCTTACATCACGGACAGGTGACAGGCATGGGGGTGCCTCAGGGAGTCACCCTCATTGTGGGGGGAGGGTTCCATGGCAAGACCACCCTTCTGGAGGCTATAAGCCGGGGCATCTACCCCCACGTCCCCGGAGACGGCAGGGAATGGGTGGTTACCCACCCAAAGACGGTGAAGGTGAGAAGCGAAGACGGCCGCTACGTGGCAGGTGTAGACATATCCCCCTTCATAAAGGACCTGCCCATGGGCAGAGACACTACGGCCTTTTCTACGGTGGACGCATCGGGATCCACATCCCTGGCCGCTTCCATCATGGAGGCATTGGAGATGGGGGCCCAGGTCCTTCTTTTGGACGAAGACACTTCCGCCACCAACTTCCTCATCCGAGACGCCCGTATGCAGGCCCTCATTCCCCAGGGGAAGGAGCCTATCACCCCATTCATCGATAAAGTGAGACTCCTCTATAGGGAGTACGGGGTATCCACCATTTTGGTTTTAGGAGGATCTGGAGACTACTTAGACGTGGCCGACACGGTAATAGCCCTGGATGCTTACCACGTGCTGGATGTGACGAATAGGGCCGGGGAAGTGGCTCAGGAGTACCCCACCCCCCGGCGAGCCGAGGGAGGAGACTCCTTTGGCTACATAAAAGGCCGATGCCCTCTACCAGATAGTTTCAAACCTAAGAAAGGGAGAAAGGAACGAGTAAGAAGTAAAGGCCTAAAGGAGATTCTATTTGGGGAAGAGGTGATTGATGTTTCAGACGTGGAACAGCTGGTGGACAACTCCCAGGCCCGCACTGTAGCTGAGATGCTGAGATACTACGGCCACACAGTAGCCAATCCTTCTGTACCCATGAGAAAAGGCATAGCCGCCATTGTAGACAAAGTACAAAAGGGGGGGTTCGAATCCCTTACGGGCACCCCCATAGGAAACCTGGCCATGCCCCGGGATCTGGAGGTAGCAGCTGCCATGAACAGGATGAGAAGCCTGAAGGTAAGGTTTGTGGAGGAAAAGGATTAGTCATTGGACTGATCTGGATCCTCTGGGATCTCCACTACCTCTGTGAGCCGCTGAAGTAACCCTTTTATAGGCTCTAACTCTCTATCCCACAGGTTCCTATACCAATGGGGAATCTCTTCATAACCCTTCATTCTCTCAGGTTCTATCTCTATAGAGGAGATGAAGGTTACATTAGCCAGGCCCATTATCAACTTGGATGCCCTATTGATAGTGGGAGAAGTATTCACCACTCTCTTTACATCTCTGAGGCGTTCCAATACCTCCTTTAACAACTCTGCTATCTCTGTTCGCTTTCCCTGGTTCAGATCTTGCACCAAAAGGGAAAAGGCCCCTTCCTGACCCGGACTTCTTAACAACCCTTTCATTTCCATCACCCGCTCTTCCAGCAGGGCAAGTCTGACGGCCAGGATCTGTTCTATGGACATGCCTCGCCTCAATCCTGGAGTTGATCTAAAAAGCCCCGGACAATCTCCTTGAAGGGGGAAGAAAATTCTTGGCAGGATGCCATGGCTCGTAGGAAGGTCCCAGAGGCAGGCTTCTTCTTGCCAGGGAGCAGTGCCGAGAGCTTATCCTCAGTCAGTAAAGGGGTCTTCTTGGCCAACAGCCTAATCACCTCCCGGGGAAAATTCTTCCCTTTGTCCAAGTGAAAGAGATTTCTCATAATGTACCTCCTTCCCTGGGGCCCTTTACTAAGGCCTCAAAGGGCACAACCCCTCTATCATCTCCAGCATCCGTACCCCATAGAAAGTAATATCCAAAAAGGGGACACCTCCGGGGGCCCGGGCGAATCCACCCCTTTTGCCCTGACAGTTGAGAATAAAGGCTCTGGTCCTGTCTTTCCTGAACGGCTCCCCACCCAGATCTTGGAAAAGCCTGTAAGCAAAGTAGGTATGTTCCAAAAAGGAGGTGGTGAAGGGCTTACAGCCAAATCCCCCGTCAGGGTTCTGGCAAAGCTCCAAGAACCTGCTAAGGGCCAATAAATCAAAAGGTCTACCATAAAGGATGTGGACCCTGTACTTCCTCCATAGTTTCTGGAGAGTGTCCTTAGAAGTAACACTCAAATCTGCTTTTAGGGCCTCTTCTTCCAAAAGGGCCTCCAATTCATGCCAAATTTCATGGTGTTTCCTGGCCAATGTCACCACCCTACCCAGAAAGTCCAGTTTTTGGGGATTCCCTCTAAGTCTGGGCAAAAAGCTGACTGTCTCTTCCCTTACCACTCCCCAAGGCACCTCCACTTCCAACCTCAGATGGAGGGCTATACGAAAATAGAGAACCCGACCTGTGGGATCAGGAACCCAAGGCTCGTGCTTAAGCCAATCTACAGTAGCCTGATAGCCTTCTTTGTAGCCCAAGGAATCTAAGGTCCTCAAAGCAAAATAGGTGTCTTCTATCCCCGAAGGCACCGTTCCAGCAAAGGCAAATCCACCTGTAGGCTTTCTGAGAGAGAGGACATAGTTTAAAACCTCTCTAAGCCTCTCAAGATTCATAGGCTACTGCTTTTGCCTCTCGCCCATGAAACCCTTAAGCTGGGCCTTGAGAGACTCTAAAGCATCCTTCTTCTCCCCCAGCTCCCTTAGGACGGCCTCCACCTCTGTTTGGCTCTTGTCTTTGAGGCTTATAGCCCTCTGAACGGCTTCCTCCACGAAGACCACCGTCTGATTCATCTTCTGCTCCATGCCCCATCTAAGTTCCATGGCGCTCTTAGTGATGCGGTCTACAAAATCGGAACGTACCCGACCGCAGTTCATGTCAACCTTTTCAGGAAGCTTCTTGTGAAGTTCGGCTTTGATCTTTTTATGGACCATGGCGGCGGGCAAAACAGAATTAGGTGATAAACTTCCCCGCCCCTTCCAAATCCAAGAGTTTGGGCCTATCTTCCAACTCGTACCACAAGGCCGATTCCTCGGAGATAGTCTCCTCCCCTTTAAACCTCTCAAGGGAAATCTCGAAGAGTTCTGCCGACAGGGACATGAGATCATCGATAATACCATTCATCTTCTCAGCAAAACGACGGGCTATACGGCTGTATTCGGCATTGAGCTTCTCATTTTCCTGAATCACCATCTGGTCAAACTCATCTACCAGGATCTCTTTCATGGCCTTATCCAAAAGCTTGGAGAGTTCCAAGGAGCCCTTATGTTTATTTTCTTGAAAAACCTTCATAAGCCTGGCATAGATCTTTGGAATTTTTTGGGTACTGAAATGCTCCATATCCATATTCACAATCTTGACAAGGGAATCGATCTCACCCTTGAAGAGAAACTCACTGCCCCTCCTTTCTCCAGCTATCTCCTCTTTGATCTCCTGGAAACGTAGGATTTTCCTCTCCAACTCATCGAGGGGAGTGGTAGCTGCCTTCATCTCCAGCTCAACCCTGAAGAGAAGCTTAGATAGAACCTTGCGGACCAAGGAATGAATCACTATGCTCCCCTTCTCTTTCAATAGGAAATCCTCCAAGGCCCTTTCCAGCACCTCGATACCGCTGTCGCCAACCAAGGCCTGGTCTCCCTGAATCCTTCCATTTAAGGCCATCTTAGCTGAGAGGGGGTATATGGGGATGTGATTTGAGCCTAAGGCCTCCTTCAAATTCCCCGCCGAGAAGTCCAGCACCTCATCGATATCCTCCTGATCCACATAATCCACCTTATTCAGAACAAAGAATATCCGCTCCACGTGAGGATATACGTCCTTCAGGAAGGCAATCTCTTCCCTGGAAAGGGGAGGATCCACAGTAAGGAGGAAAACCCCTGCATCTACCCGGGGCAGGAAACCGTAAGTGACATCCGTGTTGCTCTCATAAAGGGAGCCTACTCCAGGAGTATCCACCAGTATGATTCCCTTTTTCAAAATGTTAGCAGGATGAACCACCCGGACAAACTTCACCTCCTTTTCGTTCTTGGGATTCTCCTTTTCTGTGACATAAAGGCGGACTTCCTCAGGCCTAATATCCCGGGCCTTTCCGTTTAAAAAATGGACCTCTACCTTCCTCTGGACCCCGTACTCCAAGATAGTGACAATGGAAGTAAGGGGAAGGATGGCCGAAGGCAAAAGGGCTTCTCCCAACAGCGCATTGATAAACGTGGTCTTTCCTCTTTTGAACTGGCCCAGGACCACCAGATTAAATTTGTTCTCTGCCAGCTTCCTTGCCACATCGGCCAGCATTTCCCTGTCCTGATCTTGAACTAAAGGGGCCAAGGACTCAATGGCTCGGGTGATCCCTTCCCGAGCCTCCTCAAAGCGCATAACTCGCCTCCTTGGGTTTTCTGTAACGGGCTCCTCATCCCAGGTGTGGTATTGCTGCGTGAAGCTTTGAAAATCCATCCTCTACCTCCTTTCTTTCAGTCATGAGGTAGAGGTCATTAGCCGCTAAAAGCGGCGGTTTTAGACGGACCTCATCGCCCAAAGCTTAATTAAAAAAGCCAGGGGGAAATTTCAACCCCCAAAAAATCTCAGAGGGAAGAGGATTATCCCTCCAATGTCCAACATTTCCGAAGGGCAAGGAGTTCTTCCTTTTTGTCTGAGGCGTTACAAGTCCTCAAAAACAGGACTTTGCCCTTTCCTTAGATGTTATGATAAATAGAAGCCTACCATGGTAAGAGTATCAAACCACAACGCCTATGCGGGTGATATGAGAGGGAGTCCCCTGTAGAATTCCTTTATCCTTGAGGAGAAATGTTATGATCCACTTTAAAGGAGAAACCGGGGCGGGGGGCTCCCCAAAAAGAACCGTTTTAGACTTCAGTTCCTTGTTTAGCCCCCTGGGACCTCCTCCCGAGATAGCCAAGCTCCAAGCTACTAAGAAAATCTTTTAACGAGGATCCTTTCCATCCTCTTCACCCATTTTCTTCCGGGAAACTCCGAAGGACTTTGGTCCAAGACTTGGTCCCGAAAGAGGCTGAGCTTCTTCCCGTGCCGGGTAGATTATGGGCCATCCACGCGATAGTAGCAGTTTTTCAACCCCTAAAGGCCCTTCTGGTCCAATCTACCTCCAAAGGGTACGTTAAAGCTCTTAGGGCGTCAGGATGCCAGGTCAAGGAGTTTGTCCTTGGTCCAGAAAGGGCTTTCAAGCTTTGCTTAGGAGAAATGGCATGGCGGGTAGAAGAAGATACAGACCTTGTTTTTCTGTGTAATTCCAATGACCCAACGGGCTATTACATGCCTGAAGACGAGGTAGGGGCCTTAGTTCGATGGTGCAGGGACAAGGAATGCCTTTTGGTAGTGGACGAGGCCTTCTTGCCCTTTACGGAAAAGAGAGGAGTGGTTTCTCAGGTGGTTAACTACCCCAACCTCGTGGTCCTAAGGGATTTATCCCATATTTTTAACTTGGCAGGTATGCCCTTGGGATACATAGTGGCCCACCCTGAAGTGGCTGAGGTACTCACTCCAAACCTTTCTTCTACAAGCCCCGACCCCTTTACCCGGAAGGTAGGTTTGGCCTGTCTAATGGAAAGAGACTTTATAAAAGAGAAACGAACCCTTCTAAAAGAAGAAAAAACCTTCCTCACCAAGAAGATAATGAGTATGGGATTCCAGGTATCCTCCTGGACCACCCCTTACTTCCTCTTCCAAGGCCCCCATAACCTGAAAAAGAAACTCCTTAAATCTGGGATCCTCATAAAGGACTGTAACTCTTTTCCAGGCTTGGGCTCGGGATACTATAGGGTTTTTCCCAGGACAAGGGGAGAAAACCAACGATTTGTGGAGGCCTTGGCCTCCCCTCAGTAATAAGCCACCCTCCCCTTCGCCAGGGAAAGGCGGACCAGGGCCTTCTCGGCTACCGGGTGATGGGGATAACGAGAAGTCAGATCCCTCAAGAGTTTAAAACCCTCCACTTTTTCCCCCTGGGAGAAATAGATATAGGCCATCTTCAAAAGGGCATCGGGCACCTTGTTACCCATGGGATACTCCCTCACCACCCTTCGGAAAAAATGGAGAGCCTCCCCTGGGAGATTCTGAACGTAGCAACACTCCCCCGCCCAATAAAGGGCATTGTCAGCCAACTCCGAGTGGGGATACAGCTCCACCAATAAAGTAAATTTGTCCAAGGCATAAGAAAACCGCCTTTCACGAAGCGGCCCCATTCCCTCTTCATAAAGTAATTCATCGGGTCTTGAGACAAGGTTATCAGAAACATCTACATGTCGACCTTTTGAATCAGAAGACGCATATTCCAAAGGAGGTAAGGGGGATCCTGAAGGAGCCACCCTCTCTTTAAAAGAATACCAAAGGCATTTTTGACAGCCCGCAATAGTCTGGTCCACACGATAAATAAACCCACTGTGTCTCGCCCCCACCTCCTTTGCTGTGAAGAAAGCAGCCCGCTGTCCAAGACTCACTGGCGTTACCTTAGTGGCACAAGCTACCATACCTAATAGGAGTATAATAAGGGTAATCTGCCTTTTCTTATGAGTATTCAATCCTCCCATCATTCTCTTTTAATAACCCAAAATCTTGCCTTTGTCCACGCCATAAACACATTAAGAAACCTGTTACCAAAAGTATAGCCATCAATGACAGCTTTAGCCATAGGAAGTAAAAGGAAAACCCACAATTTCATCTTCCTTTATTCCTCACCAATAGCAAATCTTGTACCCCTTAATTTTAATGAAAGGGCAATGATCAATCAGGGAGAATTTCCAGCTCTTTAGCTTGACCTCTTGTGGGACAAAACATATAAACTCGGGTGAAAAAGACCTGCCGGAGTGGCGGAACTGGGAGACGCAGGGGACTCAAAATCCCCCGAGGTTCGCCTCGTGAGGGTTCGAATCCCTCCTCCGGCACCAAATTTGCCGGTGGATCATCCATTGCTGATTTCCTGCCACACCGAGTTACCCGGGTTGGCAAAGACAGCAAAAAGGCCCGGAGGAATAGAGACCCTCTGGACCTTCATGTCGTTCCCAGCCTACATCACTTTTCTTGAGCAGGAAAGGGTTCCCCGGGTGTACCCCTGAAAGGTCCCCTCGTCCTGCCCCGTCTCATTCTATCTTTGATCGTCATCCTCATGATATCCCTGTTAAATCGCTCCGTGAACAAGACATATTTGGCCTCTTCCTGGGGAGAGAGTTCCTTCTCCAAGGCCTGAAGCTCCTTCACCCTCAACCTGGCCAGTTCCACACCTACGTTGAGATACCTCAAGGACATGGCCCTTACATCTCCCTTCACAGCCTTACCACTTGAGGCCTTTATGAGCTTATCCCGGAGGTTCCTCCTCTCCTGAACCAGTTTTCTTCGCTGGAGATCAAACTTCCCGAGTATGATAAAGAGCCTCTGAGCCCTGTCTTGGGAGAGATTCAACACGTCCATGAGCTTCCAGTTCCTTATAGTCTCCACCTTTTCCATGGTACGGGTCTCCTCTTCCTTAGAGACCCCTCCCATGCTTAGAACCGGCATACTTAGGAGACACAGAAAAACCACAAGGGAAACACCCCGCCTGTAGATGTTCTTCATGCTACACCTCCTGTCTGGTTTATGGTTCTCTGTCCTCGCACATCTATCCCCCTCACAAGAGCCTCTAACTCAGCAGGTGAGAGGGTACCTGCAGATTCCAACGCATCAGCCCAAGGAGTAACAGTAGAAAAGGTCTCCACATGGGGAATAGAAAGGACCATAGCCTCGTTTAACTCCACCATATCTTCCCTGCCCAACTGGGAAAGGGTATCGGCCTCCCCGCCGGGAGGGAGAATATCCCATGAGGTTATCCCCTTTTTGACACCTGAATGACCAAAAAAGAAAAGAAGGAAACCGAAGGCCAAAAGAACGCATCCCAGACAGGCCCCCCATCCCAAAGAGAGACGTGGTCTCGGAGAAGGAGAAGATAAAGAAAGGGATGGGACCACCTGCTTAGCCTCCTCCAAGAGTCTCTCTTCCATGGCAAGGAAAAAAGCCTCCTCATCTATCTCCCCTTCCTTCAGGGCAAGGGAGAGACCCTTCATGAAAGAGAGGTTTTCTCTGCACTCCCTGCAACTCAATAGATGAAGAAGGAGGGGAAGCCTCCCCAGGGCAAATCTGCCCTTATCATGCCATCTCTCCGTGAACTCTTCACAGGTCATGACCTTCCCCCAAAATCCTTCTCAACCTCTTCACCCCCACCCAAAAGAGGCTTCGGGCAGTCGCCGGCCGACATCCCATAGCAAAGGCCACCTCCCTAAAGGAGAGTTCGCTGTGAACCCTGAGGAC
>CAZBOO010000029.1:0-12586 GCA_964493535.1 uncultured Aquificales bacterium
ACCATCCACCGGATAGCCAAAGTAACCTGTCTATGGGGCCTTACCTCCATGGGAATCTGATAGGTAGCTCCCCCTATCCTCCTGGGCCGCACCTCCAAAATAGGCTTCACATTATCCACGGCCTTATGGAAAACCTGAAGAGATTCCTCCCCCGTTTTCTTTCCCACAAGGTCCAAGGTAGAATAAAAGATCCACTCCGCAATGGACTTTTTCCCATCCTCCATTATGTAATTGATAAACTTAGTCACCAAGACGCTATTATACTTAGGATCTGGCAAGACTTCTCTCTTGGGGACGGGTCCTTTCCTTGGCATCTCTCTTCTCCTACCTCTTGGGCTTCTTGGTGCCGTATTTGGATCGGGACTGCCGCCTTCCCTCTACCCCTGCAGCATCCAGGGTGCCCCTGATAATATGATACCTGATACCAGGAAGGTCCTTCACCCTACCCCCCCTTATAAGAACCACCGAGTGCTCCTGAAGGTTATGGCCTATCCCTGGTATGTAAGCCGTCACCTCTATGCCATTGGTTAACCGAACCCTGGCCACCTTTCTCAAAGCCGAGTTAGGCTTCTTGGGCGTAACGGTATAAACCCTGGTACAGACTCCTCTCTTCTGAGGACACCTCTGAAGAGCAGGAGAAGCTGTCCTCTTTACTATCTTTTTCCTTCCCTTTCTCACCAACTGGTTTATCGTGGGCACCCTTTCACCTCCAAAAACCCATAAATATAGGCCCGAGCAAAGCGGGCCGAATAATAATCATCCTACTCTTCACTGTCAAGAGGTTCTTCCTTGGAAACAAACTCTCTTTTTATCCGTACCTCTGTTTCCCTGTATTCCTCCACCCCTGTACCGGCAGGGACCAACCTGCCCAGGATCACATTCTCCTTTAACCCCATTAAGGGATCTAACCTCCCAGCTATGGCTGCCTCGGTGAGAACCTTGGTAGTCTCCTGGAAAGAAGCAGCGGAAATGAAGCTCTCGCTGTAAAGGGCTGCCTTGGCGATACCCTGAAGAAGCACCCTGCCCACTGCAGGACGTCCTCCCTCCTCCATAACCCGCCGGTTCTCCTCCTCGAACCCGAAACGGCTCATCTCATCCCCGGGGAGGAAACGGGTATCCCCAGGATCATCCACCCTCACCCTCCTAAGCATCTGGCGAACAATGACCTCAATGTGTTTATCGTTTATCTCCACCCCCTGAAGGCGATAGACCTTCTGGACCTCGTCTACCAGATACTTCTGGAGGGCCTTAACCCCCAGGATCTCCAGGATATCGTGGGGATCTACCGTACCATCTACCAAGGGTTCCCCTGCCCTCACATAGTCCCCTGTCCTTACCACAATGGTTTGAGCCCTGGGAATGAGATACTCCCGGGTTTCATGCTCTCCCCTGATGATCACCTTCCTCTTTCCCCTGACCATGGAACCAATCTCCACATCACCGTCTATCTCGGTTATAACGGCCTTGTCCTTGCCCTTTCTGGCCTCAAAAAGCTGGATCACCTTGGGGAGACCACCGGTGATATCCTTGGTCTTAGCCGTTTCCCGGGGAATCTTGGCCACAATATCCCCCGCCGAGACGGTGTCCCCCTCGCTCACCATGATATGGGCGCCAGCAGGCAAGGGATACCGGCCTATGGTCTTGTTGCTCTCGCCCTTGATAGAGACTCTGGGGAGGCGTTTCTCTTCCTTGAACTCGGTGACAACCCTCTGGACCATGCCTGAGACCTCATCCACCTCCTCCTTCATGGTGATGCCCTCTATTATATCGCCAAACTTCACCCGGCCGCTCGCCTCGGAAAGAATGGGTATGGAGTAAGGATCCCAGGTGACCAACAGCTCTCCAGGCTTTACCTGGGCACCATCCTTTACCTTCAATATGGCCCCGTAAGTCACGGGATAGCTCTCCTTCTCCTTACCCTTATCGTCTACAACTTTCACTTCCCCGTTACGGTTCATAACCACCAAGTCACTGTCTTTGTTGGTGATGGTCCGTATATTGTGGTATTTGACAAAGCCCTGAGTTTTGGCATCATGGGAAGAGACCTCAAACACGGTGGCTGTTCCTCCGATATGAAAGGTCCTCATGGTCAACTGGGTACCCGGCTCTCCAATAGACTGAGCAGCAATAACCCCCACAGCCTCTCCCAAGGCCACCTTCCTACCTGTAGCCAGGTCCCGGCCGTAACATGCGGCACATACACCGTTTTTGCATTCACATGTCAGAATAGAACGGATAGCTACCCGCCTAATCCCTGACTCTTCAATCTGTTTAGCCTTCTCCTCATCTATCTCTTCCCCCGCCCGAACAATGTATTCACCTTCCTCCGAAAAGGGATCCTGGATGTCTTCCAAGGAAATGCGGCCCACAATCCTGTCGGAGAGGGACTCGATGATCTCTCCTCCCTCCACCACGGGCTCCACATAGACACCGTCTATGGTGCTACAGTCTTCCTCCACAATGATCTCGGCATGGGACACATCCACCAGCTTCCTGGTGAGATAACCCGCATTAGCCGTCTTCAGTGCCGTGTCCGCCAGCCCTTTCCTGGCACCATGGGTGGAAACAAAGTACTGAAGCACGGTGAGGCCCTCCCTGAAATTGGAGGTGATGGGGGTCTCGATAATTTCTCCGGAAGGTTTGGCCATCAAGCCCCTCATAGCCGCCAGCTGGCGAATCTGGCTGGTCCCCCCCCGGGCGCCAGAGTCAGCCATGGTATAGATAGAGTTGAACTCTTTAAGGGTGCCATCATCATTGTACCCTTGTTCCTCCATGATCTCCCGATCCTTACGCCTAAGGTTATCTATCATCTCTTGGGTAACCTCTTCTGTGGCCTGAGCCCAAAGCCCCACCACTTTATTGTACTTTTCCCCTCGGGTGATGTAACCGTGGAGGTACTGATCCTCCACATCCAAAACCTCCTCAAAGGTCCGGTCAACCACCTCCCTTTTGGTAGGAGGAATCTCCATATCGCCCACGGAAATGGAAATCCCCGAACGGGTAGCCTGGTAAAAGCCCAGGTTTTTCAGATCGTCCAAGAACTTGACGGTTCGAGGGTTGCCCACCCTCTTCACCGATTCCATGACCAAACGCTGAAGCACCTTCTTGTCCACCACCCGATTCACCATATCAAAGGGGATCTCAGGAGGCACAATCTCATAGAGAACCACCCGACCTCCGGTAGTGTCATAGAGTTTTCCAGCCAGCCTTACCTTTATCCTTGCCTGAAGACCCACCATTCCCTCATCATAAGCCAGTACCACCTCTTGGGGATTGGCAAAGACCTTCCCTTCTCCTTTGGAACCTGCCCGCGGCTTGGTCAGGTAGTAACACCCAAGGACAATATCCTGGGTAGGATAAGTAAGGGGCTTACCATGGGCAGGGGAAAGGATGTTGTGACTAGCCAAAATGAGAAGGGACGACTCCGCCTGGGCTTCATAGGAAAGGGGAACATGAACAGCCATCTGGTCTCCGTCAAAATCGGCGTTGAAGGGGGTACACACCAAAGGATGAATCCTGATGGCCTTCCCCTCCACCAAAACAGGCTCAAAGGCCTGAATACTAGGTCTGTGAAGGGTAGGAGCCCTGTTGAGAAGCACAGGATGCCCCTTTACCACCTCATCCAATGCATCCCACACCTCGGGCTCTCCCCTCTCTACCATCTTCTTGGCCGCCTTCAGGGTAGGAGCAATGCACCTTTCATACATAAGCTTATGGTAAATAAATGGTTTGAAGAGTTCCAAGGCCATGACCTTGGGCAAACCACACTGATTGAGCTTCAGTTTGGGTCCCACTGCAATGACGCTCCTGCCTGAAAAGTCCACCCTTTTACCCAAGAGATTCTGCCTGAAACGGCCCTGCTTTCCCCTCAAAGCATCAGAAAGGGATTTAAGGGGGCGACCGCTCTGACCTTTAATGGGTCGGGCCATTCTGCCGTTATCAAAAAGGGCATCTACAGCCTCCTGGAGCATCCTCTTTTCATTGCGGACAATGATCTCAGGAGCCTTCAATTCCAAGAGCCTGCTAAGCCTGTTGTTTCTGTTAATCACCCTGCGATAAAGATCGTTGAGGTCACTGGTGGCGAAACGGCCTCCATCCAAAGGTACCAAAGGCCTAAGGTCAGGAGGAATAACGGGGATTACCTCCAAGATCATCCACTCAGGGTGATTCCCCGACTCCCGAAAGGCCTCTACCACCTTGAGGCGGCGTATAATGTCCCTCTCCGTCTGCTTGGAACCTGTAGCGTCAAGCTTAACCCTCAGGTCATGGGAAAGCTCTTCCAGGTCCATCTTCTTAAGGAGATCCCGGATGGCCTCCGCCCCCATCCTGGCGTCAAAGGCGTTACCAAACTCGTCCATGTAGACCTTGTGCTTGTGCTCCGAGAGGATCTCCTTCTCTTTGAAAGGGGTCTTACCAGGATCCACCACTATGTAAGAATCATAGTAAAGAACCCTTTCCAGATCCTTCATAGATATACCCAAAAGAAGCCCTATCTTGCTGGGCAAAACCTTTACGTACCAAATGTGGGCTACAGGAGCAGCCAGCTCAATATGGCCCATGCGTTCTCTCCTAACCCTGCTGGAAGTCACCTCTACACCACACTTATCGCAAATGATGCCCCGGTGTTTTATCTTTTTGTATTTTCCGCAGAGGCACTCCCAATCCTTGATAGGGCCAAAGATTCTGGCACAGAAAAGACCGTCCTTCTCAGGCTTGAAGGTCCTGTAATTGATGGTCTCGGGCTTCTTCACCTCTCCCCGGGACCAAGAACGAACGACCTCAGTGGAAGCCAGTTTAAGGCGTATTGCCTCAATATCATTGGGGTCCTTGGGCTTCTCAAAAAGCTCCAAAATGTCATCCAACACCTCTACACCTCCTGGGAAGGGTTCCCTTCCCTAAGCCTTACCATTCCCCTTCTCTTCTTAAAAGAGAAAGTAGCCCAAACACCTACTCTTCTCCCTTCCTCTTCTTTTCCATAACGTCCACATCTATACACAGCCCCTGAAGTTCCTTCACCAGCACCCTGAAGGACTCGGGTATACCCACCTCTATGGTAGGATTTCCCTTCACTATCGCCTGGTACATCCTGTTTCTACCCGCCACATCATCAGACTTGACAGTGAGCATCTCCTGGAGAGCATGGGCCGCCCCATGGGCTTCTAAGGCCCAAACCTCCATTTCCCCAAGCCTTTGGCCTCCAAAATGGGCCTTTCCACCCAAAGGCTGTTGGGTAACTAAGGAATAAGGGCCCGTTGACCTAGCGTGAACCTTCTCTTCCACCAGATGGTGAAGCTTCAGCATATAGATGTAGCCCACGGTAACCGTCTGATCAAAGAGCTCACCGATTCTGCCGTCATAGAGACGGGCTCGTCCCGTAACAGGCAATCCAGCCTCTTTAAGGAAAGCCTTGATCTCTGCCTCATGGGCCCCATCAAAAACAGGAGAAGCCATAGGCACACCTTCCTCGGCCAGCTTCTTCCCCAAGGCTACAATCTCATCATCAGTAAGCCCCTTCAAGAAACCGTCCTGGGGAGCATAGATACGCTTCAGTTCCCTTCTAAGCTCCTTCGCCAAGCCATCTCGGGCTTTCTCGAGGATCTCCCCCAATCTCTTCCCCATACCAGCAGCAGCCCACCCTAAGTGGGTTTCCAAGATCTGACCCAGGTTCATACGACTGGGCACTCCCAAAGGATTCAACACTATCTCCACAGGAGTCCCATCGGGCAGAAAAGGCATGTCCTCCTCCTTCAAAATCTTAGAAATAACCCCCTTGTTCCCATGGCGCCCAGCCATCTTATCGCCCACCTGAAGCTTCCTCTTCTGGGCCACATAAACCTTTACCCGCTTTAAGACCCCAGGAGGCAGCTCATCGGGCCTCTGCAACTTGTCCAGGGCCTCCCTTTTTAGAATCTTGGTACGCTCAATCTCCATATTGGTACGCTGAATAATCTCCTGCCACCTTTCCTCCTCCTTGGGGGAAAATTCCGCCTCTATGTTCCTCAAATAGTATGGGGGAAGAACCCTAAAAATCTGAGAAGTGAGGACGCCACCCCTCTTAACCAACACCTCACCCGTCTCGGGATCCTTCACCTCCGATCCCACCTTTTTACCCTCCAAAAGGGACCTGAGACCCTGGGCCTCCTCTTCCCATATAATCTCCATCCTGGCCTGAAACTCAGTCTCTAAACGCTTACTCTCCTCTTCCTCCTGGCGCTCTTTGGCTGGATCATGACCCAAGGCCTTCCTGGTAAAGATCTTCACACCCATGACCACCCCTTCCACACCAGGGGGTACCCTTAAAGATGTGTCTTTCACCTCCCGGGCCTTCTCACCAAAGATCGCTCTGAGGAGCTTCTCCTCGGGAGTAAGGTATTGCTCCCCCTTAGGAGTCACCTTACCCACCAAGATGTCACCGGCATCAACCCGGGTACCTATCCGAACAATGCCCGTATCATCCAGATCCTTCAAAGCCTCTGCCCCAAGATTGGGGATATCCCTGGTGATCTCCTCTGGTCCCAGCTTGGTGTCCCGGGCCTCAGCCTCAAAAACCTCTATATGAATAGAGGTATAGGTGTCTTCCTTGACCAGCTTCTGACTCACCAATATGGCGTCCTCGAAGTTGTAGCCTCCCCAAGGCATGAAGGCCGCCAATACGTTCTTCCCCAGAGCCAACTCCCCATCATGGGTAGAAGCCCCATCGGCGACAACCTCTCCCGCCTTTATTCTCTGACCTTTCCTCACTATGGGCCTGTGATTAAAACAGGTGCCCTGGTTAGATCGCTGGAACTTAGAGAGGCGGTAAAGATCCATGCCGCCCCCAGCCTCCTCATCCACCATGACTATAACCCTGCTGGAATCCACGCTTTTTACCACCCCAGGGCGACGGGCCACTACCATCACCCCCGAATCTAAGGCTACCCCCCTCTCCATACCCGTGCCCACCAAGGGGGCCTGGGAACGCAGGAGGGGCACCGACTGACGCTGCATATTACAACCCATAAGGGCCCTGTTGGCGTCGTCGTGCTCCAGGAAGGGTATAAGGGCAGCAGATACGGAAACCAATTGCTTGGGAGACACGTCCATAAAGCCCAGTTCCTCAGGAGGCACAGTGACAAACTCCCCCTTCTTCCTTGAAGACACCCTGTCCTTGAGAAACCTGCCTTCATCATCCACAGGGGCATTGGCCTGAGCTATAGTATACCTCTCTTCTTCAAAAGCCGTGAGATATACCACCTCATTAGTTACCCTACCTTCTATAACCCTTCTGTAGGGAGTCTCAATGAAACCAAAACGGTTCACCCGGGCATAGACGGAGAGAGAAGTAATAAGACCAATATTGGGCCCCTCGGGGGTCTCAATGGGACAGATCCTCCCATAGTGGGAAGGATGAACGTCCCTCACCTCAAACCCCGCCCTTTCCCTGGTAAGCCCTCCGGGTCCCAAAGCGCTAAGACGCCTCTTATGGGTAACCTCGGAAAGGGGATTGGTCTGATCCATAAATTGGGATAGCTGACCACTGGAGAAAAAGCTCTTTACCACCGCCGAGAAGGGTTTGGCCGACATAAGGTCATTGGGCATCATGGACTCCACATCCTCGATGCTCATCTTCTCCCTGATGGCCCTCTGGATACGCACCAAACCCGCCCGAAGTTGATTCTCTAAAAGCTCTCCTACGGCCCTGATCCTCCTGTTACCCAGATGATCAATGTCGTCCACCTGCTCATGACCTAACCTGAGACGCATCATATACTTCACTATAGCTATGATGTCCTCGTTCCTGAGAACCCGCACTGAAAGAGGCGCTTCATCATCAGAGAATCCCAGCTTCCTGTTGACCTTGAGCCTCCCCACCTCGGATAGATCAAAACGGTCGGGATCGAAGAAGAGGCGATGGAAAAACTCCTTAGCCACCTCAGGGGTAGGAGGCTCTCCGGGGCGCATCTTCTTGTACACTTCTTTCTGGGCCTCTTCAGGTGTATTGGCCTTATCCTGAGCCAAGGCCTCCCCAACTGAAGGATCTATACTGTCCCCTTCCAACACCACTACCCCTATCTCTTTCACATGGAGACGAAGTTGTTCCAGTTTCTCTGGGGTAATGGTCTCATTACACTGGATCCATACTTCTCCTGTTTCAGGACCCACCACATCATGAGCCACCACCTTGCCATACAATTCATCCTCAGCAAGGGGAATAGAGGTAAGACCTGCAGACAAGATGCGCTTGAAAGCGGCTTGAGTCACCTTTCTCCCCGCCCTCACAAGAACATCCCCAGTTTTAGGATCCGCCACGTCGGTACTCACTCTCTGGCCGATAAGACTCTCCCTAACTTCCCTCAAAAAGGTCTTTCCCTTATCCCGGATATAGATCCGCTCTATGTCGTAGAACTCCCTAAGAATCTCTTCGGGAGACATGCCCACTGCCAAAAGAAGGGTGCTTATAAGAAACTTCCGCCTCTTGTCTATCTTGACGTAGAGAAAACCTTTGGCATCATACTCAAAATCCAACCAAGATCCCCTATAGGGAATTACCCTACCTAAAATAGAAGGCTTGCTTCCCGAGGCAGATCGGAGTTCCTCAAAAACCACACCGGGGGAGCGATGAAGCTGGCTCACCACCACCCTTTCCACACCGTTTATGATGAAGGTGGAATTCTCCGTCATAAGAGGGATCTCCCCCAGAAAGACCTTCTGCTCTCTCATATCCCTAACGGAAAGGCCACCGGTGTTTTCATCCTTATCAAAAACTATGAGTCTCAAAAGGATTCTCAAAGGCGCACTGTAGGTAAGGGCCTTTTCTTTACATTCCTCAACGGTGTATTTGGGGACCGTCCAGACCTTTTGGCCACATCGGTCACACACCACATTGGGGCCACCTAACCCTTTGAACTCTCCACAATCACACCGCCAACGGCCTATCTCATAGCCCAAATACTCCAGCTTTGCCGTCCCCGTAAAATCCTCAATAGGGAAAACGTGGCGAAAAACCGCCTCAAGCCCCACATCCTCCCTTTCATAGGGCAACGTGCCAGCCTGAAGAAAGGCGGCGTAGGACTCCTCTTGAAGCTCCAAAAGATAGGGAGGTTCTATTATCTCCTTAATCTTTGAAAAATCTTTCCTTTCCCTTATTATCATGCTCCTCCCTCATAGTGGAGAATAAGAGGTGGCCTGGGGCTTCCCAAGCCACCTCAGTATGGCCTTACACTAACTAAGCTCCACAGTGGCTCCCACTTCTTCCAACTGGGCCTTAAGCTTCTCTGCCTCTTCCTTAAACACCCCTTCCTTTACAGGTTTGGGTACCCCTTCTACCAGCTCCTTGGCCTCTTTAAGACCCAAGCCGGTAATAGCCCTGACCACCTTAATCACCTGGATCTTCTGAGAACCAAAGTCCTTGAGAGTAACGTCAAACTCCGTCTTCTCCTCAGCAGGAGGAGCTTCCCCAACTCCGGCGGCAGTAGCAGCAGCCACAGCCGCAGGGGCTGCTGCTGACACCCCAAAACGCTCCTCCAGCTCCTTCACCAACTCAGAGAGCTCCAGCACACTCATGCTCTCTATATGCTTGATCATATCCTCTTTGGTGATCTCCGCCATACTTAAGCCTCCTTCTCTTTTTTCTCTGCAATACCGTTTAATACATTAAGCAACCCCCTGAGATTGGCTGCCAAAACATTCACCAAGCCAGAAACCGGACTGTTAAGGGTCGCTAAGAGAGTAGCCAGAAGGATCTCTCTACTGGGGAGCCTGCTAAGTTCCTCCACGCCCTCAGGCCCAAAGAGCTTCCCCTCCACTATGCCGCCTTTAAGCTTCAGGGCCTCTGCTTCTCGAGCGAACCTCACCAATACTTTGGCTGTCTCGACTGGGTCCTGGTACCCAAACACTAAAGCTGTGGGTCCCTTAAAAAAATCGGATGCCTGGGATAAAAAGGTACCCTCAGAGGCCCTCAAGGCCAAGGTGTTCTTCACCACCTTCAACTCCGACTGGGCGCCTTTTAGCTTTCTTCTGAGCACCACCATCTCCTCAGCAGTGAGCCCACAAAAATCGACCAAAAGAGCAGCCTGGGAAGAGAGAAGCTTCTCCCTAATCCCATCCACTACAGCCTTTTTCCTGGCCAGGGTCTTCCTACGAGTTTCCACCGTTTCCGCCAATCCTTTTCACCCCCTTTTCTATGTATTACTGGGGGAGTACAACCGGTCTCCACGGGCGTGACAATCCTTTAAACCAAACCGGTACCCGTTCTCTCTGACCAGACAGTCTCACGACCTAATTTCCTCCAGGGCCTGGTTGGGATCCACCCTGACACTGGGACCCATAGTGGAAGAAAGGGCAATGCTCCTGAAATAGGTGCCCTTAGCTGCAGGGGGCTTGGCCCTCCAAAGGGCATCCAGAATGGCTTTGGCGTTTTCATAGAGCTGTTCTCCGGAAAAGGAGGCCTTGCCAATGGGAATGTGAATATTGGCCCCCTTGTCCACCCTGAAATCCACCTTACCCGCCTTGATCTCCTTCACTGCCTTACCCACGTCAAAGGTAACCGTACCAGTCTTGGGATTTGGCATAAGCCCCCTTGGCCCCAGAACACGCCCCAACTTGCCCACCTGACCCATCATGTCCGGTGTAGCCACGGCCTTGTCAAACTCCAGCCACCCCTCTTTCTGGATCTTCTCTACCAGATCCTCAGCACCCACATAATCGGCCCCTGACTCCAAAGCCTCCTTCTCTTTCTCCCCCTTGGCAAAGACCAAGACCCTCACAGTCTTCCCCGTACCTCGGGGAAGGGTGACTGAACCCCTGACCATCTGGTCGGCGTGGCGCGGATCTACCCCCAGTCTTGCAGCCAGCTCGACGGTCTCATCAAACTTGGCTGTAGCCAGCTTCTTCACCAGCTCCACTGCCTCCCGTAAACCATGACGCCTATCGGCGGCCACTGATTTCTTCAGTTCCTCGTACCGTTTCCCTCTCTTCGGCATCTTTGCCTCCCACTCCTTCCGTGGTAAGTGTCCAACCCCCTGATATCAGAGGAATATACTCCCAAGGGCAAAAGGGGAAAGGACAGCGCACAATACCCCTTTTCCATTTTGTCTCCTTGACTAATCAGCTTTCAACAACCTCTATGCCCATGCTTCTGGCTGTGCCTTCTATGATGCGAACAGCAGCGTCCAGATCCTCGGCGTTTAAATCAGTCATCTTCTGTTTAGCTATCTCCTCCACCTGGGAAGAAATTACCTTTCCCACCTTCCCCCTCAAAGGGTCTCCTGCCCCTTTTGCCACCCCAGCAGCCATCTTCAGCAAGACAGATGCAGGGGGTGTCTTGGTAATAAAGGTAAAGGACCGGTCTTTGTAGACAGTGAGAACTACTGGTATAATAATACCTTGCCTGTCCTTGGTCTGTTCATTGAAGGCCTTGCAAAACTCCATGATATTCACACCATGCTGGCCTAAGGCCGGACCCACAGGAGGAGAAGGATTGGCCTGTCCCCCAGGAATGTGAAGCTTTATCTTGGCAATCACCTCTTTTGCCATGAAATTCCCCCTTTACAACTTTTCTACCTGCAAAAAATCCAACTCCACGGGAGTAGACCTACCAAAGATACTCACCATCACTCTGACCTTCTGCTTCTCCGAGTTCAGCTCATCCACCACCCCTGTGAAGTTCTCGAAAGGACCATCTACCACCTTAACGTAATCTCCCTTCACAAACTCCTTGTCACTCTTAGCGCCAGCAGTGCTAAGACGCTGCACCACCGCATTTACCTCCTCTTCAGGGACAGGGGTAGGATGCTTTCCTGAGCCTAAGAAACCCGTAACCCGAGGGGTGTTCTTAATCAGATACCAGGTCTCATCATCCAATATCATCTTCACCAGGATATAACCGGGAAAAACCTTTTTGCTGACCTTCTTCCTCTTTCCCTTCTTTAGCTCTACCACATCCCGGGTGGGAACCACTACCTCCTCCACCTTTTCCTGAAGACTCTGAGCCCTGGCCCTCTCCAAAATAGACTGGCGGACCTTGTTCTCAAAACCCGAATAGGTGTGAACGATATACCACTTGGCTTCGCCGTTGCCTGGCTGTTCCTCCAACATCCTGCCTTCCTCTAAAAAGTGAGAAGCTTACTTATAAGCCTGGAGAAGAGAAGGTCAAGCACCCCAAAGTAAAGGGCCACAAAGGCACTAAAAAGGATCACCCCAATAGAGGTTTGAACAGTCTGTTTCCTTGAAGGAAAAACCACCCTTTTGATTTCCGATTTGGCTTCCCTTAGAAAGCCCCTAATCTTTTCAAGCATCTGCCTCTCCACATAAATAATGGCAGGCCAGGAGGGAGTCGAACCCCCAACCACCGGATTTGGAGTCCGGCGCTCTACCAATTCGAGCTACTGGCCTGCAAAAACCTACCTAACCTCACGGTGGAGGGTGTGTTTACCACACCATTTACAGTACTTCTTCAGCTCCAAACGCTCAGAGGTATTCCTCTTATTCTTGTTGGTGCTGTAGTTCCTCCTCTTACATTCAGTACAAGCCAGAAAAACCGTTTCCCTCATTTCAGTCCTCTATCACGTCGGTTACCACCCCGGCTCCCACAGTCCTGCCACCTTCC
>CAZBOO010000030.1:0-6659 GCA_964493535.1 uncultured Aquificales bacterium
TATAACAATAGGGGTTATGCTTATCAGATGATGGGAAAGGGTGAAAAAGCTGTAGGAGATTACTACAGGGCCATAAGATATAACCCCAGGTTTACCAAGGCTTATGAGAATCTCGTATCGTATTATATCTCCAAGGAGAGGATGAGGAAGGCCCAGGGTGTTCTGGATGACGCCTTGGCATTGGGCCTTAGGAGTCCCGGCCTCATCTACTATCAGGGTTTTTTTAAGAACATGGCCGGGGACAAGGGAAATGCCTGTGATCTTTTCAAGCAGGTGGTGAGGGACTATCCCCTCACCGTTTGGGCAAAAAAGGCCAGGGCATACTTGGATCTTTTGGGTCCTGCATGCCAGGATGGAGCCCCTCTATTTAGGTGATACCTCTCTCATAAGGGAGAAGGCCCAGGAGTTGGAGGCCTTCTTGGAGGGTTGTGTCCTGTGTCCCAGAAACTGCGGGGTGAGCCGTCTCCAGGGTGAGGCGGGTTTTTGTAAGGCACCAGAACAGTTGGTGGTTTCTTCTGTGGGGCCCCATTTCGGTGAAGAACCTCCTCTGGTAGGATGGAATGGATCGGGAACCATATTCCTTACCCATTGCAATCTCCGATGTGCGTTTTGTCAGAATTACCAGATCAGCCATCTGGGCCGGGGAGATATGGTGGATACGGAAGGGATGGCGGGCTTTATGCTCTGGCTTCAGGACAAAGGATGCCACAACATAAATCTGGTTACCCCTACCCACTATGTGCCTCGAATCTTAATGGCTCTGCATACCGCTGCCCTAAAGGGGTTGAGGCTACCTATTGTTTACAACTGTGGGGGATACGAATCTTTGGTAATTCTTAAGAAATTGAGGGGGTTGATAGATATTTATATGCCTGATATAAAATTTCTTAATCCTTCGGCTTCTTCTCGGTACCTCCAGGCTTTCAATTATCCCCAGGTGGTGAGGGAGGCGGTGAAGGAGATGTACAGCCAGGTGGGTGATCTGGTCATAGAAGAGGGGCTGGCTGTAAGGGGGTTATTGGTGCGTCATCTGGTCATGCCCAGTTGGGTGGAGGATTCCAAGGCTGTTATGGATTTTTTGGCCATGGAGATCTCCCTTGATACCTATGTGAATATCATGTTTCAGTACAGGCCCCTTTACCAGGCCTCTAAATTTCCCGAGATTGCCAGAAGGCCTACCCGGGAGGAGTTTGAAGAGGTGTGCAGATACGCCAAAGGGCTGGGCTTGAGGAGGGGTTTCTATGAAGAATAGTGAAGCCCTGTCCACTGCCTTCAGGGAGGCCAGGGAGGCCTTGGGCCTTTCCCAACGGGAGCTGGCCAAAAAGGCCGGGGTTCCCTATCAGGTGGTGAGGAACTTGGAGGAAGGCATTTGGGAGGAACTGCCTGAACCTGTATACATGCGCCGTTTTATGGAGAGGATGGCAGAGGTCCTCCAGCTTCCTCCCGAGACATGGAAGGGGGGAGGTATTTTTCAGACCCGGGTGGATATCTCTTCTGTTGTTGTGGGAAAGGTAAAAAAGGAGAGACCCCACACCAGAAGGTTCATTCCGTTGTTCCTACTAGTAGCTCTGGTTATAGTGGGTGCACTTATATGGAAGGGATGGGATGTTTACAGGCAGGGATCTCAGGTGAAGGCCCCTGCTCCCGTTGCCAAGGCGCCTTCACCTGTCCACAGGGCACCATCTCCCGTGGTGGTCAGGAAAAAGCTCCCTTCTCCTGTTCCTAAGAAGGGGGTCGTCTCCTCCTTAATGGAGAAAGAAGAGCCAGATCAGGCCATGGCTGCGCAGGTGGAGTTTCACCAGTTGGAAATCAGGGCCCGGGAGCGTTGCTGGGTTTGGATGAAGCTGGGCGATGGCTCCATCAAGGATTTCATCCTCAAACCCCAAGAGAGGTTCCGTGTCTCTTTTTCTAACAATGTGGAAATGAGGGTGGGCAATGCGGGGGCTTTAACACTGTTGGTTGATGGCAGGACCCTTCCTTTTCAGGCTGAAGAGGGACAACCCAAAAGCTTTCGGGTGACTCCTGAGGGTATCGAAGAATAGGTCTTTAAGGTTTTAAATAACACTCATTAATAAAAACAATTAGTGATTTTGTTGACAGGCTTTAATGAACCATCTATAAGAGAATTGTGAAGGAAAGAACATTAGGATATTTTAATATCCTAATGTTCTAATACATCAGGTGAGCCGTAAGGAAGGAGGGGGGTGATAGAGGGAAATAGTTAGGGAGATGAGTCTTTTTATACGGGAAAGAGGTTTGGATGTTGCTTCTTTTCATAAGAATACTCAAGGAGAGGTGGAGATGAGGAGAATTCGGTGGAAAAGGTTACTGACCGTTCTGGTAATGGGTCTTTTCCTGGTGGGTCTTGGTGCCTGTACCTTTATGAAAGACGCCAAGAAGCGGGGGGAGAACGCCAAGATCCCTGTCGTTGAAGGGGCCGAATACGCGGGCTCCGAGGCCTGTGCCGACTGCCACGAGGAGGTGGTAGAGAGCTTTAAAAACACTATCCACGGCAGGATAGCGGCCTTTGAGACTAAGCCCAGCATGGAGGTATCGGGTTGCGAGGCCTGTCACGGTCCTGGCAGCAAGCATATCGAGGAGGAGGATCCGGCATACATTATTAACCCTGCCAAGCTGGAGGCTGTTCAGGCTTCTGCCACCTGCGCCCGGTGCCACACCGATGGCGAGACCATGGACTGGCGGGGTTCCGAACACGCCTTGAATGATGTCTCCTGTGTCAAGTGTCACACCACCCATGGAAACAAGGACAAGGTGGCTTACAGGGACAAGCTGGGCTATCGTCATAAGCATGTGAAGGATACCTTATTGGTTAAGCCCGAGCCGGAGCTCTGTTTTACTTGTCACAAGGATATTATGGCCAAGGCCAACTATCCCAATCACCATCCCGTCAAAGAAGGAAAGATGACCTGCTCCGAGTGCCACAATCCCCATGGTTCTGCGGTGGAGCCCCTCTTGAGGACGGATGAGCGCAAGAACGAGCTTTGCCTCCACTGCCACGCCAGGTATCAGGGTCCCTTCACCTTTGAGCATACCCCTGTGGTGGAGGACTGCACCATCTGCCATGAGCCTCACGGTGCAGTAGCGGATAACCTCTTGAAGCAGAACGAGCCTTTCTTGTGTCTCCAATGTCACGGCATCCACTTCCACGCGGGTTTGAGGCCTGACACGGCGGAGGTTTTAAGCAATCCTCACCAGGCTGGCAAGCCTACCACGGTTGTGCCTCACAATAACTCCATGCAAATGGTGATAATGACCCGCTGCACCCAGTGTCATCCGTCTATCCACGGATCCGACATGCCGTCCCTGTCCGTGCCTGGCGGCGGCAGCAGGCTTACCAAATGAGGAAGGAGGGAGAAAGGATGAAAGGATACAGCAGATGGACATGGATTCTGGTTATCTCCCTCTTTGTAATGGCGGGGATAGCCAGGGCGCAGGATGCGGATAAGTACTTCAAGTCCAATGTGTCGGTGGGATACCATTTCATTGGCCATGATGATGAGATGACCAAGGTGGGGGAGTACGAGTCCCTCTCCTCAGGTGCCCAGGCAGATATCAACTTTGACGCCAAACTGGGCGAGCTTCTCTTTGGCGGCCATGGTTTCTACTACGACGAGAGTGAAAAAGACTGGTCGGGGTACATGGACTTTGGCCGGATCATCAGGGGAGACTACTATTACAACAGCTTCATCCACAGGACTCAGCACGATGAACTCTTTAAGGATGAGGACAAGACCTCATCTGGTATGACAGCCACCAATCCCTTTGGCTGGATATGGGACGATACAAATCATAATGGGGTTCATGACCCCGGGGAAGAATATGGACTTGAAGGCGCTCAGAATGCTATGCATACCGATCTGGACTCGGGAAAGGACTATCAGATTTTCAGAACGGAACACCATTGGGACACCAAGATTCAGATACCCTTCTTTCCCTATATAATTCCTGAGCTCAAGATCCGTAAAGAGACCCGCCAGGGCTGGAAACAGCACACCTTTATGGCGGGCAAGTGTGCCTCCTGTCACGTGATTGGCACCAGTCTCAGGGTGGACGAAGAGACCACAGATGTCTCCATTGGCGGTACTCTCAAGTATGGGATTGTGACGGCCAGTTACTTCCACACGGAAAGCCACTTCGACAACGAGGCCAGGAAGAACTTTTACGATTTTGATGGCGTTGCAAAAGGCAACAGCCCTACTTTCAGAAGCAGGATTCTCTATGACAACTCAAGGGCACCCTACGGTGAGGTCCCCGACGTGGACAAGGATACCGATAAGGTGAAACTGAGGGTGGATCTGCCTTACCGCACTACCCTCTATGGGAGCTTTGTCACCTCACGGGTGGAGAATAGCTATACGGACAACGATTACGATACGGATACCTACTTTGCCAGGCTTACCACACTGCTCTTGAACAACAGGCTCACACTTACAGCCCGCTTCAGGTACTACGATATAGACAACGAGGACGTGAAGGTGGACCTGAATGAGTATAATGTGGTGAACATCCCTGAGGACGCCTCAGTAGCTGGACCGGGGTATGGAGGATTACCCGTGGACTACTGGAACTACGAGAGGAAATCGGCTTTGGGTCGGGAGGTGACCGAGGCGGGTTTCGATTTTCGCTATCGTTTGGCCAAGGGCTATACCCTGAGGGGGGGATACACCTACAAGAGGGTGGACAGGGACGAGGACGAGTTTAAAGACTATTACGACAATGCCTTGAAGGACGAAGATTATTTGGACGATGAGGCCACCACATATCACATTTTCAAGCTGGCTTTGAACGCCCGTCCTTTCAAGACTTTGAACGGCAGGCTGGCCTACGAGTACTACCATGCCGACTCTCCCTTCCAGTATCACAATGCTATGTGTTATGATGGTTTATATAATATTAATGGTCCTGGGGGAGCCGATCCGTCCATTAATCCTGCATTGCCTACGCCTACGCCTTACTATCTCTTTTTCAGGAGCAACTACCGTTCCGATGATGCATCCAACGTGCCGGAGAACCACCACAACGTGAAGCTCTCTGCCACATGGACCCCCTTGACCTGGTTATCGGCGAATGTCGTGGGTCAGTACACCTATGAAGAGAATGATGACGCCGATAACAACTGGGAGAACAACTCTTATGAGGCGGGGATCAACCTTTGGGTGATGCCGATCAGGAACTTCTATGTCACCCTGGGCTATGATTACCAGAGGTATGAATACGAGGCCGATTACTGTGTCGACCTCTTTGCAGGGTGAGCGGGTCACAGCTTTGTGGGCCAGGTTGGCTCACGTCACGACACGGTGGATTACGATGTAGATAATCATGTGGTATATCTCTCCCTGGATTTTACGCCTAAGGAGTGGCTGAGGCTCTTCGGCGATCTCACATACAATCACTCTGAGACCGATGTGGATGCTCCTCACTTTGGTGGCAATTTTTATCCCAACTACTATCCCACCTCTGCCGATCCGTACAGCTATGCCGCCGCCTATTTCGACTCCGACTTCAGCGATACCGACGACTGGAGCGAGTTGGAGTACGACCAGGTCAGTACCTCTGTAGGCTTTGAGTGGAACTTTTGGAAGAACTTCACTGCCACTTCTACCTTCACTTACAGGTGGTTTGATGACGATGAGGAGTATTTGGGTGAAGATACCGATGGCGAGGCCTATATCATGAGTGTGGGCCTTATGTGGAAATTCTGAAACCCTCATCCCTCTGCTCCATTGCCATACCCTGGGGGCCTTTAACAGGCCCCCAGGTCTTTTTTTTGACAGGTCCTCCCTTATTTGGCTATCTTTATTATTAAGGGGGTGATCATATGAAGATCTCCATAGTGGGTGCAGGGGGAGAAGCGGCCAGGAGCCTTATGTCCATGCTTATGGCGGGCAGGTTTTTGGGGGCTGAGGACATAGTCCAGCTTGTGGAAGAGAGGGAGGAGAGGAGCTTTTATGCTTTAGAAGGGCTGCGCTCCGATCTTTTGGATGCCGTGGGAATAGGGGCTGAGCAACTGGAGCTTTGCTTCCAGCCTGAAGACGTAGACGGTGATGTGGTGGTGATGGCCGGTGCCCTTTCATATTATCCACCCTTCGAGAAGGGTGGATGTGACGCCTTGGCCTTGTGCAATCTTGATATGGCCCGGGAGTATGCCAGGGCCATATCATCCAAGGGGAGGAACCCCATTTTCCTGGTGATGACTGAGCCAGTGGAAGCCGTGGTGGAACTTCTATCCCGTTACTTCCCCCGGAAGAGGGTGGTGGGTGTGGGGGCCTTTTTGGATACCCTCCGTTTCCGCAAGGAGATCGCTACGGCTTTGGGTGTCTCCCGTTCCCATGTGGAAGCCCTGGTCGTTGGAGAGCATGGGACATGCATGATTCCCCTGTGGAGTTCTGTAAGGGTCTTGGGCATGGCCAAGGAGGAGCTTAGATCTGCCATCAATCGTCTCCGCAAGGGCAGGAGCTACGGTGCCACTTGTATCTTTGAACCCTGGGAGGATGCTATGGAGATAATCAAAAAGGAGTCGCCCATGGGGGTCTTCAAAATATTTACCGAACTCCCCCTGTGCGTGAAGGTTTTTGTCCGTCCCTGGTTGGCGTGCCAGATGGGTATGGAGGCTGTGTTTGGCCCTGCCGGAGCTGTTC
>CAZBOO010000030.1:6669-12434 GCA_964493535.1 uncultured Aquificales bacterium
TTTGGGCCTCTCCAGGTGCGTTTGGAGGGAGAGTTTTACGACGTGGATACGGTCTTTGGTGTGCCTGCGGTCTTTGGTATGGATGGGGTGCTCGAGGTGGTGGAAGTGCCCTTATGGGAGGGGGAAAGGGCCATGATCCCCGCTGCCAACCTGGGCATCAAGGAGAGGATTGGGGAGATCCTGCCAGAGTGAGGGAGGAGGCCTCTTCCCGAAGAGAGGGCCAGGAGAAGGGTGGGCTGGCATCCCTGGATCCCCGAATTCGCCACCACCTTTCAGATCAGGGGCTTCTTCATGAGTATCTTTTTGTCACCTCCGTGAGTCCATGCTTCGCCCGGCGGTTTACTACTACCCCTTCCTGGGTGGAGGCGATATTTTCGCCTTTTGGGCTTGAAGCCCGGGGCTTAGATGATCATAAGGCCCATATTGATGCCCTTTTAGAGAAGGGTGGAGGTCTGGAAGATATCCGTCTCTACAAGCAGTGGGAGCATCTCAGGATTGGGATCCTAGATCTTCTGGGCTTGGACCATGTGCCTGTGCTGTTGGAGGAACTGAGTCATCTGGCCGCTGCCGTGATCCAGGGAACCTTACGGGTGGTGGAAGGGGAGATGGAAGGGCGCTATGGGATGCCTACAACCCCCCAGGGTAACAGAGCCGCTTTTGCTGTTATGGGTTTGGGCAAGTTGGGGGGCATGGAGCTCAACTTTGATTCCGACGTGGATCTCATTTATCTTTACGAAACGGAAAAGGGAGAGACCTCTGGTTCCAAGGTTGTGGGGAATCACGAGTACTTTGTTCGTCTCTGTGAGACCCTTACTAAGGCTATCTCGGCCATCACCCCCCAGGGCCAGATGTACAAGGTGGATCTACGCCTGCGGCCTGAGGAAAACAGGGGTGATATCGTCCTCCCCTTGAGGAGCTACGAGATCTACTATGAGTCTTGGGGTCAGACCTGGGAACGTGCTGCCCTCATTAAAGCCCGTCCTGTGGCGGGGGATCCCTCCTTAGGCAAGGCCTTCTTGGAGACTGTCAGACCTTTTGTCTATAGGAGGTATCTGGATTTCAAGGCCTTGGATGAAATTCGGGAGCTTAAGGTGAAAATAGATGCTCAGGCCAGGTCCAAGGGGGGATACGATGTGAAACTGGGAGGGGGTGGCATTCGGGAGATCGAGTTTGTTACTCAGGCAATCCAGCTCATATACGGTGGAAAGGAACCCTGGCTTGGGGAACGCAATACCCTTCGGGCCCTTCACAGGATCATGGGTAAAGGGCTTCTATCCAAGGAGGACTATCAGACCTTGAGTGGCGCCTATATATTTTTAAGAAAACTGGAGAACCGGTTGCAAATGGTGGATTGTCTCCAGACCCACAGACTCCCCATGGACTCCAAAGGGAAAGGCTGGACCGCTAAGATGATGGGGTATCAAAGGGATTCCATCCGGAATCTGGAGGGAGACTTAAAGATTCATAGAGAGGGGGTGCACGCCATTTTCCAGCGTTTCTTCTCCCCTGCTCGGGAAGAGGAGGAACTGGTTTACATGGAAGAAGAGGAGCTGGAGGAGGTCTTGGCGTCCCATGGTTTTCGCGATCTACCCCGGGCTTTGAGGAACCTCAGGACTTTGACGGAAGGTAAGGCCTTTGAACACCCTTCACCCGAGGCCAAGGCCCTTTTCATCAGGCTCTTGCCCCGGCTTTTAGAAGAGGCTTCCAAAACGGTGAGACCTGACTGGGCCCTGGATCATTTGGAGGCCATGGCTTCTGTTCAAAAGGAGGGACGGAGAACATTTTACTCCTTTCTTTTGGAGAACCAGGGGGTTATGGGCCTTCTCGTGAAGATCTTTGGCAGTAGTGGCTACCTGTCCCATCATCTTGTTTCCCACCCAGAGCTTGTAGATTATCTGGCCGATCCCCGGTTTCTGTATGGGCTTAAGGCCTTGGAGGAGTTGGAGGAGGAACTGGAAGAGGATCTCAGGGTCAAGGGGGTTGTCTCTTTCTCTGCCCGGTTGGATGAGTTGAGGAGGTGGAAGCACCGGGAGATCTTCCGCATCGGTATGGGGGATCTCTTCTCCCATTTCCCCTTGCAAAAGATTACCCATCTCTGGACCAAGGTGGCCGATGTAGTGGTGCGGCGGCTCTGGGCATGGCTGACAGGTGGGGATGATGTGCCCTTCTGCGTATTGGCCATGGGCAAATGGGGAGGGAGAGAACTCACCTATCACTCGGATCTGGACATGGTTTTCATCATTAAAGGGGATGGGGCAAGGGAAAACGAGCTGGCAGTGGAGCTGGTGAGGGCCCTTTCCTCCGTGAGTAGGGAGGGGGCCCTTTTTAAGGTGGATCTTCGTCTCAGACCCCATGGGGCCCATGGAGCGATGGTCTATCCTTTGAGGGATTTCGGCAAGTACCTCGCCACAAGCGCCCGTCTCTGGGAGAGACAGGCCATGATCAAGGCCCGTCCCGTGGCGGGAGATCCGGTTCTTCAGAGGGAGGTCTTGGAGATGATCCAGTCCTGGGTTTATCAGAGCCCTCTCCCCCCTGATTCTGGGGAGAGGATATGGAATATGCGCTTAAAGATGGAGGAGGAACTGGCCCAGGGACCCCATCACATAAAGTACAGTGCCGGAGGGCTTGTGGATCTGGAGTTCCTGGTGCAGTATTGGCAGCTCCTGAAAGGAAGGGAATTTCCCCAGGTGAGAAGAACACCCACTTTGGGGGCCTTGGCCGGCCTTTTGAGGGCGGGGCTGATAGAAGAAGATCTTCACGGAAGGGTGAGGGAGGGTTATCTCTTTCTTCGGAGGGTGGAGAACCGCCTTAGGGTTGTGTACGATGTGCCTTCTTCTTGTATTCCCAAAGAGGAAGAGGAGAGGGATAGGCTTGCTCGATCCCTGGGTTTTTCCACGGGGAGGAAGTTTATGGAGGTGTATGGAGAAGTGACAAGGGGGAACAGGGAGCTTCTTAAGGAGGTTTTTATTGGTGGATAAAGGCCCATACCTCTTCGCGGTTCCCTCCTCCAAGGTGACAGGGGTTTCTCAACCTACCCTTTCCTTAGCCTGTTCCCTCAGGGCTATGGAGAGGGAGGTGTTTTTTTTGTGTAGAGGGGGCAGCCTTGCCCAGGAGGCCCAGGAGGGGGGTATAAAGGTTTACCCCTTCTCCCTTTCTTCCCTGTTGTGGCACGGTAAAAGGGCCCGAGCAGTGATCACCTCCCGTTCCCAGGATCACTGGTGGTCTATTCTTATGTGGGGTTTGATGAAGCCCGTCTACCGCTTATGGTACAGGGCATATCCCCCTGGGAATCTTCCCTGGAACCGCCTTTTAGCATGCTTGACCTCTGGGGTCTTTTCTCCCTTTGTGCCTCTCTTGAGTTGGAAGGGTAAGGTCCACTGGTTGCCGGGGGGAGTGGATCCTGACGTCTTTTTCCCCCAAAAAGGGGTGAAGGGGGCTTTTTCTGTGGTTATGGTGTCCAGAATGAAGCTTGGAAGAGGCCAAGAGAGGCTTTTGGAGGCCATGGCCAGGATACCTGTTTCTATCCCAGTCACCTTTAAGGGTGGTGGAGAGGTATTAGGGAGGGTGGAAACCCTGGCCAGGGGCTTGGGGGTTCAGGGTCAATGTCGATGGGTACCCCGTGAGGTGGAGGGCTACCCTGCCTTTTTAAGGGGGTACCACCTCTTGGTTTATCTCTCTGTAGGTTCAGAGGCCACGGCCAGGACGGTTTAGAGGCTATGGCCTCCGGGCTGGCGGTTCTGGCCGCGCCCCGGGGGGGCATTCCTTTTATCCTTTCTCCCTGGAGCCTTTCCATAGGTGGGAGAAGCCTGGAGGGGGCCTTGACCTTTTTTGCTTTGAACCCTTTGGAGACCAGAAAAGAGGGGCTTCTCAATGCCAGATGGGCCCGGAGGTTCTCCCTCCAGGCTCGGATGAGGCGTTTTTTAAAGGTGGTGGAGGGTGAAAGGGCTTAAAATACTCCAGATCATATCCCGGAGTGACTGTGATTCGGGGGGAGGGCTCCAGGCCTTGGAGCTGGCCAGGGGCCTTCGAGGTAAGGGTCATGATGTCTGGTTTGCTGCCAAAGCTAAGGGCAGCGCTCAGAGGAGGTGTAGGGATCTGAACATTTCCTTTCTCCCATTGTCTATGAAGGGTAACCTGGATTTGGCTTCCATTAGGAAGCTCAGGGGGTTTGTAAAAAGAGAGGGGATTCAGGTGATCCATGCCCACAAAGGTTTGGCCCATAGCCTGGCCCTTTTCTCCACCGTGGGTATGAGACCTGCCCCTGTACTGGTAGCCAACAGGGGAGTGGGTTTCTCCCTTTCCTTCTGGAACAAGTGGAAGTACCTAATGCCCCAGACCAGCGGGGTGGTGGCTGTATCAGAAAGCGTCCGTGGTGTTCTGAAGGCCTCGGGGATTCCCCAGAAGAAGATCAGGGTGATTTATGGCGGGGTGGATCTGGAGCGTTTTTCTCCCAGGAAGAAAGTGGGGGCTTGTAAGAGTCTGGGGTTGGATCCTTCCTTGAACTATGTGGCCATGGTGGCCCAGTTCAGGTCTTGGAAGGGGCATCATATCCTGGCTGAGGCCGTGTCCCAGTTGTCAGGGACTTATCCAAGCCTTGCTGTTCTCCTGGCGGGGAAAACCCGGGGGGAGACCTATAAGGCCTTCAAGGAGAAGGTTGATAAGATGGGCTTGGGAGGCTATTTTCTTTTCTTGGGGTATAGGAGGGATGTGGAGCTGGTGATAGCTGCATCCCACCTTTTGGTTGCCCCTTCCTTAGAGGGGGAGGGTCTACCCGGGGTTTTGAGGGAGGCTTTGGCTTCTGGCCGTCCTGTGGTGGCTTCTGAGGTAGCGGGGGCCGGGGAGGTGATTCTCCATGAAGAGACCGGCCTTTTGGTGCCTCCTGGGGATTCTTTCCTTTTGGCCCAGGCCCTGGCTCGTCTTTTGAGGAATGGGGGTCTGAGGGATAGTATGGGGGAAAGGGGTAGGGCATTGGTGGAGAGGCGTTTCTCTCATGAACATAGGGCCCTTCTCATGGAGGCCTACTACAGGGAGCTTTTGGAGAAGGCATGAGGGGTCGCCAGGAGTGGATTCTCCTTTTGAGGAAGAGGTTTTTGGGCAGGTCTCTTTCACCCTTGGACTCTGTTGAGGGGATTCTACCCATGGCCAAGGGCAAAAAGGGGTTGGTCTTTATGGTGGAAGGCCAGGGGGGCAGGGGGATTCTTCGCCTTTACAGGGATCCTTTGGCCTTGGCCAGGACCTTGAAGGTCTACAGGCTCTGCGAAAGGGACGGAGTGGAGGTGCCTGCCTTGTACCGGTTTGCGATGGATCCTTTTCTGGGTATGAGGGGTATTGTGGCTTTTACTATTGAAGAGTGGCTCCCCCCATGGGAGGGGGATGGAAGGGCTGTGGCGGAGGTGCTTAAAACCCTTCACTCTATCAAGAGAGACCGGTGGGGAGATCCCCTATGGGGAAAGAGGGGGGACTGGCTGAAGGTGGAGCTGTCCAAGGCCCGGTCCCGCCTGGAGAGATGGTCCCGGTGGAGGGGAAGGGATGTGGGTCCCTATCTTATCTGGATTCAGGATATGGCGGGCAAAGTGGGGGATCTCCCCATGTACAGCCTTCTCCACGGAGATATCGCCCTTTCCAATATTCGAAGAAAGGGGGATGTTCCTGCTTTTATAGACTTGGACAGGGCCCGTTTTGGGCATCCCCTCATGGATGTGGCCCCCCTCTTCTTTCATTTTCCGGAAGTAGGGGAGGGGGTCTTTGAGGCCTGGGGATTTACC
>CAZBOO010000031.1:0-1180 GCA_964493535.1 uncultured Aquificales bacterium
ATTTCAGAGGGGCTGGAAGGCTCCACGGCCACGGAAATGACGGGCTGGGGAAACTGGATCTGCTCCAACAGAATGGGGGCATCCTCCTGGCACAGGGTATCCCCCGTTCGGGCCCATCTCATGCCTGTGGTGGCCCCTATTTCCCCAGGACCCATGACCTCCACCTTCTCCATGCGATTGGCGTGAACCCTGAATAGGTTCCCCACCCTTTCCTTCCTGTCCCTGGTGGCGTTCAGAAGCCTCTTCCCCTCCCTCATCACCCCCGAATAGCCCCGATAATAGATAGACTTCCTCCCCCCCTCGGCCATGACCTTAAAAACCAGGGCCGCCAGGGGCTCCTTCTCCAAGGGCTTCCGCACCTCCCTTTCCTGGGTCACGGGATTGATACCCTCTACGGGGGGCACATCCAGGGGAGAGGGGAGGTAGTCTAAAACAACATCCAACAGGGGTTGAACCCCTTTGTTTCTCAAGGCAGAACCGCACAGAACAGGCACAAGTTTTCTCTCTAATGTAGCCTTTCTGATGGCCCCCTTCATCGCTTCCAGAGGTATCTCCTTACCCTCCAGATAAAGCTCGGCTATCCCATCATCCACATCAGCCAAGGCCTCTATGAGATCCTCCCTGGCCTTTCGAACCCTCTCCTCCAAGGGTGAAGGCACCAAACCCACCGAATACCCAAGGCCCTGGGGGTCCTTGTCCCATATAAGGGCCTTCATCTCTAAGAGATCCACCCCACCCACAAAATCCGCCTCCTCCCCCAAGGGGATCTGGAGGGGAAGGGCCCGGGCACCCAGCTTCTTCCTTATCTCCTCCACCACCCGCTCCATGGAGGCCCCCGTCCGGTCCATCTTGTTTACAAAGGCTATCCGGGGCACCCTGAACTCGTCGGCCAAATGCCACACCGTCTCCGACTGGGGCTCCACTCCACCCACGCCACAGAAGACCACCACCAGACCATCCAGGACCCTCAAAGAACGCTTAACCTCCACGGTGAAGTCCACGTGGCCGGGGGTATCAATAATATTGACATGGTGATCCCTCCACCGACAGTAAGTGGCAGCTGCGGTGATGGTGATGCCCCTTTCCTTCTCCTGATCCATCCAGTCCATGGTGGCCTGGCCGTCGTGGACCTCCCCCATACGGTGGATACGGCCCGTGCAAAAGAGGATCCACCCCGTCA
>CAZBOO010000031.1:1190-12207 GCA_964493535.1 uncultured Aquificales bacterium
CCCTGCCCTCACCACGTCCTGGACATTGGCCAACCCGATTCCCCCGTCCACCTCTATATCTAAGGAAGGGGCCCTCCTTCGGAGTTGAACAATCTTCTCCATGACTGCCGGGATGAATCTCTGGCCCCCGAATCCAGGGTTCACCGACATGAGAAGAACCATGTCCACATCCCCCAGGATATAGTCCAGAACATCCAGAGGGGTGGAGGGATTAAGCGCTATCCCTGCCTTTTTCCCCCCCTCCTTGATCATCTGAAGCACCCGATGGGGAACGAGGGTAGCCTCCACATGGAAGGTGATGATGTCCGCCCCCGCCCGGGCAAAAGCCCTCACATACCGCTCGGGCTCCACAATCATGAGGTGCACGTCTAAGGGCAGGGAGGCATGGGTCTTGAGGCTCTCCACCACTGGGATACCCACGGAGATGTTGGGCACAAAACGCCCATCCATAACATCTACGTGAAGTAGGTGGGCCCCACCCCTCTCCACCTGTTCCACCTCCTGCCTCAGGCGCCAGAAATCAGCACTGAGAATGGAGGGGGCTATCTTTATGGTAGGCCCTTTCATAGGTTTCTCCTCTCTCAAACAACAGATGAGGCCTATTAGACCAGAAACGCCCCTTCAGCCACAAGGGTAGTAAAAGTAAATCCGAATGCTCTCTTGCTCAGGAAACACATAGAGCCTATAATTAGTCATAGACATATAACCATAGTCAATAAGAAGAGGAAATCCCTCTCAAAGATACGGTGCTCTTCATGGGCAGCTAATTATGCCCCCCGCCTCAGTTTGGCTATGAAAAAGCCATCGGTGTTGGCGTAATGAGGATAGAGGGTAAGAAGGCCCTGTTTGTGATAGAAGGGGTGCAAAGCCTCAGGGAGCCGATCTTTAAAATCCACCAACTCCAAACAGGGGTACTCTCTGAAGAAGACTTTTATAAGGGCCTCCCCCTCCTCGGGCTCAGGGGAACACACACTGTAGACCAGGATCCCCCCGGTTCTGAGGTAAGGCACCAAGGAGACCAAAAGGTCCCTCTGCTTTTTGGCGAAGCCAGCTATATCTTCTTCCCAACGCCGCCACTTTAGTTCAGGATGGCGTCTAATAGTACCCAAATCGGAACAAGGGGCATCAAGAAGAACCCTGTCGAAGAGCATCCCCATCTCCTTCGCCCCCCTCTTCACATCCCCCAGATGGCACTCTACTCCCTTCACTCCCGCCCTTGTACAGGTCTCTCTCAGTTCATCAAACCTCTTGGGGTGAATCTCCCAAGCCACCACCTTCCCCCTATTCCCCATGGCCCAGGCCGCCTGAATAGTCTTGATGCCCGGGGCAGCGCAGGCATCCAGGACAATCTCACCATGCTTGGGGGCCAGGATCTTCACCACCAAGGATGATGCCGGATCCTGGGGCTGAATGAGCCCCTCATGGAACTGGGGCAGTTGAGTAATGTCAACGGGGGTGAGGATGATAATAGTATCCTTCATGAAGGGATGGGGTTTGCTCTCCACCCCAGCGGCCTTCAGCTCCTTCCTCAAAAAGGATACATCCACCACATGTGTATTCACCCAAAGGGAAAAGGGGGCGGGGGTGTTGTGGGCCCGGGCCAACTGTAAAAGCTCCAGCACACCCATTCGGGCACGCCAGCCTTCCACTATCCACAGGGGATGGGCATAGGCCACAGACAAGGTCTCCAAGGAAGATCCCTGGGAAGTCACCCCGGGATAAGGTCCCCCTGCCACCTTCCTCAGCACCGCATTAACCAGACCATGGTACTTGGGAGCACACCACCTCTTGGCCAGCTTCACCCCTTCATCCACGGCGGAGTAGGGGGGCACCCTGTCCATGAACACCATCTGATAAGCAGAAAGCCTGAGAACATTCTTCACTTCCAGGGGAAGGCGACGATAGCCCTTGATATGGGATGAAAGGATCCAGTCCAATCGCCCCAGCCACCGGAGCACCCCTAAGGTAATCTCCCACAAAAAAGCCCTGTCCCTCCCTTTAAAACCGCAGCGGACAGCCTCCTGAGATAAGAGCTGGCTGGCATGGTCCCCCGACAAAAGGACTCTGCCAAGAATAACAAAGGCCAGGGCTCTAACGGTCATGTCAGCATTCAAAGATCTTCAAGTTCTATCTGGAGGGAGGGAATCTCCACCAAGGCCACTGTGGCCCTACCGGTGAGCCAGCCACAGGCCTCTCCAGGATTCAGCACCCAGGTAGAACCCATCTTCTCCACCCGGGCCTTATGGGTATGGCCATATATAATAAGGTGATATTTCCCCCCAGCGGCAAGTTCCTCCACATAATGGTGAAAGTGTTTCACCAGGACCTTCACACCCTCCAACTCCAAAGTTAAAGGTGCCCTCCGGATCCTGCCCCCAGCCTTCTCCAAGATAAAGGGTATCTCCCCTTCATTGTTACCAAAGACCCCCTTCCAGGGTGCCTGGAGTTGGGCAAAGAGATCCAGAGTGAAGGGAGAAACCAGATCCCCAGCGTGGACGACCAGATCCACCCCTTTCCTGTTGAAGAGCTCAATGGCCTTCCTAATGTTATCCAAATGATCATGGGTATCAGAGAAGACCCCCAACAGCATCTCACTCACTCCCTTAGAGCTTCTATATCTCCCCTCACATTTATATCTTCCCCCCTCACCTATCAAGGTTGAAGAACCCTTTCTTTTGGTCTAATCTCTTTTCATGTCTCAGGATACAGTTAAACAGCTCAGGCTCTATCTGGAGTTTCTACAAGAGGGAGGGGTGGAGCATATCCCCAGAGGCTCTACCCCATCCCCCAGGGAAGGGGAAGAATCCCCTCTCCCTGGGTCCGGCCCTACTGGACCTTTGGAAGAAGTGAGGGAGCTACTAGGGGACTGCAAGAGGTGCCCCTTGTGGGAAAACAGAAACCACTTGGTCTTTGGCGAGGGGGACCCCCATGCCCAACTCATGTTTGTAGGCGAAGCCCCAGGCCGGGAGGAAGACCTCCAGGGCCGGCCCTTTGTGGGGCAGGCAGGAAGGATCCTTACCCAGTTCCTCCAAGGCATAGGCCTCTCCCGGGATGAGGTGTACATCGCCAACATCCTCAAATGCCGCCCCCCAGGGAATCGAACCCCCCAATCCCAAGAGATTGAGACCTGCCTCCCCTTCCTTCTAAAACAGATTCAGGCCATCCAACCCCGGATCATTTGTACCTTGGGAGCCATAGCCACCCAGACCCTCTTAGGGCAAAAGACCTCAATCACCCGGATCCGGGGCCAAAGCCTGCCCTGGCGATGGGGAATAAAGCTCTTTCCCACCTTCCATCCCGCCTACCTCCTCCGCAACCCTGGCCAGAAAAAGAGGGCTTACCAGGATTTCTTGCAGCTCAAAGAGCTGTTAGAGGCCCAGGCATGAGAACCAATCCCCTCATAGTAGCCTTGGACACAGGCCATCAAGAAACAGTGAGGGCTTTAGTGCAAGATCTTGCCCCCTTAGTGGGCGCCTTTAAGGTGGGGTATTTCCCCTTTCTCCGCTTCGGATGGGAGCTGGTAGAGTTTATCCACTCCCGGGGAGGCAGGGTCTTTCTGGACCTCAAGTTCCATGACATCCCCAACACCGTGGCCAACGCCGTGGAAGAAGCAGCCCCAAAAAAGGTGTTCATGGTCACCCTCCACACCTTGGGGGGACGGGAGATGCTCCGGGCAGCTTGGGAACGGATCCGAGACGTCTCACCCAGGCCCCTCCTCCTGGGGGTCACCATCCTCACCCACATGACCCCGGAAACCTTGGCAGAGGCGGGTATCCAGGGCCCCCTTCCCCAGCGGGTTCTGACCCTGGCCACCTTAGCCCGAGAAGGGCATCTGGACGGAGTGGTGGCCTCCCCCTCAGAAGCCCGAAGCATTAGAGAAGGGTTGGGAAAAGGATTCATCATTGTCACCCCCGGCGTGAGACCCATGGGGGCAGAAACCCAGGATCAGAAGAGGGCAACCACCCCGAGGGAGGCCTTAGCCGCTGGAGCCCACTATGTGGTGGTGGGCAGGCCCATCTACCAGGCCCCCGATCCCATAGAAGCCGCCCAAAGGATCCTGGAAGAACTGAAGACATGAAAAATAAAACCTTTCACAAAGCCCTCATCCTCGCCTTGGCCCTCCTCATTATTCCCGGACTGTCTCTGGCCCAGGACAGCTTCTGGAAGGATACGAGACTGGCTCTTCATTTAGGCCTCCTCTCCCTGGCCCAAAAGAGGCTGGAAGACCACAGGCCCGTCAGTCCCAAGGACAAAGAGCGGACCCTCCTTGCCTTGGCCTACATTCATCTCAAGAGGAACGAGAAGGAGAAAGCCACCTCCTGTTTGACCCAAATACCTCCATCCTCTCCCTATTACGAGGCGACTCAGGCCCTCTCATGGGCCCAGGAGATGAAGGTGGAAGAGGCGGAAGGGGTCCTGCCACCCACCTCTTCTCCATTCCTGGTCTTTAAAAAAACCCTGAACCAGAGCCCTACAGCAGCCCTGGACTACCTCCTTCTGAACATTAGATTCCTCCTGCCTCAGGAAGAAGAGAGGGGCATCAAAGCCGTTTACAACACCTTCTTCTGGCAGGGGGAGGACAACAGGGTCTTGGCCCTCTTTCACAGGTTTCCCTGGCTCATCAGTGACAAAGAAGCCATCTGGAAAGGGGCCTTAGCCCATTACAGGAGGGGAGATTTGGTAGACGCCCTCAGTCTCCTCCCCATTCTCCCATCCAGTCCCAGGGCCCTCTTTTGGAAGGCCAAAGTCTTAAGGCTTATGGGCATGCCTGGAGAGGCCCGTTTCTCCATGGAAAGGGCCACCAGGGGAAGGGGATTCTACGCCCTTCTGGCCCGGATCTCCCTGGGGAAAATCCCCCATGGTTCTCCCTGCCCAGGGGCCCATGGTCTTCCTCCCGGTCCTTTAAGGGACCTGGTGGAGATGGGCATGGAGGATGTGGCGGTAAAGGTGATCATGAACCGCCTCTGGACCCAGGAGCTGAGCATAAAGGAGGTCCTGTCCCTTCTGGCCTCTATCAACCCCTCCTTGGCCATGAAACTGGGATGGCAAAAGGGAAGCTGGCGGGGTTGTCTCCTCTATCCGTATAAGCCCTTGGTAAAAGGGTTCTGCAGGCTCTACGGCGTAGAGGTCCCCCTGGCCTACGCCGTCATGCGTCAGGAAAGCCTCTATGACAAAAGGGCCACCTCCACCAGCGGGGCCCTGGGACTCATGCAGGTGCTGCCATCAACGGGGGAATTTATCGCCCAACATCTGAAAGAGGGGGCCTATTTTCCCCAAAAACTCTACCTCCCCATTTTCGGCATCAGATACGGCATCTGGTATCTAAGCTATCTGAAAGGGCGCTTCCCCACCCTTCCCTTAGTGGCAGCGGCCTACAACGCCGGCCCCACAGTGGTGGAGCAATGGTACCAGAAGTGGGGCATGGCCTCGGCCCATGAGGTGGCCGAATTTTACCCCAAAAGAGAGACCAGGACCTATGTGAAACGGGTGATCACATATTATCTTCTTTATACTTTCGCCTCCAGATAATAATCGTTCACTGCTGTATATTGACCTTTCTCCTCCTGGGTTTTAGGGTTGTTATACAGGGGGCACATGGAGGGAAGAATGGAGCTCAGCGAAGCCATTAAGAAGGCCTTGAAAGAGATGGTTCTTCCTGAGTTGAGCCAGATCCACGAGGAGTACAGGGAGATAAAGACCATCTTGGAGTTGACCAATAGGCGGTTAGACGATGTCAACATCCATCTGGCGGATCAGAGCAGGCGCATAGACGAAACCAACAAGCGCATAGACGAAACCAATCAAAAGATTGACGTCATCCACATGGACCTCATACACCGTATAGACGGAACCAACAAGCGCATAGACGAGGTGGTTTTTAGCATTGGCCGCCTACACGATGTTGTTATTAGGCGGGAAGAACACGAGGATTTAAAGGAAAAGGTTAAAAAGATATCCCAACACGTTGGCCTTTGATTCCTTTTTAGCCCTGGATTTACTTCTTGAAGTCAATCGAGCTACGCAAGCCTCTCCCATACCCTCTTCGCCAGATCCCGCCAGGGATAAGAGTCCATTTCCCCCATCTCACCCCTTTCCGTATCCACCCCGGCCAGGGCAGGGATCAGGGCCAGCATCTCCACATTTCCCAAAGCCTCTATCACCTGGGGATTGGTCTCCTCAGCCACCGAAGGATCGGAAGGGTAGCCTGAAACCACCGCCCCTAAGACCTTCAGGCCCATGGCCCGGGCCACTCTAATGGTGAGGAGGGTGTGGTTGATGGCGCCCAAGGAAGGCCGGACCACCACTAAGAGAGGCAAATCCAGAAAACGGGCCAGGTCCCCATAGGTGAAGGACCCCACTAAGGGCACCAAAAGCCCCCCTGCTCCCTCCACTAAGGTAACAGGATACTTCATCCTCATTACCTTAAGCCCCTCCTTGATAGCCTGGAGGTCTATGACAACCCCTTCCCTCTCGGCGGCCACCCCGGGGGCCAAAGGCTCCCCGAGGATAAAGGGGACAATCTCACTGATGGATTCCCCCGGCTCCCCGCACTGCTTCAGAAAAAGCCCATCTCTGGGCCCATCTTCCACTCCGCTCTCGGCAGGCTTAAAGACCCCCGGCCTCAAGCCCAAGGCCCGAAAACCCAGGGCCAAACCACCAGCCACCACTGTTTTGCCCACCCCCGTATCCGTACCTGTCACCAACAGGGCCTTTCCCTCCTGGACGTCCAACATCCTTCCCTCCTCAGTCTTGCCTTAACCTTCCCCCTCCTCTATAGACCAGAACCATGGAGGAAAAAACCATAGAAACAGGAGACCTGATCCTTCTCACATCCCAGGAGGGAAAGGAGTTCCTTGTCACCGCAGAAGAGAGGACCTTCGGCACCCACATGGGGAACCTGGACCTGGGAAGTCTCCTAAGCATGCCCTGGGGTTCCACGGTCACCACCCACATGGACAAGGCATTTTATCTCCTGAAACCCTCCCTCCACGACCTCACCCGCCACATCAAACGCCAGACCCAGATCATCTTCCCCAAAGACTTGGGTTTTATACTTATGAAACTGGAGGTGGGGCCAGGGAGGACCGTGGTGGAATGCGGCACGGGAAGCGGCAGTCTCACTTTAGCCCTGGCCTGGATGGTGGGACCCACGGGCAGGGTGATCTCCTACGAACGGGAGGAGAAATTCGCCCTCTTGGCCCAACAGAACCTGAAGCGGGTGGGATTGGACCAGAGAGTGACCTTCAAGGTGAAAGACGTCCGGGAAGGCTTCGAAGAGAAGGGGGTGGATGCCCTCTTCCTGGACCTGCGCACCCCCTGGGAGTACTTGGACCAGGCCTATGGGGCCTTAGGCGGGGGGAAGACCTTAGGCATCCTGGTGCCCACCACCAACCAGGTGAGTCAGGTGTTAGAGAAGATGGAACAAAGGGATTTCGCCTGTCCCGAGGTGTGCGAGACTCTCCTTCGATACTACAAACCCAATGCCGAAAGGCTGAGACCCCAGGACAGGATGGTGGCCCACACGGGCTTTCTCATATTTGCCAGAAAGGTGTATAAAAACCAAAAACTGTAATATAAGGAGAGAAGGGAAGGGTCATGGAAAAACCCATTGACTACAACGAGACCTTTCATCCCCTGGGCCGGTACACCCCCACTTTAGAGGGGATTGACCTGCTTTACCACGGCAATGGGAGGCTCAGTTCCAACATTTATGTATTAGAGGCCGGACGCACCTTAGTGGACCTGGGCAATTTTGGCGGCTTGGTGGGAGAGTTAGAGGAACGCTATCCCCATACCCAGGTGGAGCGGGTCATATTCACCCACGCCCACTTAGACCATCTTGGAGGGCTGGGAGAGATCCTCAGTCGCTGGACCCCCCAGATCATCATCCACCAGGAGGAGTTGGAGAGCCGTTTGCCGGGGGACATCTCCCTCAGGGAAGGCTTCCAGGAGATGGGTATAAAAGAGATTTGGGAGTTGGAGGGAAACGAGGACATCCTCCTCTCCGACAGGACCCTCCGGGTCCTCTACACCCCAGGCCACACCCCGGGATCCATCAGCCTTTACGACCCTGCAAAGGGGGTGCTCTTTTCAGGGGATACGGCCTTTCCCATGATAGGGAAAGAGATTCTCCTTACGGCCCCCGATCCCCAGGGAGGGGATATCCAGGAGCTGGCCGAAGCGGTGCGGATGCTGGTCCACCTCAATATCAACGCCATCCTTCCCGGCCACCTCTTTCCCGTGTGGGAAAATGTGAGGGAGCACCTGAAAAGGACCCACTTCGAACTCCAGATCCAGATCCAGGGCAGTGAAGATATGGCCCTCATAAATACAGGTATCCTCTCGGCAGACATAGGGGAGTTGGAGGAGGCCATTAGCCTCTTCGACAGGGTTCTGAAACAGGCCCCCAACCATCCAGGGGCCTGTTTCACTAAGGGTCTGGCCCTCTATCAGCAGGGAAAATTCAAAGAAGCCATAGAGCTTTTTGACAGGGCCCTGAAAGCGGTCCCCAATTTTCAGGAAGCCCAGCAGGCCAGAAGGATGGCGGCCATCGCCCTCACCGGCAGGGAAGAATAGAAGAGACCCTTCATATAGTCCAGTTTTTCAAAAGACCGAGGGACAGGCCCAGTCTAATGCCCTTTCCTGCCCCGTTTTACACCCCTCCTTTGATATTTTAGAACACTATTACTTTATGCATCTTAATGGAACTGTAATAACCTTACTATTTCTTAAAATGAAATAAAGCCAATGGTTTATTACTTCTTTTCTTTATAATGGAGGCAATCGCCCAAAATATGGGGGAGAAGGATAAGGGGAAGAGCCTGCTGTTACACCTTGATATTCAAGCCGTTTTTCCCCGGCATTCCTCATCGGGGAGACCCGTCCCCCTCGGGAACCCCCAGGAAACGAAAATTAAATTTTACTTCTATTGCAAATAATTTACCATTTTCCTGAATTACCCTCTTGACAAAAAGAATAAAGTTTTTTACTTTCAAAACCACCTGGGAAATTTAGTTCAAAGACCATGCCATGAAAGGGGGTGATAGATGGTTTGCCCAGGAAGGAGCTTTATGGAGGGTTCGTAAAGAAAGGATCGAAAGAAAGGATCGAAAGAAAGGATCAGGAAACACCATTACAGTAAGGGAGGTAGAAAATGGCAGAAGAAAAACTTAGACTCCCACCCGAGGCGGAATACAGGCACAGGCCGAGGAAGGTGCATGAGGTAACAGAGATTGAGATCAACAGCAGGGAAGACACCCTGGATATCAACCATCCGGATGTGAGGCCCTGGCCTGTTACGCCTGCCCCTTCGCCGGACTGGGTGATGGAAAACCTCTATAAGCCCAGACGTGCCGAGGAGTTTGGGAGGTGGTGTGAGGACAATCTCCGTATGGACTACGCGTTCACGAAAGCCGAGGCCCTTCAAGGGTACAGGGTATTGGAGGTCGGCATCTTGAAAGAGAGCGGTCCCTTCGCATGTTCCCTTTTGGCGGAGTTAGGGGCCGAGGTGATCAAGGTGGAGCCCCCGGGAGGCGATCCTTTAAGACAGCTCACCCCCTTCGGCAGGGAGGAGTACATGCTGAAGGACGTCTATTCAGGGGAGCCTTGCGGCTTGGCCTTCATCCACGAGTGCCGCAACAAGTACTCCATCACCCTGAATCTGGACACGGAAGAGGGCCGGGAGATGTACAAGGGTCTGGCGGCCACCGTGGATGCCATTGTGGAGTACTATCCCCCCGGCTACATGGACGAGAGGGGACTGAGCTACAGGTACCTGTCCAAGATCAATCCCGGCCTGGTCTATGCCTGGACGGGCGAGGTAGGCCAGTGGGGGCCCATGAAGGACGAGGTCTCCAAGTTTGGTCAGCACATGCTGGATCCCTTTGGCATGGTGGCCTGCGGCTGGGTCCACAACACGGGATTTCCCCCTGATCTGCTCCCCAGGGAGAAGGGCGGCAACCCCACCCGTTCGGGACCCTGGTTCGCCGATTTCACAGCGGGCGAGCAGGTGGCCGTAAGCATAGAAGCGGCCTGGTACTGGAGAGATGAGTTCACCGGAGAGGGTCAGTTCATTGAGGTCACCTCCGCCGAGTCAGAGTTGGACATCCTGGACTTCGACCTCGCCTGGTACGGCTTCAACAAGGGCATCAAGGCCAGGACAGGCTCCTGGGACCCCAACCTGAACCAGTACGCCTGGAACCCCTGCCGGGACGGCTCCATGATGATCGGTGGCCAGACGGACAGGCTCTGGTACCGTATCGGCATGTGCATCGAGAGGGACTATCCCGAGTATGGCAGGCTCGTCGGTGAGGATCCCCTGCTCAAGGAGATGGGGGCCAGGAACGCCTTGGAGGCCCTCACCAAGACATACACCCTCACCACCAGGTGGCTGAGAAACATCTGCCGGTACGAGGCGGAGCAGAAGCTCCTGGACTACGAGGTGGCAGCGGGGCCTGTGCTCTTTATTGACGAGGTCTCCGAGTTCCCCCACTTCAAGTACCGCCCCTGGGTGAACACCATTGAGGACGAGCACTACGGCACCATTCTCTACTCCTACCCGCCTGACGGCTACCAGATGAGGACCCCCGCCAGGGTAAAGTGGTTGGGCAGGCCCCTGGGCAAGGACAACTACGAGATCTACATTAAGTACCTGGGCCTTGATCAGTGGAAAGTGAGAGAACTCGAGGAGAAGGGGGTAGTGTGATGGAAAAGTTTGAGAGAATACCATTAGAGGATCAGCCTGGGCCCCAGAGCCAGGAAGAAATGGATGAGATGAAGATACCCTACGAGGAGTACTGCCGCAAGGCCTTCGATGTGGGCAACGAGTTCGTGAAGCCCACGGCCCTCAAGGGTATCCGGTGGTTGAGCACCACCATGTACATCTTCACCCCTCACTCCGTCAGCAACCTGGCCGAGCTGGGGGCCGATGTGATAAAAGTGGAGATGCCGAGGATGGGAGATCCCATGCGCCACTGCGCTCCCTTCAACGAGACCTATGTCTATCCCCTCCACGACA
>CAZBOO010000032.1:0-12070 GCA_964493535.1 uncultured Aquificales bacterium
GGGTTTACAGACTATCGCCCAGGGAAGGGGGTACCAGGCTCTCCCAGCACTTGGCCCAGGAGCTGAATCGGTACTCGGGTTATGCAGCCTCTTGTCTCAAAGGGGCCTCTTTTAACAGGGCCCGCTTAGAAGAGGGTAAAAATCCTTTGAATGCCCTTTTGCTTCAAGGAGCGGGTCGGGACAGGTTCATGCCTTCCCTTCAGGAGAAGTGGGGCTTCAAGGGTGCTATGGTGGCCTCCGATTCCTTGATACTGGGGGTGGGGCGGAAGCTGGATATGGAGGTCTTTTTCCATGGGGAGGGAGAACCCAGAAAGGAGCTTTTCCACAAGTTCAAGGTTTCCATGGAGCTTATGGAGGAGTACTCCTTGGTGGTGGTCCATACCCGTGACCCAAAGATGGTTTCCAAGAGGCACAATCCCTGGGAGAAGGTGAGAGTGATAGAGGAACTGGATACCGCTTTCTCCCATGTGGTGGAGCATCTCATCCCCCGGGAAGGGGTCCTTCTTGTGATTTGGGGGGGACCATCCACCTCCTCCGGTGGTATTTACCTGTACGCAGGGGAGCCTTCTCCCCTCCTCATGGTGGGACCCAGGGTGAGAAAAGGAGGGAGTTTCCGATTTGATGAGTCTTCTTTGGCCTACGGTTCCCTGGGTCTTCTCAAAGGAGAGGAGCTTATGCTTTCCATCCTTAGCGCCTCAGGGCGGGCCCCTTTGGGGGGAAGGCATCCCCACGATTGATGTGGGTTTTTGCACTTTTGGCATATCTTGCATTCCCTTTTCCCCACTTAAGTGGACCCTTGCAGTGTATCTCATTGAAAAGGAATAAGTTATTAACGTGGCATGAAATAACCTACTCCCTAATGGGTGTTGGAAAAGGAAAAAGGGTTTTCTATGTTGACAGGGTGACCTTTCCTTGCGTATCCTCACCCGGAGAAAGTGATGAAGAGAACATTCTTTAATGAAGGGAGGTGAGCAGGATGAGGAAGTTCATAGCACTCATGATTGGCGCCATCTTTTTGGTGGGAGCTGTAGCGGTAATAAGCGTGGCCGAGGTGAACAAGGGGGCTGAAACCTACACCATTGATAAGTGCAAGCAGAAGAAGGCCTCGGTGAAGTTTAACCATTTCAAACACCAGGGGCTGGAGGGTGCCACCTGTAAGGCCTGTCACCACATGACCGAGGAGGGCAAGACCCCTGGGCCCTGTTCCCAGTGCCACCAGTGCGAGGAGAAGGGAGGTACCCCCTCTGCTAAGAAGGGGGATGTCCCCTCTGCAAGGATAGCCTTTCACAAAAACTGCAAGGGCTGTCATGTCAAGATGAAGAAGGCAGGGAAGGCAACAGGGCCCACTACCTGCGCGGGTTGTCATCCCAAAAAGAAGTAAGAAATTGAAAAATAAAGAGTGGGTGATGAGGGGGAAGGATTTCCCTTTCCCCTCATCGTTTTTTAATATTATTTTGTATCTTTCATCCCCTTGAAAAGCACAGGACCAAGTCTATATTGACTCTCAATTATGGGGAAATTCGACCCTGATATTTTGGAGGAGATCAAGGATAGAACAGACATCGTCCAGTTGGTCTCCAGATATGTACCCTTGAAGAGGGCGGGGAGGAACTTCCAAGCCCTCTGTCCTTTTCATAAGGAGAAGACCCCGTCTTTTACTGTGAGCCCTGAAAAACAGTTTTTTCACTGTTTCGGCTGTAATGCCAGTGGGGACGTTTTCCAGTTTGTCATGAAAATGGAGAACCTTACCTTTCCTGATGCCTTGGAGATGTTGGCTCAAGAGGCAGGGGTAGAGATTCCCCCTTCTCCAGGATATGACAGGGGGAAGGATCGTCTATACGCCCTTCATGAAACTGCCGCCCAGGTTTTTCATAAGCACCTCCTTTCTCCTGAGGGGGCCCGGGCCAGGGAGATGGCCCTGACCCGAGGCATGGATGCCCAGGCGTGGGGCAGGTTCCAGTTGGGCTATGCCCCTGAGGATTGGGATGCCTTGAGAAGAGAGATGCATGCCAAGGGTTTTTCTTCAGATGAGATGCTTTCGGTGGGTCTCCTGGGGGGGAGAGAGAGGGGAGAGCCTTACGTGAAGTTTAGGCATCGCCTCATGATCCCCATTTGGGATACTAAGGGAAGGGTGGTGGCCTTTGGTGGCAGGGCCTTGTTGACATCTGACCAGGAGCCAAAGTATCTCAATTCTCCTGAACACCCGGCTTTCAGGAAGGGAGAGATCCTTTATCCTTACCATTTGGCCAGAAAGCCGGTGAAGGATATGGGATACCTCTTATTGGTGGAGGGTTACATGGATGCCGTCACCTGTCATCTCCGGGGTTTTCCTAATGCCTTAGCTGCTATGGGTACTGCCCTTACCCCTTCCCAAGCGAAGAAGCTGGCTCGCCTCTCTCGGGAGGTGGTGCTGGCCTATGACGGGGATGAGGCGGGAGAGAAGGCGGCGGTGAGGGCGGCGGGGCTCTTTTTCGGGCTGGGGGTGGTTCCCAAGATCCTTTTGCTTCCCCAGGGGGAGGATCCTGACAGTTTTCTTCGCACTCAGGGGGATGAGGTTTTTAGGGGTTTGGTGGCCCAGGCCCAGGATGTGGTTCTATGGTTCATGGAAGAAGGAGAGAATCGCTATGATATCACCCATCCTGGAGAGCGGGCCAAATGGCTCACCGAGGTGGTGGAATTTCTGTCATCCTTGGAGGATCCTATACTACAGGAATCCTACCTGTCCGAAGCTGCCTCCAGAGCCAGAGTCACTTTGGAGGCCTTAAAGGCCAAGCTTCAGGGTAAGGGGAAGGTCAGGAAGGTTGGGAGTGCATATGCCTCTGGATCGTGGGAAATTCTATATCTGGCCTTGGCCCTCACCCGTAGGGAGTTGTGGTCCTCTTTTAAAGGGGAAGTATTGAGGGACTCCCGGGCCGTTACCCTTTGGGACAAAGTGAAAGGGGAGGTGGATCCTTCTTCTGCTCTTTCACTTTTAGAGGAGGGCGAGAGGGCCCTTTTGGTGGGCAAGGCTATGGAGGTGCCCTGGGAGGATATGGAAGGGGTCTTTCTGGCTTGTGGCAGAAGGGCCCAAAGGCGTTTCTTAGAGGAGGAAGCCAAGGGTTTGAAAAGGCGGATGCAGGATACGGCTTGGGAGGAGAGGACGGAGCTGTTGGAGAGGTACATGGCTTTAATGAAGACCATAAAGGGTCTTAAAGAGGAGGGTTTGCATGAGATCCATTGAGGTATCGAGGTTGACGGAGCTCAGGAAGTTGATTGTCGTGGGGAAGAAAAAGGGTTTTCTTACTTATGATGAGATCAACGAGAGCCTGCCTGGAGAACTCAATGTTCCTGAGCATCTGGAAGAGATTTTCCATCTTCTGGAGGAGATGGACATTCAGATCTTGGATCATCCCCAAGGCAAACTTCATCGGGGAGGGGGGATTTTTGGGGGTGCCTCTGAGAAAGGGCCCATTGTGAAAGAGATGGAGGAGACTGGGGTATCAGCTGATCCCGTTAGGATGTATCTCCAGGAGATGGGTTCCATTCCCCTTCTTTCTCGGGAGGAAGAGGTGGAGCTTGCCAAGGAAATAGAGAAAGGACGTAATCTGGCTATAGAGGCCGTTATGTCTATTCCCCTTACGGTGAAAGAGCTTTTGAAGCTTAGAGAAAAGCTGGAGTCGGAAGAGCTGGATATTGACCAGATTTTTCTCTTGGAAGACGACCTGTCTTCCGAGGATATGACAGGGGTGAGGCAAAGGATTCTGGAGGAACTGGAGGCCCTGAAAGGGGTATTTGATCGTTATGAGAAGAGGAGGAGGGAACTCTTTCTTTACGGCCATCTCATCTCTTCTGAGGCTAAGGAATGCCTTCAGGGGGAGATGGAGGCCCAGAGAAGGGACATGATCTCTTTGGTCAAAAGGCTCAGTTTGTCCAGTGCCCAGGTGGAAGTCCTTGTTGATTTGATACGGAGTTATGTGGGGCGGGGTGATGAGGCCCTTTTGAGGATCAAGGGCTGCGAAGAAGTACTTCTTATGCCTGTAGATACTTTTATTAAGTTTTATGAGGATTTGATGGTTTGGGGTTTGCTTGAAGAAAGGGATGAGAGGGCTCAGCAGGTGACTACCTTATCTTTCGATACCCTCAGCCGCTGGTATCAGGAAATCCTACAAGCCAGAAAAGAGGTGGGGTCCATAGAGCTGGAGTCCACCCTTCCTCTGGAGGAGATGAAGGAGATCCTGGAGGAGATTGAAAGGGGCCTTTACAGAGAGAAGGAGGCTAAGAGGCTTCTGGCTGAGGCTAATTTGAGGTTGGTGGTGAGCATTGCCAAGAAGTACACCAACAAAGGTCTGCAGCTTTTGGACCTCATCCAGGAAGGTAACATTGGCCTTATGAAGGCGGTAGAGAAGTTTGAGTATCGTCGGGGTTACAAGTTCAGTACCTATGCCACCTGGTGGATCCGCCAGGCCATTACCAGGGCCATAGCCGACCAGGCCAGAACTATCCGGATACCTGTCCACATGATAGAGACTATCAATAAGTTGGTGAGGACCTCCCGTCAGTTGGTCCAGGAGCTCGGGAGAGAACCTATTCCTGAAGAGATCGCCCATCGTTTGGAGATGTCTTCTGAGAAAGTAAGAAAGATCATGAAGATAGCAAAGGAGCCCATATCCTTAGAGACCCCTATTGGAGAAGAGGAAGACAGTCACCTGGGGGATTTCATCGAGGACAAGTCCATCGATTCTCCCATAGATAGGGCCATCGACGTTAATCTGAAAGAGCAGATTGAACAGGCCTTAGAGACCCTTACTGACCGGGAGAAGGCGGTTCTCAAGATGAGATTTGGCCTGGAAATGGATTTGGAACACACCTTGGAGGAGGTGGGCCGGGTCTTTCATGTCACCAGGGAGCGGATCCGTCAGATTGAGGCCAAGGCTTTGAAGAAACTCCGTCATCCCCGGAGAAATAAAGGCATCAAGAATCTCCTGGAGGTTTAGCGGAAGAATATGAGGGTTACCAATATAAAGCAGGGTATAAGAATTACCAAGGAGTATTTGAAGATGTAGCCGAAAAAGCTGGGCATTTCTACTCCAGCTTCCTCTGCGATGGAGCGCACCATGAAGTTGGGGGCGTTTCCGATGTAGGTGTTGGCTCCCATAAAGACGGCTCCAGCAGAGATGGCTTCCAGATAGATCCCCTTCTGGGCTATAAGATGGGCGACGGCCGTTTTCTCAGGTACCCCAACGAAGAACCTCCCCAAGGCGGTATTAAGGAAGGTGAGGTACGTGGGGGCATTGTCTAAGAAGCTGGAGAGCCCTCCTGTGATCCAGAAAAAGTGATAAGGTTCCTTGATGGAAGCTATAAGGGCCCTGGCGGCTCCCTCTTCCCCTGCCTTCAAAATGGCCAAGGCCGGTATCATGGTTATGAAGATACCAGCGAAGAGTATGGCTACTTCCTGGATAGGAAACCAGGTGAACTCATTCTCTTCCCTGATCTGCCAGGGGGTGAATTTCAGGGACAAGAGGCCCATAATGACCATTGCGCCATCCCTGATAAGGGATTGGATGTTCTTTTCTATCCCCAAAACCCTCACCTCCCCCAAGTGGACTAAACCGCTGAAAAGGACGGCCATGACTACGCCTAAAAAGAAAAGGAAGTTGACAGATCCTACTATCTTCAGTTTTTCTCCCTCTTCTTCATCTGGGGGAGGAGGTGGGTCCTTTTTATAGTTTATAGTGTCCAGTATGAAATAGAGGACCAGGAGGATAACTGCTACCAAAAGCATATGGGGAAGAATTTTGAAGGTCCAGAAAAAGGGAACACTGTGGAGAAACCCTAAAAAGAGGGGTGGGTCGCCTAAGGGAGTGAGGGAGCCTCCTACGTTGCAAACCAAGAAGATGAAAAAGACCACCATATAAGTCTTCTTCTTGCGGAAAGCATTGGCCCTGAGGAAGGGCCTAATCAGAAGCATAGCAGCCCCTGTGGTTCCTACCCAAGAGGCCAAAGCTGTACCTATGGCTAACATGCCTGTATTTACCAAGGGGGTGCCCCTCAGTTTCCCTTTAAGGAGGATACCCCCTGCTACGGTGTAGAGGGACCATAGGAGGATTATGAAAGGCACATAGTCGGCTATATATATGTGGAGGATTTCGTGGAGGGCTTCTCCTTTGAAGGCTAAGAGGAAGGGAGCAGCGACCACTACACCCCAAAAAGTCGATACTTTACCAAAATGGTGATGCCAAAAATGGGGAGCTAATAGGGGGAAAAGGGCAATGGAGAGGAGGATGCCGGCAAAGGGAATGATGCTCCACAAAGGCAGGAGGGCGCCCAGTTCTTTGTGGCCTTCGGAGGCCCAGAGGGGAAGGGGTGTGAGGTTTAGGGAAAGGGTGAAGATGCATAAAACGGAAAGCTGCAAGGGTTTCTTGTTACGCATATCACAGCTCCTTTTCTGGGATACAAAACCGGCGCAGGTATACAACTCAAGGGCTTTGCTTGTCAAGCTGGGGGCGGTCTGGTATGGAATAAAACTAGGTTATCTATATTGGGGGGAGTGTTGTTTAATTTGCTGAAAAAGAAGGGGCGTTCCGCTGTAGGGGTGGATTTGGGCCATTCAGGGCTCAAGGTGGCTGTGCTTAAAGAGGAGAAGGGCCGTAGGGTGGTGGAAAACCTGTTGGTAAGGAACTTCCCCCCTGGGACCTTACTGGAGGATAAGATACTGGAAAGGGAGAATCTGGTTGCCGCCCTTAGAGATATGTGGACAAGGGAGTCTCTTTCCAAGGATAGGGTTGTGGCCGGTGTCTTAGGAAGGGTGCGGATGAAGAGGGCCACGGTTTCTCCCATGGATCAGGAGGCCTTGGACAGATACCTGGCCTTGGAAGGAGAATCCCTCTTTGGGTTACCCTTTAGCCAGTTGGTGGTGGATTATGTGGTTCTCGCCCATAGGGAAGAGGATATGGCTCTTTTGGTAGTGGGTGTGCCTTTGAACTTGGTATCTGCGGTTCGGGAAATTTTCCAGGAAGCAGCCGTAGAGTTACACATTTTAGATGTAGCACCTTTGGCCCTTTATCATCTGTTGGATTTCACAGAGGTAGGGGATCTACCAGGTTTGTCCCTTTTGATTGATGTGGGAAAATGCTTCACTACTTTTGTGGTTTTGGAAGACAGGCAGCCCATTTATGCTAAGGGTATTTCCTTGGGAGGAGACTGGGTCACCTACAAGATTCATAAAGAGGAGGCTGTACCCTATGTGGAGGCCGAGGCCATAAAGGTGAATGAATTGTCTGAGAAACCCTATGCTGGGGAACTGGTGAGGGATTTTGTAATGACCTTAGCCAGGGAGTTGCAGCTTTCACTGGGTGAATGCAAAGAACTTATCCGGCAGGGTGATGGGGAGGTGAATAGGATTTTATATACTGGGGGAGGGGGGTTACTGGTTGGATTTGAAAAAGTTCTTCAGGAAATGTTTGACCTGGAGGTTAAAAATATATATTATTTCATTTCAGGTGAAGAGATGGGAAGGTGGGATAGTTTTTTGGATAGGTGTTCGGTGGCGTTAGGTTTGGCTCTGAGGGGGCTGGTTTAGTGAGCAAACCTGAAGTTATAGGGATTAACCTTCTCAAGAGAGAGCCTAAGAAACTGGCAAAGAGAGAGGCCAGAATAAGGGCTCCTAAGGGAAAGCTGCCCTTTACCTTTGACAGAGATACCATTGTTATCCTTGTTCTCGTGGCGATTTTCCTTTTGGCTTTTGGGGGTTATGCCTGGCATCTGTCCAGCAGCATTAAGGCAAAAGAGAAGCTCCTTATCAGAAAAAGAGCGGAGTTGAAGAAGCTGGAGAAGGTGTATGCCCGTATCGGGGCATTGGAGACGAAAAGAAAAGAATTGGAGCGGATGGTGAAAGTGGTGGAGAAGCTTTCCGCTGATAGGGAACGTATGGTCCACTTCTTTGGAAACTTGGAGGCTACGATTCCACCTATTTCATGGCTTTCTTCTCTGGAATTTAAAGGGAAGAACATAAATATGAAGGGTTATACTTTGGAAGACAGGGGAGTGGCTGATTTTATGGATAACCTTACCCACTCTTCCCAGATTTCTCGATGTAGATTGGGCTATATAAAAGAGGTGAAGTTTTCCGGAATGAGGGTGAAGGAGTTTTCCCTGAGTATTTCCTTTAAGTGAGGATAGGGTATGGATAGGGACTTGGTGAAGAAGGTTGCGATTACGGTTATCCTTTTGGTGGGTTTGGGATATGCGGGAAACGTGTATCTTTTGGGACCTAAGAGGCGACGTCTTAAAACCTTGGATAAGGAGATCGTCTCAGCAACCAGGAAGCTTGAGAAGTGTAAGGAGGCCTTGGAGAGAGAGGAGGCCTTGAAGAGAGAGGTGGCGGAGCTGGAGAAGAGATTTGAGGAAATCAAGACCGTACTTCCTACAGAGGAAGAAATACCGGGCCTCATTCGGCAAGTATCCAAACTGGGCTATTACAATAGGGTTAGTTACACCTTGTTTAAACCCGGCAAGGAGAAGGTTGTGGCTGATAAGAGGTATGCCGCTCTCAGTATAAGCCTTGAATTCCAGGCTTCATACCCCCAATTGGTTTCCATAGTGAGTGGAATATCGGGTATGGAGCGGGTGGTGAAACCTGTGGCCATGGAGGTGGTGTATGCCCAGAGAAGAGGGGCATTGGAGAACCCATCTTTGAAGGTGAAGTGTACTTTGGAGACTTACAGGTATGTGCCTTCTACCCAAGGAAAGGACAAGCATGGAAAGAAGAGAAAAAGGTAAAGGTTTTTGGTTTTTGATGATCTTTCTTTTGGCAGGGATGCTTCCTGGGATGGGCAGGGCTGCCCAGCAGAGTGTGGGGGTAATAGTGAGGAATCCGTTTCAGCCGCCTTCTGCCGTTACCCGTAGGCTCTTGGTGAAGAAAGTTGTGCCTGCCACCCCCCTCCAAAAGTATGATGTAGAGTCTTTTGCCTTGAGGGGAGTGGTGGCTGATAGGGCTATGGTGCTTTCCCCGGATGGGGAGGTGTATGTGGTTAAGAAGGGAACAAGGATAGGGAGAAGGGGAGAGGCGGTGGTGGGCGTTTACAGGGATAGATTGGCCGTAAAGAGAGGAGATAAGGTCATTTATCTCTCCTTCCCCAAGGAATGAAAATGAGGAGAGGGACCATGAATGGTAGACCTTTATTCTGGTGGGTATTAGGTATTTTGTTAGGGGTTTTTCTTTCGGTGGGGGCTGAAGGGGCTTCATATTCTTTGCAGGTGGAGGCTTCTAAAAATCCGTCCAGCTTGCAGAAGTGGGGCAGGGATGCTCAAGCCCTTCACAAGAAGACGGGTAAGCCCATCTTTTTAGTGAAAAAGGGTTCCCTTTATGCCCTTTTGGTGGGTAAATTTACCAAAGTGGGAGATGCCAAGGCTTTGAAAGGTCGTATGGCTGTTCTTTATCCCGATGCCTTTGTGATACCATGGAACGGTTTTGAAGTGGTGAAGGCTGTGGGCCAGGGGGTTCCGGGGTCTTCCAAGGTGGTGATGAAAGAGGTTAAAAAAGGGAAAAAGCAACCCGTTGAGAAGTCCCTTAAGAAGGTCCGGAAGAAGGAGATATATCCCCGAAATTTTCTTGTTAGGCTGAGGACCCTAAAGGAAAGGCTGGTGCTCACGGGTCAGAACCCTTGGGGTTTTGTGGATTTAGAGAGATTGTGGAATCCCGTTCGCTATGTAGTTCATCTTTTCAATACCCGGCCCTCTCTTACCTTGGATACCCTTTATGCTCCTTTGAAAGGTGTCGAGAAGGCAAAGGTGTTTTTTGACTACAAAGAGAGAAAGACAGATGTGGTGCTTTACACCACGGCTATGGAGCCCTTGGTCATGGATAAAGAGGGCAGGGACCTCTTCCTATATTTCAGGGAGGCTGTGGAGGAAGCAAGGGTGAAGGAGATGCCCTCTCCTGGTTTGGGCGGGGCCTTTGGCGCCAGAAAATATACAGGAAAAAGGGTGTCCCTGGAGTTTAAAAAAGCCGATATTCGGGATGTGATCCGACTCATTTCCGAAGTGAGCAGTATGAACTTTGTGGTGGATCCTGATGTGAAAGGAACAGTGACAGTGAAGCTGGACAGTATCCCTTGGGATCAGGCCTTGGATATCATCCTCAAGACCAATCGTCTGGGAAGGGTTATGGAAAACGGAGTGGTGAGGGTGGCTACTCTGAAGAGTCTCTCCCAGGAGGGGAGTGCCCAGGAGTCGGCCAGGAAGGCTTTGGAGAAGGTCAAGCCTCTGGTTATGGATGTGATCCCCTTGAACTTCACAGATGCCAGTAAGGTTAAGACCCTGATTGATCCCCTTCTCAGTGATCAGGGGAAGGTGGATTATCTGGAAAGGATCAATGCCTTGGTGGTAAAGGACAATGCCGAAAGGATTGCCAAGATAAGGAGGTTTGTTAAGGAGATTGATACCCCTACGCCCCAGATCCAGATAGGGGCCAGAATCGTGGAGATTGTTACCACCTATATGAAGGAGTTGGGTATCCAGTGGGGATTCCTCTGGAGGCAGACGAAGACAGACATGAGCTTTCCCTACTCCTTTGGTGTAGGGGGAGGGGTTACCCCCGCCCCTGCCACCGGCCAGGCCCTCACTACCATGGGGGCTGTCTCGGGTTGGTCCCCTGCTTCTATAGCGCCGGGCTATGTGGTGGATCTCCCGGCGGCGGCCATGACAGGCTCGGGAGGGGCTATAGCGGCCAGTCTCTTGAATGCCAGCGAAACCTTCGGCTTGGACATCCGTCTATCTGCCTTGGAAGAGGAGGGCATGGCCAGGACTGTCTCCAATCCCAAGTTGGTCACCTTGGACAATCAGGAGGCAGAGATCAGTCAGGGGTACGAGATCCCCTTTGCCACCGTTTCCGAGTCGGGAACCCAGACGGAGTTCAAGGAGGCCAAGCTCAAGCTCTTGGTGAAACCCCACATCACCTCCAGCGGTGATATCGTTATGGACGTGGAGGTTTCCAAGGACTCTCCAGATTTCACCCATGTCACCCCTGATGGCGTTCCTATCCAGACCCGGTCTGTTAAGACCTCGGTGAGGATGAAGAACGGGGATACCCTTATTATTGGTGGCATCTACGAAATGACCAAAAGCAAGAAGAACAATCAGGTACCCGGTTTGAGCAGAATACCTCTCTTGAGTTGGCTCTTCCGCCACCGGACGGAGAGTCTGGAGAAGAGGGAGTTGCTTATCTTTATCACTCCTTCCGTTATAGAGGCGGGTATAGCCCAAAGGGAGAGATGAGGTTTCTTACAGGGGGTGAGTCCCATGGGGCTGCCCTTCTGGCCATAGCAGAGGGGGTTCCTGCCCACCTTTCTCTGGGATCTGCCTATATTAATGCCCATCTGGCCAGAAGACAGAAAGGATTTGGCCGGGGTGGGAGGATGGCCATTGAGCAGGACTCCGTGGAGATCCTTTCTGGAGTGAGGGGTGGCCGGACCTTGGGCTCACCTATTTCTCTTCTTATCAAGAATCTGGATTGGCCTAATTGGGAGGAGGTCATGGCGGTGGAAGGACCTATTTTAGGGGAAAAGGTGACCAAGCCCCGTCCTGGCCATGCCGATCTTTCCGGGGCCATAAAATATGGTCATCGGGACATAAGGAGCGTTTTAGAGAGGGCCAGCGCCCGGGAGACGGCCATCCGCACTGCCGTGGGGGCTGTGGCCCGAAGGCTTTTGGAAGAGCTGGGGGTCCACCTTCGCTCACATGTGGTGAGCATAGGGGGAATCAGGGTGGAAAGGGTTGACTGGGACAGGGTGGAGGATTCCCCTTTGCGTTGTGGGGACCCCCATGCAGAGGAAAGGATGATGGAGGCCATTGAAAAGGCCAGGGTCCAGGGGAATTCTCTGGGAGGCGTTTTTGAGGTGAGGGTGAAGGGCCTTCCCCCGGGATTGGGAAGCTACGTCCATTGGGATCGGAGGTTGGATGGCCAGTTGACCCAGGCCGTGATCTCCATCCCCGGGGTTAAAGGTGTAGAAATAGGAGAGGCCTTTTCAATGGCCGATTCACCTGGTTCTCAGGTCCATGATCCTATTTGCTGGGAAGGTGACAGGGGTTTCTT
>CAZBOO010000033.1:0-1577 GCA_964493535.1 uncultured Aquificales bacterium
CATTTGAGCACATGGAACACCTCGGGGTACCTCCCCAGAGCCACCCTGGTCTCTACATCCTGTCTGTGATGGCCTCGTAGTCGCTCTTGCCCATACAGAGCAGACCTGCGTAGCTCTTTAGTACATCGGAATGAGAGATACCACGACACTTCCCCAGGGCCTTATTGAGTTGGCTCTCCAGGCTGGTGAACTTGTTCAGGCACAGGCCCACCAGGGCCAGGCCGGAGTGGACCGAGTAAATCTCCTCGTTGGACTGCTCAATGATGAATCGTCTCACGCCATCACCCCCCAGGTGAAATTCTTGACAGGGGATTATGCAACATATCGCCAGTTATTTCAATGGGTTGAACGGGAATAGTTGATAATTTTGTCACGGATTCAGGAGCAAGTTAAAAGTGATGGTGGGACATATATACAGGATAGCAAAGAGGGTGTTTGGTGTGCCTGATTTCAGGTACTATGCCATAGCGGATGGGATTATGGCCCTTTTTGCAAGGCATCCTGGGAGTATAAGACGTTGCCGGGAAAAGGGGGGTTTGGAGCAACCCACCTTGGGGTTATCCCCTGGTAGCTGAAAAAATGGGGGAACTCCTGAGAAAAGATCCCTTGACAAAGGGCTACAGGGGGAAAATACTAACCCCCCTATAAGGGCCCGTAGCTCAGTTGGTCAGAGCCACCGGCTCATAACCGGAAGGTCCCAGGTTCGACTCCTGGCGGGCCCATTTATCCCATTCTTTACAGGGGTTACAGTGGAAAAAGAAGGCATAGAAATGGAAAGCCCAACAGCAAGGGGAATGTGCCTCCGGCACGTTCCCCTCTTTTAATGAACCATGGTCTTAGGGGAGATCCTATCCTCCTTAGACCGGATAGCCCCCTTTTCTCTGGCCCTCTCTTGGGACAACTCGGGTCTTCAAGTAGGAGACCTCCATCAAAAGATAGAAAAGCTCTATCTGGCTTTGGAAGCAACCCACGAAGTGATAGACAGGGCCCAGGGAGAAGGGGCCCAGCTCATCGTCACCCATCATCCCCTCATATTTACCCCCTTAAAGGCCATAGAGAAGGGGGGGTATCCCGGCATCCTCATCTACAGGCTCATAGAGTCCAACATGGCCTTGGTTGCCATGCACACCAACTGGGACGCAGCTCCAGAGGGGCTCTCCCACGCCCTGGCTCAAAAAGTGGGCCTCGGGGATCAGGATGTCTTGGAACCCTTGTCGCCGGCGGGAGAAGGGGGCGTGGGGAGAGTGGGCATGCTTCCCCAAACTACCACCCCCGAGGCTCTGGCCCACCGCCTTATGGAGGAACTCCCAGCTCCCTGGGCCCGGGTGGTAGGGGATCCTTACAAGGAGGTCCAGCGGGTAGCTGTATGCCCTGGCTCGGGGGGGGACTTATGGCCTAAAGCCCAGGTCTTAGGGGCCCAACTCCTGGTGACGGGAGATGTGAAACACCATCAGGCCCGGGAGGCCCAGGAGACCGGCATGATTCTCCTGGATCTGGGCCACTTCGCCACAGAGTCCTGGGGCATGAAGCTGTTAAAAGAAAAAATCGAGAAGGAGGTCCTCCAAGTGAATGTGGAG
>CAZBOO010000033.1:1587-6558 GCA_964493535.1 uncultured Aquificales bacterium
CAGGAGGAGACCAAGGCCCTGGAAAAGGCCAAGGGGCACTTAGAGAAACTCCAGCAGGAATCAAAAGAGCTGGAGATGGAAAGAAGGAGCAAGGAGAGAGAGATCAATGAGTTAGGAGAAAAGGTGGGAGAAAAGAAGGGCCGTCTCTTCCAGGCCAAGAGCAACGAGGAGTACAATGCCCTTGCCAAGGAGATAGAGACCCTCAAAGGGAAGATAAGCCAACTGGAAGATGAAGTAATCCTCCTTTTAGACCGAACAGAAGAGGTGAAAGCCCAAGAGGATAAAACAAGAGAGGAGGCGCGGGAGAAAGAGGAGGCTTTGAAGAAAGCCCGGGCCAAGGCTAAAGAAAAGCTGAGAGAAACAGAGGAAACCTCACAGGAACGCAGAGGAGAGAGGGAAGGGCTATCCACCCGCCTGAACCGGCGCACCTACCAGATTTATGAAAGGGTGAGGCAAAACAGGGGCTACGCCCTTGTACAAGCCCAAAAATACACCTGCCAGGGTTGCCACATGGAAATACCCCCCCAGACCTTTTTAGAGGTGAAGAAGGGAGAAGCCCTCATCCAATGCCCCTTCTGCAACCGCATCCTCTACTACTGGGAGGAAAACCAGGAGTGAACCAGGGCACCCTGGATCCGGATAGCCCTCAAAGCACCCCCACCTACCGCCTATTCATTGATGGGGCCTGCCGGGGAAACCCGGGTCCCGCCGCCTACGGATGCATCCTATATAAAGGTCAGGAGATGCTTCTAAAGGAAAAGGGATACATAGGAAAAGGGACCAACAACATGGCCGAGTATACGTCCCTCATAAAAGGATTGGAGGCGGTCTGGAAGGTAGGGGTGAAGGAAGAACTTGAAATCTTCAGCGATTCCCAGCTCTTGGTCCGGCAGATAACGGGTCTCTACAAGGTTAAAAATCCCCGATTGCAGAGGCTCTTCCAAGAAGCCCAGACCCTCTTGAAAAGGTTCAAAAGATTTCATATCTTCCACATAGACCGGGGTCTCAACAGGGAGGCCGACAGACTGGCCAACAGGGCCCTGGATGAGGTGCTGAAGAAGACCGGGCAGTCACCGGCAGGTTCCGGCCTGCGGGAGGAAAGTCCGGGCCCCACAGGGCAGGGCGCTGGGTAACTCCCAGGTTCCGTGAGGAGCGGAAAGTGCCACAGAAAGAAGCACGCCGGGCCTGACCCATCCACCCTGGTATCAGGGGAGAGGGATGGATCGCAAAGACCCGGTAAGGGTGAAAGGGTGGAGTAAGAGCCCACCAGCGGTCCGGGTGACCGGGCCGGCTTGGTAAACCCCGCCCGGGGCAAGACCAAATAGGGGGGCGCACAGGGTAGCCCGCCCAAGGCTCCCGGGTAGGTCGCTAAAGGTGTCGGGTAACCGGCACCGTAGATGAATGACTGCCCCCCGTCTCATACGGGGACAAAACCCGGCTTACAGGTCTTCTTCCCCTCATCCGGGCATAACCTTAAAGGAGGAGGGAAATAGAGAATCTACCTTGGATCGTCTTCCTTTTCGCCCTGGGGGCTTGCTTAGGTAGCTTTATCAACGTCGTAATCTATCGCCTCCCCCAAAACCTCTCCATCCTGAGGCCTGGCTCTGCCTGCCCCAAGTGCGGCCACAGTCTCTCATGGTGGGAGAACATCCCCCTGGTTTCTTACATCATTCTCAGGGGGAAGTGTCGGCAGTGCAAGGACCCCATTTCTCCCCGATACCCCGCCGTGGAACTGGTGGCCGCCCTCCTCACAACCAGTTGCTACATTCGTTACGGCCTCTCCCTCAAGCTCCTATGGTCCGGCCTTTTTACCCTCTCCCTCCTGCCCATATTCTTCATTGACCTGGATCATCAGATTATCCCTGACGAGATAGATCTCCCAGGCATTGGAGTGGGCTTTCTCTTCTCCCACTGGACCATAGGACTCATTCCCTCCCTCGTGGGCATCCTGCTGGGAGGAGGGTGCTTCCTCCTTTTAGGCCTATTGGCCTCCCGCATCCTGAAAAGGGAGGCCTTGGGAGGAGGGGATGTGAAACTCGTGGCTATGGTAGGCTCCTTTTTGGGCCCCGTAGGGGTTCTCCTCACCACCTTCTTGGGTTCCCTCTTGGGTGCAGTGGCGGGGAGCCTGTGGCTGAAATTCTCGGGGAAGGACCGGGGCACACCCATTCCCTTTGGCCCCTTTTTGGTCCTTGGAGCCTATATTTCCCTTTTCTGGGGCCAGGAGATCTTCAGATGGTACCTGATCTGGGGAATGGGCTAAAGACCATTCCCCTTCCCCCTCATTTGGGCTGGGGCCATGGCTTGGTCCTCAGGAGAAGGACACTGGGGGAGGCAGACCTTGCCTTGGAGGTCTTCTTCCTTCGCAGGGGCATACTGGAGTACATAGTGAGAAGGGGCGCACTGGCCAACGCCCCTCAAAAGGCCGCCTTAGATCCTCCGGCCCTCACCTTCTTTCGATTCCAGTGGCTTTCCGGAGAGAGGGTTCGAGGAAATTCCTGGAGCGCTGTGGCCCCCTTCCCCCAAGCCAGAAAACATCCCTCCCTTGTTTTGGAAATCTGCCACTCCCTTTCCTCCTATCTCCCCAGAGGCTGGTGGGAAGCCACGCTCTTCCGAGTGGCTCTTCAGGCCCTCCAGGACTTGGAAAAGGGCCTCCCTCCCAAGGAAGTCCACCTCTTCTTCCGATTAGGATTCCTCACAGCCACAGGCCACTCCCCCAAACACCTCTTACCTCATGGATTCCCCTTGAAAACAGCCCTTCACCGCCCCCAGTCTGAGGAGAGGAGCCTTTTAGAGAAAGTTGCAGAAGAAATATGGATGAAAACCATGGGGAGTCCCATCTTCCAAAGCAAAAAGTCTTCTCTCCTTCCTTAAAGAACGGTAGTGTGATATCTGCCCCTCCATGAAGATCCTGGTGAAAAAGGTGAGAAGCGGGGCCTGCCTGCCCCGGTATATGACCTCCCAGGCAGCGGGTATGGACCTCTTCGCCTGCCCGGAAAAGCCCTTAACCCTGAATCCAGGGGAATGGAGGGCCATTCCCACAGGGATAACCGTGGCCATTCCCCCAGGCTGGGAAATCCAGATCCGCCCCCGAAGCGGGTTGGCCCTGAAATACGGGGTCACTCTCCTCAACAGCCCAGGGACCGTAGATGCTGACTACCGGGGAGAGATCCATGTGATCCTCATCAACCTTGGGAAGGCACCTTTCACCGTGGAGCCTGACACGCGCATTGCCCAGGCCACCCTGACCCCTGCAGTCCAAGGGAACTTAGAAGAGGTGCAAGATCTCCCTCCTTCATCCCGGGGGGAAGGGGGCTTCGGGCACACGGGGATCTGAAACCCCTCATTCTTCTCCTCCTTTTCCATCCTCAGCAGGAAGGTTTCCCGACTCCAGCTCCTCCACCATCTCATGGAAATCGTCCCCTATCTCCTCTCCCACCTCCGCCCCCATCTTCTTCATAAACCTGGCTATAGAACGAGGGTCCTCCTCATCCACATCCCCCCATCGGATAGGGTCTGCCAGGCGCTCCATGCGGGTTTCCTCAGAAAGAGAAACCCTAATCCGGGAGACCAACCTCCTCAAGCGGCGACTCCCGCACGCCTTGCACTGGGGACTCGCCTCCCAACCGCTCAAAAGGAGACAGGCCTGCCGTCTGCCACAATCCTCACACACATACTCGTAGATAGGCACCTCCCTCCTCCTCAGGAGCCCAGATGACCTCCATCAACTCAACCCCCGCTTCACCATTTCCCTGTTATAAGACGCTACCACGTCCTTCCGGGTGATAATCCCCAAAAGCTTCTTGGGGTTTTTGGAATCCACCACAGGAAGTTGCCTCACCCCTTCTCGGTCCATCTTCTTCACAGCATCATAAAGGCTCTCCTCCGGGGTGGTGGTGATGAGATCCCTGCTGGCCATATCATAGGCCAAGACCAAGTACTCCAACCCCTCCACAAAGAGGGTAGGCTCCAGGTCGTGGTAAGTGATGATACCTACCAGATCCCCCCTCCGAGTTACCACTGGATAGAAACTCTGGCCCGTCTTGTGGATAATGCCGGCCAATCTGATGAGGGGAGTGTCGGGAATAACACTAAAAAAGTGCTTGTCCATGGCAGCAGCCACAGGGATTTCCTTCATGATATTGACATCCGGCCCCCTCACCACCTCCACCCCCTTCCGGTGAAGCTTCAAAGTGTAAATGGAGTACCTTCTTATCCACCGGCCATGGATATAGCCAATGACACACACAATCATTATGGGCAGGATAACAGTATAGTTGTTGGTAAGCTCAAAGAGAATGAGTATGGAAGTGAGGGGCGCAAAAGCCGCTGCTGCGAAGACCCCTCCCATACCCACCAGGGCGTAGCTCCCCTCGGGGGCTGTGACGGCAGGAAAAAGGTTATGGATTAAGGTGCCAAAGGAGCCCCCTGCCATGGCCCCCACAAAAAGGGCCGGAGCAAAGACACCTCCAGAGCCTCCCGAACCAATGGTGACAGAGGTAGCAACCACCTTCACCAACACCAAAACCCCCATAAACCCCAAGGCCATCTCTCCCCTCATGGCTTGCTCCATAGGTGGATACCCATTTCCCATGATCTGGGGAAAATGATAGGCAATGATCCCCAGGAGCAGCCCTCCCAGGGCCGGCTTCAGGTAAGGGGGAATGGGCACCCTCTCCTCGAAAAAATCCTCTGCCCAGTACAGACTCCGCACATACAAGAGGGCCACCAAGGAGACCAAGACACCCAAAATGGCATAAAAAATGAGTTCCACCGGACTCACCAGCTCGTATTGGGGCACCATGAAGGCAGGATAGGCCCCCAGATAGCGCCGGGAGACAACGGTAGCTGCCACGGAAGAGAGAATAATGGGGCTCACCGTTGCCAGGGAAAAATCCCCCAGAATCACCTCGTTGGCAAAGAGAAAGCCGGCTATGGGGGCATTAAAAGTGGCGGCGATGCCCCCCGCTGCCC
>CAZBOO010000033.1:6568-11635 GCA_964493535.1 uncultured Aquificales bacterium
AGCGGAACCGATCTGGACAATAGGACCCTCCCTTCCCACAGAGCCCCCGGATCCAATGGAGAGGGCAGAAGCCAGGGCCCGAAGAACCACCGTCCTGGGCCTTATCAATCCCCTCCTGGCCACTATGGCCTCCATTACCTCGGGCACTCCATGACCCTTGGCCTCCCGGGGAAAGAAGGCCGTTATGGGCCCCACGGCCAACCCCCCCAAGGCAGGGACAAGAATGAGGGCATACCCGTGAAGACCTCCCTGGGCTAAAAAGGGGAGGAGGTTTTGAAAGGCCCCGGAACGCACCAGATCAATGAGCTTTCTGAAACCCACGGCCCCATAACCCGCCAGGATCCCTATAACCACGGCCCCCAGGACCATAAAAAAGCCCTCTTGGGCCTTGATCTCTCCTAAGATGCCTGCCCTCACTGGGCCGCTGCCGTCCTTCTGGCCTGTTCCCGGTTGTAGACCTCGATGACCCCTCGTCGGGCCACCATTCCCAGCAACCGTTGGCTCTCCCTGCTTTTCACCACCGGGAGATGGTCTACCCCCCCATGGCCAAAGCGCTTCATGGCCTCCATAAGGCTGTCATCCATCTCCAAGGGCTCCACATCGGTGACGGCCAAATCCTTGGCCACTAAAAGGTTCTCCATCTCCCCTATAAACAGGGCCTCCCTGAGGATGGAGAAGGGGATCACCCCCTCAAGTCTCCCCTCTTTGTCCACAACAAAGAGATCCGTATGGTGGGAAAACTTGCTGAAATAGATCCTGAGTCCCCTTATAGATGTCCCCTCCCAGATGGCATCGAACTCCTTGAACAGGGCATCCTTCACCTTCAGGGTCTCCAGGACCTCTCGCTCCCTGCCATGGTGAAGAATTATCCCTTGCTGAGCCAGACCATAAGTGTCTATGGAGAAAGGCAGGATTCTCTCCGCCATCAAAGAGCCTATCATGGCGGCAAATATGGCCGGAAGCATGATTTGATAGCTCCTGGTCATCTCAAAAAGGAGGAAGATACCCGTCAAAGGGGCATGACAGGCGGCTCCCAGGAACGCCCCCATGCCCACAGAAGCGTAAGCCCCAGGAGGAGCAGAGAGCCCAGGCAAAAGGGTGTGGACTATGCCCCCAAAACTGGCCCCCACCATGCATCCTATGTAAAGGGCCGGGGCAAAGAGACCCCCAGGGCTACCGGAGCCTACGGTAATAGATGTAGCCACCATTTTGGCAAAGATGAGAAGGGTAATTACACCCCAGATAAGCCTGCCCTGCAAGGCTTCCTCTATAACAGGATACCCATTCCCCATAACCTGGGGTAAAAAGATCCCCATAGCCCCCACCAGGAAGGCCCCCAAGAGGATCTTAAGGTAAAGGTGGACACGGGCCCTTTCAAACGCGTGATTCATGGCATAAAAAAGCCTCGTAAAAAGCACCCCTAAAAAGGCCACTACTAAACCCAGAATAACGTAAGAGGGGATCTCAACCCAGAGGTTCTGAATGTGGAAAGGGGGAAGGCGAAAAGTGACCCGGGAACCATAAAGGGCCTCGGTAAGAACCGTGGCTGTACCCGCCGAAATGACCACAGGGGGGAAATGCTCAATATCAAAATTGCCCAAAAGGACAATCTCCAAAGCAAACATCATCCCCGCTATGGGGGCATCAAAGGCAGCAGCGATAGCCGCCCCTGCACCTGATGCCACCAACACCCTCATCCGCTGGGGGGACACTTGCACTATCTGACCCACCACTGATCCCAACGCCCCACCCAAGGCTGCAATGGGACCTTCCCTTCCCGCTGATCCCCCCGATCCTATAACCAGGGTGGGAATAGTGATATTCAATGGGATGGCCCGGGCCTTTATGTAGCCTCCCCCCTTAGCCACCGCCAGGAGCAAACGGGGCATGCCGTACCCCTTAATAATGTCGGAAAATCTCCAAACAGTCAACCCCACCACCAAAGCCCCCGTCACAGGCAACAGCAGGTAAAAGACCCGATGCCATCCCCCGTGGGGAATACCCAAGAATCCCCCATACTGGACAAAGAAGAGGTGGTGAAAGAAAAGCATACACGTTCTGAAGGCGCCGTTCCCCAAGGCAGCCAGCGCTCCCACTACCACCCCTAAGATGACCAGGGATGTTCTTTCGCTGAGGCGTACCCCTAACTTCCAGTGAGCAGGGGCCAGAGACTTGATAATACCCCCATTCAAACGCACGTCATCCTCCAACGTGAACTCTGGGGCCCGGGCCTCCCCTGCCTACTCAACCGTGACACTCTTGGCCAGATTCCTGGGCTGGTCCACATCACAACCCTTCCTGTCAGCTATATAGTAAGCCAGTAGCTGGAGAGGCAATACCGTAAGGAAAGGGGTGAGGTCATCCTCTACGGGGGGAACCGCCAAAAACCGATCCGCCCTCCGCTCCAAAGGATCCCCTGAAAAACCCACGGCGATGACCTGCCCATCCCTGGATTTCACCTCTTCCACATTAGAAGCCATCTTTTCATAGACCATATCCCGGGGGGCAATGGCCACTACAGGTAGTCCCTCCTCAATAAGGGCGATGGGGCCATGCTTCATCTCCCCTCCAGGATAACCCTCGGCATGGATATAAGAGATCTCCTTCAGCTTCAGGGCCCCTTCCATGGCTATGGGGTAGTTGAGCCAGCGCCCTAAGTAAAGAAAATCCTGAACATGGTACAGTTCCCGGGCAAGGTCCGCCACCTCTTCCTCCTGGGAGAGAACCTCCTCCATCTTCCTGGGAAGGGAGAGCAGCCCCTTGATCCTTCTGGAGACCTCCCCCTTTTCCAACACCCCCCCCACAAGACCCAGCTTCAAGGAGAAGAGATAGAGGATCACCATCTGGGTCACGAAGGCCTTAGTGGAAGCCACCCCTATCTCGGGACCCGCATAGGTGTATATCACCCCCTGAGCCTCCCGGGCGATGCTGGAACCCACCACATTGCAGATGGCCAAAGTCCGGGCCCCTTTTTCATGGGCTATGCGCAAGGCCGCCAAGGTATCCGCCGTTTCCCCCGACTGGGAGATGGGCACCACTAAAGTCCCTCCGTCCAAAATAGGGTCCCTGGCCCTAAACTCCGAGGCTATTTCTACATCCACTGGAATACGTGCCTGGGCCTCGATCCAGAATCTTCCCACCAGAGCCGCGTGCCAGGAGGTGCCACAGGCCACCAGAACTATCCTGCTGAAAGCCCCCTCCCCCAACTCCCCCTGGGGGAAGTGTATATCCCCTTTAGCGGGAAAGACGTAGCCCCCTATAGTATCCGCCAAAGCCCGAGGCTGCTCAAAGATCTCTTTCTGCATAAAATGCTTATATCCCGCCTTCTCCGCCAATGCCATGCTCCAGGTGATCTCCTGGATAGGCCTCTCCGCCTTCTGCCCCTCAGCATCCACTACCGTCCCCCCTTGGGGGGTGATGATCACCCGATCCCGGTTCTCCAAAAGCATCATCCTTCGGGTGTAAGGCAAGATAGCAGGGACATCCGACGCCAAAAAGTACTCATCCTCCCCCAACCCCAGCACCAGAGGGCTCTCCTTCCTAGTCCCCACCAAGACCTGAGGCTCCTCTTTGGAGACAACGGCAAGGGCATAGGATCCCTCCAGGCGCTCCACCGCCTTACCCACTGCCTGGAAGAGGTCCCCCCGATAGTAGAAATGGACCAGTTGAGTTACCACTTCCGAATCGGTGTCCGACTGGAAGGTGTGCCCCGCCAGCTCCAACTCTTCTTTTATGTCTAAATAGTTTTCTATAATCCCATTATGAACCAGGGCGATGGGACCTGCCACATGGGGATGGGCATTGGTCTCGTTAGGACGGCCATGGGTAGCCCATCTGGTGTGGCCAATACCCACATGATATGCCTCCTTCTCCGAAAGGACCCGGACCTTCCTTCTCAGGTCCCTGATCTTCCCCACAGACTTCACCACCCGGAGTTCTCCCGGGGCCACCAAGGCCACTCCTGCCGAATCATACCCCCGATATTCCAATCTCCTGAGACCATCCAGGAGAACCTCCAAGGCCTGTTTCTCCCCCAGATACCCTACAATCCCACACATCCCTACCCACCCCGTTTCTTTCTGCAGTAGTTCATTCCCTTCCCAGGGATAATCTTTTGATGGGCCCGGCTGAGGGCCAAGGCATTCTCCGGGACATCCTTAGTAATGGTAGAACCCGCCCCGATAAGGGCGTATTTCCCCACCTTCACCGGGGCTACCAGTTGGGTGTCACTGCCTATAAAGGCCCCATCCCCCACAAAAGTGGGGTGCTTAGCAAAACCGTCGTAATTGCAGGTTATGGTCCCCGCTCCCACGTTCACCCCCTTACCCAGGGTAGCGTCGCCTATGTAACTCAAGTGGCCGACCTTGCTCCCCTCCCCTATATGAGACTTTTTCACCTCCACAAAGTCCCCTATCTTAACCCCCCGGTCCAGCCAAGTGCCAGGCCGGAGACGGGCCATGGGTCCTACCAGCACTCCATCCCCTAAAACAGCCCCTTCCACAATAGAAGAATCTAAAACCGTTACCCCCGCTCCCAGCTGGGAATCCAAAACCCTCACATGGGAGCGAATAACACCCCCCTCTCCTATGAAGGTCTCTCCCTGAAGCTGAACCCAGGGATGGACTGTGGTATCCTGACCCACAGCCACATCCATGTCCACATAGACATAAGAAGGCTCCACCAGGGTGACCCCCTCCTCCATGAGGGCCCTGTTCTTGCGATCCCTCAAAACCGACCATGCCACCGCCAGTTGCCCCCGACCGTTCACCCCCAAGCCCTCCTGGGGATCTCCCACCTGCCGGGCCCCAACCCTATACCCTTCCTTCACCCCCCAGGAGGCTATATCAGGAAGGTAATACTCCCCTTTGGGTGGATGAGGAGCGAGAAGGGGCAAGGCCCTCTTCAAGACATCCAAGGAGAAGAGGTACACCCCAGTGTTCACCTCTCTGATCTCCCGCTCCCGGGGACCCGCCTCTGAATCTTCCACAATAGCCCTTACGAAACCCCCCTCCCTCACAACCCGACCGTACCCGGTGGGATCCTCCAAGACGGTGGTGAGAACCGTCA
>CAZBOO010000034.1:0-11187 GCA_964493535.1 uncultured Aquificales bacterium
TATTGGAAGGGGACCTCCTTGAGACCCCAGTTAAGACCCATCTCCTTTATGAAGGGGTGAAGATGCAGCTGGCCTGCAAAAGGAGGGGTACGGCCTCCACCAAGACTCGGGGAGAGGTGAGAGGAGGGGGCAGGAAGCCCTGGCGCCAGAAAGGAACAGGGAGGTCCCGGCAAGGGTCTATAAGGGCGCCCCACTGGGTAGGAGGGGGCGCAGTCTTTGGTCCCAGGCCCAGGGGTTTCAGTTATAGAGTTCCCAGAAAGGCCAGGCGGGTGGCCCTGAAGTCGGCCCTTTCTGCCAAATATGGAGATGGAGAGCTGATGTTTGTGGAAGGTATAGACCTGCCCGATCACAAGACCAAATCGGCTGTGGCATTTTTGAGGGATTTGGGGCTTGAGGGTAAGAAGGTGCTTTTGGTGATTGAGGAGATAGATTTCAATCTGGATAAGGCTACGGGGAACCTCCCCCAGGTAAAGGTGCTGAAGGCTGAGGGGCTCAATGTTTACGATCTTTTGGACCACGAAGTGGTGGTGTGTACCAAGGGGGCCCTGGATAGGATAGAGGAGGCACTGGCATGAAGTTTAAGAGGGACCCTTACAGCATAATCTTGCGTCCTGTGGTGACAGAAAAGAGCATGGAAGAAAAGGAGCTTATGAACAAGGCGGCCTTTGAGGTTCATCCCAAGGCCAATAAGCAGGAGATCAAATCTGCTGTAGAAAAGCTCTTTGATGTGAAGGTGTTGAAGGTCAATACGGTGAGAGTGAAGGGTAAGAAGAGGCGAATGGGTCGGGTGGAAGGTAAGAAGAAAGATTGGAAAAAGGCAATCGTCACCTTGGCTCCCGGTCACCGTATAGAACTTTTTGAGGTGTAGGAGGGTAGCTTATGGGCATTCGGAGACTGAAACCCACTTCCCCTGGGGTTCGTTTTATGAGTGTCTCGGATTTTTCCGAGATAACCAAAAAGGAGCCTGAGAAGAGACTTACCCGCCCTCTGAAGAAGACGGGGGCTCGGAATAACCAGGGAAGGATCACAGTACGCTTCCGGGGAGGGCGCCACAAGAGGAGGTACAGGGTTATAGATTTCAAAAGGGATAAATGGGGAGTGCCTGCCAAGGTGGCGTCCATAGAATATGATCCTAACAGATCGGCCAGGATAGCCCTCCTTCACTATGCCGATGGGGAGAAGCGCTATATACTGGCTCCCTTGGGCTTGCAGGTGGGTGATATGGTTATGGCGGGGCCCGAGGCAGAGATCAGGCCTGGTAACGCTTTGCCTTTGCGGGTCATCCCTTTGGGTACCTTCATTCACAACTTGGAGTTTTTCCCTGGCAAGGGGGGGCAGTTGGTGAGAGGTGCAGGTACCTATGCCCAGCTCATGGCTAAGGAGGGGAGATACGCTCATGTCCGACTTCCCTCGGGAGAGATTCGTCTCTTTCTCCAGGATTGCATGGCCACTGTGGGTCAAGTGGGAAATGTGGATCACGAGAACATCAATCTGGGTAAAGCGGGGAGGTCCCGCTGGTTGGGGAAGCGTCCCCATGTGAGGGGTACGGCCATGAACCCTGTGGATCATCCCCACGGTGGTGGTGAGGGGAGAACCAAGGGGCGTCATCCCGTGAGCCCTTGGGGGTGGCCCACCAAGGGTTACAGAACCAGAAAAAAGAAGGTTTCGGATAAATGGATTGTAAAGAGGAGAAAGTGAGATGAGCAGGTCTCTCAAAAAGGGTCCCTTTGTGGATGAGAAGCTATTGAAGAAGGTTCAAAGGCTTAACGCTTCTGATGAGAAGAAGGTGATCAAGACATGGTTTCGGAGATCCACTATCACCCCGGAGTTTGTTGGTCATACCTTTGCTGTGCATAATGGGAGAAAGTTTGTTCCTGTCTATGTGACGGAACAGATGATAGGCCACAAACTGGGGGAGTTTGCCCCTACCCGGACATACAGGGGCCATGGAGCGGATAAAAAAGCCAAAAAGAGCAAGGTGAGATGAGGGAAACAGATATGGCGGTCAAGGCGGTGGCTCGGTATGTGAGGATCTCTCCCAGAAAGGCTCGGGTGGTAGCCGATCTCATCAGGGGGAAAGATCTGGAGGAGGCTTTAAGGATCCTGTCCCTCTCACCCAAAAGGGGGGCTAAGGTTATTGAAAAGGTGGTGAAGTCTGCTGTGGCAAATGCTGAGGTGAGCCCTGACATAGGCGATGTTGATGCCCTTTATGTGAAGGCCATTTATGTGGATGGGGGACCCATGTGGAAGAGAATCAGGCCCAGGGCTATGGGAAGGGCCTATCTGGTGAGCAAGAGGACCAGCCACATCACTGTGGTACTGGATGAGAGGAGATATGAAAGATGAGGAGGTGGTGATTTGGGTCAGAAGGTTCATCCCGCGGGTTTTAGGCTTGGTATTGTAAAGGACTGGGAGTCCAAGTGGTTCAGTAAAAAGGGCTATTCTGAGTTCCTTCATGAGGATATTAAGATAAAACGGTACATCAAAGGGAAGCTCTACCACGCTGGTATTTCCAAGATCATCATTGAGAGAGCGGCCAATAAGGTCAAGATAGACATCTATGCCGCTCGTCCTGGCATAGTAATAGGCCGGAAGGGTGCTGAAGTGGAGAAGCTGAGGGATGAACTGGCCCAGCTCACCCATCGCCAGCTCATGCTCAATATTCATGAGGTGTCTATCCCTGAGCTGGATGCTCAATTGGTGGCCGAGAATGTGGCCATGCAGTTGGAGAGGAGGGTCTCTTTCAGGAGGGCCATGAAGAGGGCTGTTAACACCGCTTTGAAGTTTGGGGCCAAGGGTATCAAGATCAGTTGCGCAGGGAGGCTTGGCGGAGCGGAGATGGCCAGAAGGGAGTGGTACCGCCAGGGAAGGGTACCCCTTCATACCTTGAGGGCCGATATCAATTACGGGTTTGCCGAGTCACTCACCAAGTACGGAGTGATAGGGGTTAAAGTGTGGGTCTTTAAAGGAGAAGTTATTGATGAGAAGGGAGGCATAGAGTCCCGTGTTGGCGCCCAAGAGGGTTAAATACAGAAGGCAGCAACGGGGTAGGATGAAGGGAAAGGCATACAGGGGCTCCACCTTGTCGTTTGGGGATTATGGCCTTCAGGCCTTGGAACCTGCCTGGATTACCTCCCAGCAGATAGAGGCAGCCAGGGTGGCTATTACCCGCCATGTGAAAAGGGGTGGGAAGGTGTGGATACGTATCTTCCCTGATAAACCTGTAACTAAGAAGCCTGCTGAGACCCGTATGGGTAAAGGAAAGGGAAGCCCCGAGTACTGGATAGCTGTGGTGAAGCCAGGCAGAATACTCTATGAGCTTTCGGGAGTGCCCCTCCATGTGGCCAAGGAGGCTTTGAGGCTTGCATCCATGAAGTTGCCTATCAAGACCCGCTTTCTATCTAAGGAGATGGGGGGTTAGTCATGATAAGGGCAGCGGAGCTGAGGGCTATGAGTGAAGAGGGGCTTAGGAAGAAGGAAGAGGAGGTCAAAAAAAAGCTTTTGGCCATGAGATTTCAGAAGGCCTTGGGGCGCTTGGATAGCCCTGCCCTTTATCGGAATTTGAGGAAGGATCTGGCTCGGGTGAAGACGGTGCTTAGGGAGAAGGAGTTGAGTAAGGCCTTGGAGGAAAAGGATGGCTCGTAAACTGCTGGAAGGGGTAGTGGTGAGTGACAAGGCTGATAAGACGGTGGTGGTGAAGGTGGAGGGTATCTTTCGTCACCCCGTTTTTGGGAAGATCGTGAGGAAGAACAAGAAGTATATGGCTCACGATGAGAAGAACGAGTGTAGGGAGGGGGATAGGGTGAGAATCATTGAATCCCGTCCCTTGAGTCGCCATAAGCGGTGGCGGGTGGTGGAGATATTAGAGAGAGAGGAGAGGGTGGTCCATGATACAGCCTCAGACCATGGTGGAAGTGGCCGATAACACGGGCGCCAAAAAGGCTCAGTGCATAAGGGTGTTAGGGGGAAGTGCCCAGAAGTATGCCCGGTTGGGGGATGTGGTGGTGGTGGCCATTAAGGACGCTACCCCTGAAGGGAACGTGAAGAAGGGTGAAGTCCATAGGGCTGTGGTGGTGAGAACTACCAAGGAGCACAGAAGGCCCGATGGTACCTACATCCGGTTTGACAGGAATTCGGTGGTATTGGTGAGGCCTTCGGGAGAGCCCATTGGTACCCGTATATTTGGTCCTGTAGCCCGGGAGTTGAGGAGAAAGGGTTTCATGAGGATCATTTCTCTCGCCCCTGAAGTGCTGTGACGGAGGCAATCATGGAGAAGGTGAAGAAGGACGATCTGGTTTTGGTTATCTCAGGCAAGGACAAGGGCAGAAGGGGTAGGGTGATCCGAATACTCCCCAGTCGGGAGAGGGTTGTTGTAGAGAAGGTGAACGTAGTGAAACGCCATCAGCGTCCTACCCGGACCTCCCAAGGGGGAATATTGGAGAGGGAGGCTCCCGTTCATCTCTCTAATGTGATGCCCATTTGCCCCAAGTGTGGAGAGCCTACCAGGGTGGGTTTCAAGTTTCTCCAGGATGGCAGGAAGGTACGTGCTTGCAAAAAGTGTGGCGAGATCATGGATAAGGAGTGATGACTCATGGTGCCTCGGCTTAGAGAAAAATACGAAAAGGAAGTGGTTCCAGCTCTCATGAAGGAATTTGGGTACAAGAGTATTATGGAGGTCCCCAGGATCAGGAAAGTGGTTCTTAACATGGGGTTAGGAGAGGCCGTGCAGGAACCTAAGGTGATAGATAGGGCCATGGAGGATTTGGCCCTCATCGCTGGCCAGCGTCCCTATGTGAGGAAGGCCAGAAGGTCTATAGCAGCCTTCAAATTGAGGAAGGGAATGCCTATAGGCGTGGCTGTCACTTTGAGGAAGGAGCGGATGTGGGACTTTATGGACAGGCTTGTGAATCTGGCGTTGCCCAGGGTGAGGGACTTTAGAGGGGTGAGCGACTCGTCCTTTGACGGCCAGGGGAATTATACCCTGGGTTTGCGAGAGCAGATTATCTTCCATGAAATCGACTACGACAAGGTGGATAAGGTGAGAGGCCTGTCTGTCACTGTGGTGACCACAGCCAAGATGGATGAAGAGGCCAGGACCCTTTTGGCTAAATTGGGTATGCCTTTTATAAAAAGAGGAGGTGATCGTGGCTAGGAAGGCTCAGATGGAGAAACAGAAAAGGCCACCCAAGTTCAGGGTACGGTATAGAAACCGGTGTCCCCTTTGCGGCAGGTCTCGGGGTTGCCTACGGCGTTTTGATCTCTGCCGGATTTGTTTCCGGAAGTTGGCCTTAGAGGGGAAGATCCCCGGTGTGAGAAAGGCTAGCTGGTGAGGGGGAGATCATGGTTATGACGGATCCCATAGGGGATATGCTTGCCAGGATAAGGAACGCTCTCATGGTGAGCAAGCGGGAGGTAGAGGTCCCATCCTCTGGTATTAAAAAAGAGGTCGCACGGATCCTCAAGGAGGAGGGATTCATAGAGGATTTCTGGGTGAAGCAGCATCCTGTTCAGGAGTTTTTGGTGTTGGTTTTGAAGTATCGCAGGGATGCTTTGGGCCGCATTCAGGAGGGCGTGATCAGGGGTATGAAGAGGGTGAGTAAACCTGGAAGAAGGGTTTACATGGGGAGGAAGGAACTCCCCAGGGTGGTGGGTGGTTTTGGTGTGGGTGTCGTCTCCACTTCCCAGGGTGTCATAACTGACAAGGAGTGCAGGAGACAGGGTGTGGGCGGTGAAGTACTCTTTGAGATCTGGTGAGGAGGTGAAGGGTGTCCAGAATCGGTAGACTGCCTATTCCTATTCCCTCGGGGGTGGAGGTGACCATAGATGGTTGTCGAGTGAAGGCCAAGGGACCCAAAGGGAAATTGGAGAGGGATTTTTCTCCCAGAATGAGGATTGTGAAAGACGGTCAGGAACTCCGGGTAGAGAGGCCTACGGATTCCAAGCGGGATAAGTCTCTCCATGGTCTTACTCGCTCCCTTTTGAATAATATGGTTCAGGGAGTGAGCCAGGGTTTTCAAAAGACTTTGGACATAGTGGGGGTGGGATACAGGGCAGAGGTGAAGGATAGTGTTCTTCATCTTTCCTTGGGTTTTTCCCATCCAGTAGAGTATCCCATTCCCCAGGGTATAGATATTGAGTGCCCTGTAATCATCAGGATTGTGGTGAAGGGTATCGACAAGGAACTGGTGGGGAAGGTGGCGGCGGAGATAAGGGCTCTCAGGCCCCCGGAGCCCTATAAGGGTAAAGGCATACGCTACGAAGGCGAGGAAGTGAGAAAGAAGGCGGGCAAGGCCGGTAGAGCTACATAAAGGAGGAGGGACGTGGCGAAACTCAGGAGAGAAGAGGCCAGACTCAGAAGACACAGGAGGGTGAGGAAGAAGGTCTTCGGAACCCTGGAGCGTCCCAGGATGGCGGTTTATAGGAGCTTGAAGCACATATATATCCAACTGGTGGACGATACCCGGGGGGTGACCCTTTTGTCTGCCTCCAGTTTGGATCCTGACTTTCCCAAGGAGTTGAGGGGGAGCAATAGAGATGGAGCCAAGGCCGTGGGCAGCTTAGCGGCTCAGAGGGCCCTGGCCAAGGGTATTACATCGGTGGTCTTCGACCGGGGCGGATACCTCTATCATGGCAGGTTGAAGGCCTTGGCCGAGGGGGCCCGAGAGGGCGGGCTCCAATTCTGAAGATCAGGAGGGGTGGTTTTGGTGGAAATGGTGAATCTTGAAGGGCTGGAGCTGACGGATAGGGTGGTCTTTATAAACAGGGTGGCCAAGGTGGTGAAGGGTGGAAAGAACTTTAAGTTTACCGCTTTGGTGGTTGTAGGAGATGGCGAAGGGGTGGTGGGTTACGGATTGGGTAAGGCCAGGGAAGTGCCCGATGCTATAAGGAAGGCCATAGAGCATGCTAAGAAACATCTGGTGAGGGTGCGTTTCTCTAAATCGACCATTCCCCATCCCGTGGTGGCCAAGTACTGTGCCAGCGAGGTGCTCCTCAAACCTGCTGCTCCTGGAACGGGCGTTATTGCCGGGGGACCTGTGAGGGCTGTTATGGAATCCTTAGGGGTGAAGGATGTGCTCACCAAGTCTCTGGGTTCCAATAACCCCGTCAATGTGGTGAAGGCTACCTTCAAGGCCCTTGGTATGCTTAGGGACCTGGGTGAAGAAGCCCGGCTTCGGAACAAACAGGTGAAGGAGGTTATCTACTAGGTTGGGGGAGACCATGGCTAAGAAGCTGGAGATCACCTTGATACGGGGTTTAGCAGGAAAAAATAAGAACCAGATCGTCACGGTGAAGTGTCTGGGTCTTAAGAAACCCTGGCAGGTGGTGGTTCATGAAGATACCCCTGTGATCAGGGGCATGATCCACAAGGTGCAGCACTTGGTACAGGTGAGAGAACTGGAGGATTGAGGAGGAAAGGGATGAGGTTGCATGATTTAAAACCTGCCCCTGGGTCCGTTAAGAAGACAAAGAGGATAGGCAGGGGGACGGGTTCTGGACATGGTAAGACCTCCTGCAAGGGACAAAAGGGGCAGAGATCCAGGTCTGGAGGAGGGGTGGCTCCATGGTTTGAGGGAGGACAGACCCCTATCCATAGGAGGTTGCCCAAGAGGGGGTTTAAGTGTCCTACCTCCAAAGAGTATGCCATAGTGAATTTGGAGACTTTGGAGAGGAGGTTTGCCTCGGGAGATGTGGTTACCCCTGGAGTCCTGAGAAATAAGGGACTGGTGAAGAAGATGGGCCATGGAGTGAAGGTTCTTGCCCGGGGTGAGTTAACCAAGGCTTTAACAGTAAGGGCCCACATATTCACTAGGCAGGCTCTGGAGAAGATCGAGGCTGCCGGTGGAAAAGCAGAGGTGCTGAGACCATGAAGGATATAGATGGCCTCCTTAAGATCCCTGAGCTAAAGAATCGTATCATTTTTACCCTTATAATGCTGGCGGTGTTTCGCTTGGGGGCCCATGTTCCTGTGCCAGGGGTGAATGGAGTGGCCCTGGCCGAGTTCTTTGCTAAGATGCAGGGTACCATCTTGGGTTTTTTCGACCTCTTTTCGGGGGGGGCTTTCAGGAAACTCACCATTTTTGCCCTGGGTATAATGCCTTACATCAGCGCTGCCATTATATTAGAGCTTCTTACCGTGGTGGTTCCCCATTTAGAGGCCCTTAAAAAGCAAGGTGACCAGGGTAGAAAGAAAATTATTCAGTATACCCGGTACGGTACTGTTTTTATCTCTGCTATTCAGGCCTTGGGGATAGCTGTGGGGGTCCAGGCTATGAGGAGCCCTTCGGGTTTACCTCTGGTTTTAGTACCGGGGTTCAGGTTCGTTTTTATGGCGGTGGTCACCATGGTGGCTGGAACCTGTTTTCTTATGTGGCTGGGAGAGCAGATCAACGAGCGGGGTGTGGGGAATGGTATCTCCCTTATCATTTTCGCTGGCATTGTGGCCAGGATGCCCAACGCCTTTTCCAATACCTTCCGCTTGGTAAAAACGGGGGAGATCTCTCCCTTCGCCCTTATAATTGTGGGGGTTATGGCCTTTGTCGTTATAGCTTTCATTGTTTATGTGGAGATGGGTCAAAGGAGGATCCCCATACAGTACGCCAAGAGGGTGGTGGGTCGTAAGGTTTACGGTGGCCAGTCCACTTATCTTCCCCTTAAGGTGAATACCCCTGGTGTTATACCTCCCATTTTTGCATCTTCCGTCATCATGTTTCCCGCTTCTATAGCCCAGTTTATTCACCATCCCATGGCGAAGAAGGTAGCGGCTTTTATGTCTCCCGGAACCATAGGATATGTTGTGCCCTATGTGGCCATGATTATATTCTTTGCTTTCTTTTATACGGCTATTATTTTCAACCCCGAGGATGTGGCGGACAATTTGAAGAAGCATGGGGGTTACATTCCTGGTATAAGACCGGGAAGACCTACAGCGGAATATATCGATAAAATACTGTCCAGGCTCACCTTTGTGGGATCCCTTTATCTTTCCCTTGTGTGCGTGCTGCCCACTTTTCTTATCAGATATTTTCACGTGCCTTTTTACTTTGGGGGAACAGCCCTCCTCATTGTAGTGGGTGTGGCCCTGGACACCATGGTCCAGATTGAGTCCCATATGATTATGAGACACTATGAAGGGTTTATGAAAAAAGCAGCAGTGAGATGAAGGAGGTGGACGATGAATATCATTATGTTGGGCCCTCCGGGGGCGGGTAAAGGAACCCAGGCTAAGATGATGGTGGAGAAGCTGGGTATTCCCCAGATCTCTACGGGAGATATGCTTCGTGCAGCAGTGAAGGAGGGGACGGAGCTGGGCAGGAAGGCCAAGGAGTATATGGATGGGGGTAAGCTGGTGCCCGATGATGTGGTTATCGGGATAGTGAAGGAGCGTCTTGCCCAGTCTGACTGCGATAAGGGTTTCATACTCGATGGTTTTCCCAGGACCATTCCCCAGGCGGAGGCCTTGGACAAGGTCTTGGGTGAGTTGGGCAAAAAGATAGAGTACGTGATTAACGTGGCTGTTCCCAATAAGGAGCTTCTTACCCGGCTCACCGGTCGGAGAACCTGCAGGAAGTGCGGTGCCATGTATCACCTGGTCTTCAATCCTCCTAAGAAAGAGGGGGTGTGTGACAAGTGTGGTGGAGAACTCTACCAGAGGGATGATGATAAGGAGGATACCATTCGCCAGAGGTTGAAGGTCTATGAGGATCAGACGTCCCCCCTTATCGAGTATTACAGGAAAAAAGGTGTCCTGTACGATGTGGACGGGACGGGCTCTATTCCGGAGATCTTCCAGGAGATCTTGAAAGTTCTTGGGGCATGATCATTATCAAGAGCCGGAAGGAGATAGAGAAGATCCGGGAGAGTAGCAGGATAGTTGCAGAGGTGTTGGAGACCCTCCAGGGTTTTGTGAGACCTGGCCTTACGACTTGGGCCTTGAACAAGAAGGCAGAGGAGATTATCAGAAGGCGAAAGGCCAAGGCGGCTTTTAAGGGATACAGGCCTTCTTTTGGGTCGGGGTCTTATCCTGCGGCTCTGTGCGTCTCTATAAATGAGGAGGTGGTCCACGGTATTCCTTCCCTTAAGAGGGTGCTTAAGGAGGGGGATATAGTGAGCATGGATGTGGGGGTGGAGTACCGGGGTTACTTTGGAGATGCGGCAACTACCGTGGCTGTTGGAGAGGTAGATGGCAGGGTTGAGGAGCTTTTGAAGGTGACGGAAGAGGCCCTTTACAAAGGGATAGAGGCGGCCCGGGTAGGGGATAGGGTGGGGGACGTGTCCCATGCTATCCAGTCCCATGTGGAATCCCACGGGTTTTCCGTGGTTAAGGAGTTTGTTGGCCATGGTGTGGGTAAGAAAGTCCATGAGGATCCCCCTGTTCCTAACTTTGGAGATCCTGGCCAGGGCCCCCTTTTGAAGGACGGCATGACTATTGCCATTGAACCTATGGTGACCATGGGGAGTGGGGATGTAAAAATCAAGGATGACGGGTGGACGGCGGTTACAGTAGATGGCTCCTGGGCTGCTCATTTTGAGCATACCATCGCCCTTTTGGAAGAAGGTGCCAGGGTCCTAACGGAGATTTGAGGCCTATGACCAAAAAGGATAAAAAGGGGGATACCCTGGAGCTTATGGGTACGGTGATAGAGCCCTTGCCTAATGCCATGTTCAGGGTAGAGTTGGACAACGGGGTTAAGATTTTGGCTCATGTGTCGGGGAAGATGAGGATGCACTTTATCCGTATCCTTCCCGGGGATCGGGTGAAAGTGGAGATCTCCTCTTACGATCCTACCAGGGGCAGGATCATTTATAGGTATTGATCAGGAGGTTTAGAATATGAAGGTTAGACCGTCGGTGAAAAAGAGATGCACCAATTGTAAGGTGATCAAGAGAAAAGGGGTGGTGAGGGTTATTTGCAAAGACCCGCGCCACAAGCAGAGACAAGGATAGGAGGTGTGTTTTGGCCAGGGTAGCGGGTGTTGACCTGCCTAAGAACAAGAGGATAGAGACAGCCCTCACCTATATATTTGGTATAGGGTTATCGAGTGCCAAGAAGATCCTGGAGAGGACAGGTGTGGATCCCGATAAGAGGGTCAAGGATCTCTCTCATGACGAGGTGAGCAAGATCAGAGAGGTGATAGACCACGAGTACAAGGTGGAAGGTGAACTGAGAAAAGAGGTTGCCATGAATAT
>CAZBOO010000035.1:0-11098 GCA_964493535.1 uncultured Aquificales bacterium
TCCTTACCTTGGCCCCCGAGAAGAAAGAAAAAAGACCGCTCTTCAAGAGCCCCTGAACATCGCAAGCCACCTGTGGCTTCTCTCCCTTCGCTTGGGAAAGGGCTGCCTTGAACCCCTTCCTCCCAGGGGCCATGGTTATCACCCTATCCACAAAAGGGAGGGACTCCAGGAGACTCTCGTAGCCCTTCTTCACTATCCATACTAACCTGGCATCAGGATGCAGTTCTTTTAAATACCGGACAGCAGGGACGGTATGGACCACATCCCCTAAGGAGGAGAACCTGACTACAAGCAGGGTATCACTCACTTCACCAAAGGAACCTTTCCAACCAATCAATAGGACACCCACCTTGAAGGTATTCTTCAGATTCGAGGATGGCTCTACTAAGTGGAATGGTGGTCTTTACCCCCTCTACCTTGAACCCCTCCAAGGCCCTCCTGCTCCTCATAATAGCCTCTTCCCTGTTCCGCCCATAGACAACGAGTTTGGCCATGAGAGAGTCATAAAAGGGAGGGATTTCATAGCCCTGAAAAATCGCCGTATCCACCCTTACCCCCGGACCACCTGGCAAGATCCACCTTTCCACCTTACCCGGAGAAGGACGGAAGGTCTTGGGATCCTCTGCATTGATCCTGCACTCAATAGCCCAACCATGCACCTTCACATCCTCCTGGGCCAGGTCTAATGGGCTCCCCGATGCAATTTTGATTTGCTCTTTCACCAAATCGACTCCTGTAACCATCTCCGTGACAGGATGCTCTACCTGAATCCTGGTATTCATCTCAATAAAGTAATGGCGATCCTGGTCATCCACCAAGAACTCTACAGTACCCGCACTCACATACCCCACCTTTTCCGCTACCAAGCGGGCATCCCTAAAGAGACGCTTCCTCAGCTGGGAAGAGATCAGGGCAGGGGCCTCCTCCAAAACCTTCTGGTGACGCCGTTGAAAGGAGCAGTCCCTTTCTCCCAACACCAATACCTGTCCATGGCTATCCCCCAGGATCTGAACCTCTATATGCCGGGCAGGACGAACAAACTTTTCCACGTACAGACCTGCATAGCCAAAAGCCGCCCCAGCCTCAGAACGAGCAGTGTTGAAAATCTGGCGGAACTCATCGTCGTCCTTAGCCAGACGCATCCCCCGTCCCCCTCCCCCTGCCGCCGCTTTCATGAGAACGGGATAACCGATATCCCGGGCCACCTCTAAGGCTTCCTCCTCTGTGTTCACCTCCCCCTGACTCCCAGGTATCACAGGAATACCCAAAGAGGACACCCGGCTTCTGGCCTCAGCCTTGTCACCCATGAGTCTAATGACATGGGGAGATGGACCTATAAAAACCAGACCACAGGCCAAGCAAATTTCGGCAAACTCGGGGTTCTCAGCGAGAAAGCCATATCCAGGATGGACCGCCTGTGCCTTCACCACCTCAGCGGCACTCATGATACTCTGAACATTGAGATAACTATTGGCAGACTCAGGAGGACCTATACAAATGGCCCTGTCCGCCAGCTGAACAGGAAGGGAATCATAATCCGCCTCCGAGTAAACCACCACCCCTTCTATGCCCAGATCTTTACAGGCCCTCAAAATCCGAAGGGCAATTTCTCCCCTGTTGGCTATAAGAACCCGCTTAACCATGCCTCATGAAAGGGGCCTAACCAGAAAAAGGGGCTGACCGTACTCCGCAGGCTCGGCATTCTCCACCAAGACATCCAAAACCTCCCCCCTCACTTCCGACTCTATCTCGTTCATGATCTTCATAGCCTCGATGATACAGAGAGTCTGACCCTTCTCCACCACATCGCCTATGTCCACATAAGGGGGGGAGTCAGGAGAAGGGGTCCTGTAAAAGGTGCCCACTATAGGCGAACGGATGACCACAGCGTCAGGAGGAAATTGAGGAGCGCCCTCCTGGGTAAGAGAGACAGGCTGAAGGGTAGGAACAGGCACAGACTGGGCAGGGGCTTCCACCCTTTCGGCGATAGGCTGAGCCACAGCCCTCTTCAGCCTCAGCTTCACCCCCTCTATCTCCAGCTCTACCTCCTCTACGGGCAGGTCCGCCAATTCCTTAATCAACTCCATCAACTCTTTAGTGTCCATCACTTCACCCTTTCCACGTACTCTCCGGTCCTGGTGTCTACCCTCACCACATCTCCCTCGTTAATAAAAAAGGGAACCTGGACCATGGCCCCCGTTTCCAGTTTAGCCGGCTTAGAACCTCCCGAGGCCGTATCCCCCCGAACCCCCGGCTCCGCCTCCACCACTTTAAGGTCTACAGCCGTAGGCAGGTCCACCCCTACAGGGTCACCCTTAAAGAGAAGAAGTCTCACCTCAATGTTTTCAGCCAGAAAATCCTTATCCCTACTCAAAACATCCCCAGGAACAGCAGCCTGCTCATAGGTCTCCAAGTCCATGAAGTAATACTCATCTTCTTGACTATAAAGATACTGGGCCTTCTTCACAAGAAAATCCGCCTTCTTCAGCTTCTCTCCCGCTTTGTAGGTCTTTTCCACCACCAAACCTGTTTTTAGATTTTTCAGCTTGAGACGGGAAAAGGCCTGTCCCTTCCCCGGCTTTACATGATCAGCATGGACCACCAAGTAAGGATCGCCCTCCATCTCCAGTTTCATGCTGGGCTTGACTCCACCAGCGTTGATCATGGAAAGCCTCTCTAACGAGTAACAGTAAAGGGCAAGAGGGCCAATGTTCTTGCCCTTTTAATGGCCCTGGCCAACTGGCGCTGATGACGGGCACAGGTACCAGAAATCCTGCGGGGCACGATCTTGCCTCTCTCCGTAACATAGTTCCTGAGTCTCTTAACATCTTTGTAATCTATTTCCTTCACCCCATCAGCGCAAAAGCGGCAGACCTTTTTTCTGTAAAACCTTCTCCTCTTGTCATCCCTGGCCATAATCTCAGACTCCTCCCTATTCCCTTAAATCTCCAACTCCCTTAAAAGGGAAAATCGTCATCCTCTTCTTCTCCCTCAGCAGGTACATCACTCACATCAGGAGTAACCACCTTCTCACTCTCCACTTTTTCACTCTCCACCTTATCCCTTCCAAAGCCCAAAAACTGCACCCTGTCAGCAACCACCACGTGCTTGGATCTCTTTCCCCCCTCGGCATCCCACTGCTCAAGGCGAAGGTACCCCTCCACCAAAACGTTTCTGCCTTTGGAGAGATACTCCCCACAACTTTCAGCCTGCTTCCCATATACCTTCACATCCACAAAACAGGTCTCGTCTACATCCCCTGATTTACCTTTAAAGCGTCTGTTTACGGCTACCCGAAAGACAGTGACAGGGGTACCACTGGGCAGATAACGGAGATCGGGATCCCGGGTGAGGTTTCCCGCCAAAATCACCTTATTGATGTTTATAGCCACTTATATCTCTCCTTCCCCTTCTTCCTCCTTTGGAGGCTCCTGGACCTTCTCGCACTCCTTGTCCTTAAGTTTCACCGTGAGATACCTGATGACATTGCCACTGAGCCTACAGTTCCTCTCCAAATCCTCCACTAAAGCGCCCGGGGCCTTGAAACGGAAAAGCACATAACTCCCCTCTTTCCTCTTCTCAATTTCATAGGCCAATCGCTTCCTGCCCCAGTTCTCTATCTCCACCAGCTGGGCATCTCCCCCTTCCAGAAGCCCTTTCACCCAGTTAATCCGTTCTTCCAGTTGGGGTTCTTCCAATTCAGGCACAAAAACCAACACCGACTCATAACACCTTAATTCCATGAGCCACTCCTCCTCTCGGGTTTATAGCCCCAGGCAATCCCTTTCCTGGAGCGAGGTATCTTCTCCACCAACACAATAGCGATTGCCCTTTCCCTATCATGGGAAAGGGAAAGGTGCAATCGCCAACCACGTCTTCTCACTAAGCTCTCAATTTTCCCGGAAAGGTTGAAAAAAGGCCTTCCAGTCAAGGTGTTCCTCACTTCCACCTCTCGCCATGACAAGATCAAACCCTTGGCGGGTAGATCCAACGCCTTGAAAAAAGCCTCTTTTGCAGCCCACCTTGCTGCCACCCTATGGACAGCATGGGCTACCTCAACCCTTTCCCTGTCAGTCAGGACCCTCTCCAGGAATCCAGGCCAGCGGGTCATAACCCTACCTATCCTTTCTATCTCTACGGTATCCACACCCAATCCCTGGATCACGGACTCACCTTGTATACCAGAAGCCTTGTGTAATACCTCAGGTTACCCTCCCGACTCCTCCGACCCCTTTTGGTGAAAACCAAAAGTTCGGTATGACCATCCCCATCCATGTCTGCTGCCTGAATATCTATCACTCCCCCTTGGAGCCTTCTTATCCACCCCGTATTATCAAAATAGGAACCCCTCCAGAGGAACATGCGAATCATGGATTTATCATAAGGGGAAAAATGGACCCCCCAAGCATCAGGCTGGTTGGTGAAAAGGGCCAGCTTGTAATGGTCTCCATCTTTAAAGACCAGGGACCTGCCAGGCACCGCTAACACATCCTCAGCGTACTGCATGTAGTCCTTCTCTTCCAGGAACTCCTCCCCCTCATAATAAAAGCTCTTAGCTAATGGTTGCCTGAAGAAAAAGGCCATGCCCCAGTTGCCATGAATACCGCTGGTATCCCAAAGCATCTCTCCCTTTAAAGGGGTTTTCAGAATAACCCTTCCCTCTTCGTTCACTAACACCTCCAAAGAGCCATCATTATCCAGATCCACCAGTTGGGCACCACAGATAAGGTCTCCCCTGAGCCCTCTAAGCTCCTTCTCCTTCTTGATCTTTCCCTTCACCAAGCGGGCTAAGCGAGGGGCATATGCCAAGGGATCTTCCTTGGAGATACTCTGGACCAAAAGAAGCCTTTCCCCCGCCACATTGTACCCCCTAATGAACATCTCCTTACCCCTCACCACGTAATGCCACTTCCTCTTTTGAGGGTCGAGAGAAAGAATAGAAGACCTAAGAGCAAAGAAGGTCTCGTCGGCTGTAGAAAGAACTATTTCAGCCTTACCGTCACCATCCAGGTCCACTACATCCAAGGAAACGAGCCGGGTTCTGGCCTTAAGGGGAAAGGACGAAATAAGTTTCATGGTAGAAGCCTTAACGTCCACCCTATAAAGATCCAAGCGATTCCCAAAAGCCAGGAGCACCTCGGGCCTTCCGTCCCCATCCAGATCCCCCACACCCATAGCCACTCCATTATCCACCCAATTGGGAGAGGCAAAAACCAAATCCCTCTCGATGACAGGCCGCCATCCTCCCTTACCCAACATGACATAGAAGGCGTCTATCCTCTTCCCTGTATCCAAGGAGATGATATCCCCTTTGAAGTAATAATCTCCCTTCTCCTTCACTATGGAACCCACAAGGGCAGCACCACAGACCTTGGGATCCGATTCCAGCTTTTTAAGAGCATTAAGATAACCCCCCTCTGAAGCCGAAGAGATTGTAAGGATCACTTTCTCCTCTCCAAAGATGTTGAACCTGTTCGTCTCTCCAAGATAGGTCCTGAGCCTTTGGGTAAAAGCCATAAGATTGAAGCCCTCTCCTGTTTTATCGATAAAAGGAAAGAGATAAAGATTGACCTTCGCCGCAGTTATTCTCACTCCGTCTCCAGGTTTCACCTTCTCCCTCACCTTCATGAAGCCTAAGGAAGCCTGGGGGTAAGTCCGAACCACTTGTAAAACTCCTATGTCATCCTCTGTGTACCCCAAGAGGGCCCCGGTAACAGGGTGATAGAAGGGCTTGCCTTGGCGAAATACGGTAAAGACCATGCCTGGAAACACCCCCCTATCTCTCCCCAAATCCACCATACCCCAATTCTCGTTCACAGCCACCACACGTCCCTCTAAGGATGGGAAATCCTGATCAATATCCCGGGCCAACTCCTTTAAAGCCATATCAAAACTGGCCCAGACGGCGTTACCCATGCTTGAAAGTAAAAATAGGAAAAGGAAAACTATGAGGCCCTTCTTTTTTATATCTCCCGCCCCCTTTTCTCCCGAAGGACTCCCATAAGATCGGCTTCCACAGTCACATTTCCCCCTACCAAGCCTTTGCAGATCATCTTCCAAAAGGCCCCCTTCCTGCCAACTATCTCTCCCTCTAAGATGAGTTGATCTCCGGGCCTCACGGGTTTCCTGAAACGGGCGTTGTTTATACCCACAAAAAAGACCTCGATATCCCCTTCCACATCAGAAGAGAGACGGATAAGGATCCCTCCAGTTTGAGCCAGAGCCTCCAGCATCAAAACGCCGGGCATCATAGGCTCCTTGGGAAAGTGGCCCGTAAAATGGGGCTCGTTAAAGGTGACGTTTTTCAGGGCCTTGATCCTCTTGCCCTTCTCCAATTCCAATACCCTATCCACCATAAGAAAGGGGTAACGATGGGGAAGAAGATCCAAGATAGCCTTAATATCCATCTCTTCCATCTTTCATCCCTTCTAAGACATTTTCCAGTGCCCTCATCCTCTTCACCATCTCTGGAAGCTTAGTCAAGGTCCCTTGGACCCTTTTAAAAAGCCTGTGGGGCAAGGCGGGAGACCCCATCATTATGGACCCCTCCGGCACCCTGCCAGCAATGCCAGACTTGGCCCCTATCATAGAATTGTTCCCTATGGAGGCATGATCAGCCACTCCTGCCTGGCCTCCCATGAGCACCCCATCACCTATCCTCACACTTCCAGATATGCCCACTTGGGCAGCGAAGGCACAGTGCTTTCCTGTCTTTACATTATGACCTATCTGGACTAAGTTGTCCAACTTGGTACCCTCACCCACCACCGTCATTCCCATGGTAGCCCTGTCTACGCAGGTATTGGCCCCTATCTCTACCTTCTCCCCTATCCTCACTCCCCCCACCTGGGGGATCTTGACCCTTCGACCCTGAAACTCTACGTATCCAAATCCATCGGCTCCCAATACAGCCCCCGAATGGATTATGCTGTCCTCTCCAACCATTACCCCTGGATAGACCACGGCCCCAGGATAGAGAAGGACCCCCTTACCAATCCTTGAATCCTTTCCAATAAAGACATGGGACATAATCACCGCGTCCCTCTCCACGTAAGCCCCCTCATCCACAAAGGCAAAGGGGTAAACCCTAACCCCTTCCTCCAGAGTAGCCAAGGGAGAGACGAAAGCCATGGGAGAAATACCCTCCCTCAGAGTAACAGCAAGTGGAAGAAAGAGGGAGAGGAGCCTTATCATAGACTCTTCTATCCTTTCCACCAAAATGTAAGTAGCTGATGATGGGGGAGTTAGTCCTTCCATGTAGGGGAGCACCACCACAGAAGCCCTTACTTGAGGCAAGGACTGGAACCACTTCTTAGAGAGGATAAAGGTTAAATCCCCTTCTGCCGCATCCTCAGGAGGAGACACCCCTGTCACTGAACGGTAAGGATCCCCCAGGATCTCCCCTGCTCTCAGGATCTCCCTGAGACGGGCCGCCGTCAGTTTCCTCATTTCTTTTTACCGGTACCCCCAGTTTTAGAAGTCCCCAAGGATCTTAAACCCGAAGCGGCATCATAGGCCTTGATGACAGAGGATGTAATATCAAAGGAAGGAGCGGCATAGATCACCCCACCGTTAGCCTCAAGAATAAGGGCGTATCCCTCGCTCTTTCCTTTTTTACGAATCATTTGCACCAACTCTTTTAAAATCTGAGAGCTAAGCTCGTTCTCCTTGGTGGTGAGTTCCGCCTTGGCATCGTCCACAGAATGCTTTAAATTCCTGAGCTTGGCCCTATATTCTTCCTCCTTGGCCTTTTTGGCCTTAGGGGAAAGGAGAGAAGCCTTCTTTTCCACTTCCTTCCTTAAAGCCTCCACTCCAGCCTTCTTGGCCTCTATCTCCCGGGTCTTCTTCTCAAACTCGGTCCTCAACTCCGCCTTGGCTTTCTTACCCTTTTTTGAAGAGTTAAGGGCCTTCTGAAGATCCACCACCCCTATTTTCAGCTCGGATCCAAGGGCAAAAGAAAAGGGAGCCGCTGCAAAAATACACACCAGCAACACCCCCAACCCTACCTTTCCTCTCTTCAACATCATTTACCTCCTGTCATTAAAAGACTGTACCCATAGAAAAATGTATCCTAGCAGAGCTTTCGCCCTTCTCCTTATCCAACTTATACCCCAAGTCCACCTTCAAGGGGCCAAAGGGGGTAATAAACCTTATGCCCGCACCCACAGCATGCCTCAAAACACCCAGACTACTAAACTGATTCCCGTTATTGAAGGCGGCACCTGTATCATAGAAAACCAGACCCCTCAAGCCCCCTACTAAGGGGAAGAGGTACTCAAAGTTAAGAATCAACTCCTTGGTGCCCCCATAGGCCTCATCATCAGAGCTGGGACTGGCCTCATCTTCATCGAAACCCCTCACCGTTTCATCCCCTCCCACAAAGAATCTTTCATATACCGGCCTCTCTTGGTCACCTAACGGTATAATATTGAGGAAACCCAACCGTCCCCTCACATGAAAAATGGAATCTTTGATGAACTTGTTCGCGGAAATGAAACACCCTGCATCAGCCACAACCTTATAGTAATACTCGTCTCCTCCCAAGCCGGCCACTTTCAAATAAAGGCTCCTCTGAAACCCTTTGGTGGGCAATACGGTGCTATTCCTGGTATCCTGGGTAATTCCAAGAACAATAGCACTGGAGATAGACTTGTCATCTTGATCATGGATAAAATCAGGGGCATCGTCGTCTACATCGGAGACGTCCACGCTTTCAAGGTCATAGGCCACAGAGGCGCGGGTATACCAATTCCATATCCTCCTTCCCAGGGTAACGGTAAGCCCCGTGGTGGTATAATCAAAGGTATCATACTCGTAGATGATATGATGGGACTTCACCCCTAAGGAAAAGGGCCTGTCAAAGATATAAGGATCGAAGAAAGAAAGGTCATACTCCGACCTCCTCCCACTAAAACTACCACTAAGGCTCACAGACTGACCCCTGCCAAAGAGGTTCTTCTCTTGAAGCTGAACCACAGCCCCCAGAGCCTCTTGAGTACTAAAACCGCCCCCCAACATGAGGGATCCCGTGGGTTGTTCCTCCACATTAACCACCACATTCTCCAAATGGTCCTCCCCCGGTTTCGTCTCAATATCCACCTGGGAAAAGTAACCCAATCGGCTCAGCCTCTCCTTGGCCGTTTTCAATACCAAGGTGTTCATCACATCCCCTTCCGCCAAGCTTACCTCCCGCCTGATCACCTTATCCCTGGTCTTTACGTTTCCCTGGATCTCTATCTTACCCACATAATACTTCTCGCCCTTCTCTATCCTGTATGCAACGGATACCGTATGGTCTTTATCATCCACGTCCACAAAAGGCCTCACATCGGCGTTCACATAACCCTTAGAACCGTACAAATCGGTGAGGTTGTCCACGTCCTTCCTCATGGCAGCCGCCCCGTACCACTCCTTTGGCTTAAGCTTCATAATCCTCACCAGATCGCCGGATTTAAAGGGATCGCCCTTTCCCAGCTTCAAATCCACCTGAGCGACCTTGTACCTGGGTCCCTCTTCTATGGGTACCCGAATGAAAATCTTTCCCTTTTTCTCCGCCTTAACCTCCGGATCGCCCACAGCCACCCTGATAAGTCCATGGTCCCGGTAATACTCCCTCACCTTCATGAGATCCACCTTGAGAAGATCGGGTATGTAGTAATAAGTGCTGGGCTTCCCTAAAAACTGCCCCACAAAAGTGGTAACCATGTTCCAGATGTTCTTCTCCTTGGTGAGCATCTGCTTCTTCAACTCTCCGTCACCGAATTGTTTGTTCCCCACAAAATCGATCTTGGCTACATGGGCCTTCCGGCCCTCGTGAACCTGATAAACCAACTCCAATCTGCCCCTCTCCTCCTTTTTAACCAACTCCACTTTGGTGCTGTAATACCCCTTGGCCTGGTACATTTGTTCGATCTTATCAATATTTTCCTTGACGATGTTCTCGTTATAGATAGAAAAAGGAAAGGACTTGAGTTCTTTCTTTATGTCCTTGTCTTTAACCTTTTTGTTTCCCCTAAGAAGAACCCGTCCCACTAAGGGTTTTTCCTTAACAATGTAAACCAGCTTCACCCCTCCCTCGAAAGGCTGGGCATCCACCTCTACATCTTCAAAGAAACCCGTCTGATACAGGGCCTTCACATCCTCCCTGGTCTTCTCTACAGAAAAAGGTCCTCCCTCTCGGGTCTTTAGCTTTATGAGGATGGAATTTCGATCTACCCTTTCGTTCCCTTGAACCTCAATGGCCTTCACCACTAACTGGGGAGATGGGGCACCAAAAACCACCGCCTCAGGAAGGATAAGATAAACCGCCAACAAGACGAAGAAAAAATAGGCCCCCAAAAAGGTCCTCTTCTCTCCGACCACTCCCCCCTCCTCAACAGGATTTTAGGTAAACACTCACGAAACAGAGGTTTCTGCCCGGCGCTCCCTCCCCTTCTTGAACCGTGCTTTCCCCTTTACCACATCCACCACCACCATGTCACCCTCTAAAAAGGCCCCTTTAAGAATCTCTTCGGATAAAGGTTCAGAAACATACCTCTCTACCGCCCTCCTTAAAGGTCTGGCCCCCATCTGGGAATCAAACCCCTTGGAGACCAGAAACTTCCTGGCCCTGGGAGTGACCCTGAGATGCATACTACGTTCCTCCAACCTTTCCCTCAGCTCTTGCAACACCATATCCAATATCAAGAGTACTTCCTCCTCCCTCAAAGGGTTGAAGACTATAGTGTCGTCCAACCTGTTGATAAACTCGGGGGGGAACCTCTTCTTAAACTTGGTCAACACCTGATCCTTTACCCCTTGGAAGCCGCCCGCTCCCTCGCCGAAACCCAAGGAAACCCCCTTAAAAAAGAGTTTGGCTCCCACATTGGAGGTCATGACGATAAGGGTATTCTTGAAATCCACTGTACGGCCGAAAGCATCGGTGAGCCTACCCGAATCAAATATCTGCAACAGGATATTGAAGACCTCGGGATGGGCCTTCTCCATCTCATCAAAAAGTATGACAGAATAGGGGCGTCTCCTCACCGCCTCGGTAAGCTGACCGCCCTCATCATAACCCACGTACCCCGGAGGAGCCCCTATGAGCCTGGATACGTTG
>CAZBOO010000036.1:0-11088 GCA_964493535.1 uncultured Aquificales bacterium
AGGCCACCGGGCCTTCAGAAGGGGAAGGCCCAACACATGATCGGGGTGCTCATGAAGAAGGATCACTTGCTGTGGGGGGTTTAGAGAGAGGCCCCTCATCTGTTTCAGCACCCGTGGGACCACTGCCGAGACTCCTCCTTCGACCAGGGTGGGAGGCTCCGTACCCAACCAGAAAAGGGGGAAATACCTGGAACCTAGCACATAACAACGTGCAGAAAGCGCCTGTGGCGTTTCCATCAGCATAAATGTGAACCCCCATCTTGTTTTGGAGGGGATTCTATTGTAACTTCTTCTCCAAGACAACGGAGAGGGAGAAAAAGTCCTTGATAAGGAGGTTAGATATGGGGAGATGGGTAAGGTATATGGTCATGATTGTTCTGGTCTTTGCCCTGGCTGCTTGTCAGGAGACCACAACCAACGTCCAGACGAGCGGTCCTGCCGTCCAGGAGGCCCTTACGTATCATGGGCCCAAGGCCAGGATCGCTGTGGCCAGTTTCAAGTGCAAAGCGGCCAAGTGCAGCGGCGAAATTGGGGGTGGTCTCTCCGACATGCTGGCCACGGCCCTCTTTCGCACGGGGCGTTTTGTGGTGCTCGAGAGGGGTGAGGGTTTCGAGGAAGTGAAAAAGGAGTTGGAGCTGGGTCAGTCGGGTTATGTGAGCGAGAAGAAGGCCGTTCAGAAAGGTCAGGTGGAATCTGCAGACGTGTTGGTGGTGGGGGCCGTTACGGCCTTCGAGCCCAACTACACCGGCGGAGGGGCCGGCGTCGGAGGTCTGTTTGGCAAGGTCTTAGGTGGTGCAGCAGGTCGTCTAAGGAATGCCTACATAGCAGCGGATGTTCGTTTGGTGGATGTGAGAACGGGGCGGGTGATCAATGCCACTACTGTGGAGGGCAAGGCCACCAGTTGGGGGGCCTTGACAGGATTGGGGGCCCGTGTGAGTCACAATGTGTATCTCGGTGGGGCGCTGGGTGCTTACAAGAACACCCCTATGGAGAAGGCCGTCAGGGTTATGCTTAACAACTCCATCAATGCCATAGCCCAGATGATGCCCCAGAGGTACTACAGATACGGTGAGTCAAACCGCTCCGTTCCGTCGGGTGAGGGGGCCAGTTACGTGAGCTTTCCACAGGTAAGGCCCATGAGTGTAATGAGGGCCGCCAATGTGAGGACGGGACCGGGCACTAACCACTCTATTCTCACCAAGGTCATCGCTGGCACTCAGATTAAGGCCATGGGGCAGCAGGGCAACTGGTATCAGGTGACCCTGCCGGATGGTCGTATAGGCTGGATCTACAGCACCCTGGTTCAGTAGGAAAGCTTTTAGGGGTAGTAACTATCTCAGGGCGCCTTTTGAGAAGGCGCCCTTTTTGTATCCTCATAGAAGCCGTGCCTTTAACCCTTGAGAGACGTGTTCCTTACTGGCCGGAAGGGGGCCATCCCACCTCAGCCCTCCAGTATTTCTTCCACCTTATGGGCAATCTCTCTCAGTGTGAAGGGTTTTTGCATAATGGGGCATAACCTTTCAATCTCTTCTGTCACGTGTTCGTCCCCATAGCCGGATATGAGCAGGGCTTTGATGGAAGGGTTATGGGCTTGGGCTGTTTGGACCAGTTGGGTCCCGCTCATCTTGGGCATCACGATGTCTGAGATAATGAGGTTTATTCTATCTACATGTTCCTGGAATCTTTCCAACCCTTCTTTGCCATCGAGGGCTTTCAAGACCTCGTAGCCCAGTTCTCCTAAGAAGGCTGTCAGTACTTCCCGGAGTTCCCCTTGATCTTCCACAAGGAGTATGGTGCCTTTCCCCTTGGTAATAGCGGCCTTTTTTGGGGGGATAACCTGAAGGTGCCTTTGTTTATTGGGGGCCTCTGGGATAAACACGTTGAAGGTGGAGCCTTTGCCCACCTTGCTTTTTACCTCTATGTAGCCTCCATGGTGTCTTACAATGCCGTAAACCATGGATAGGCCCAGTCCTGACTCTTTGTTTACAGGTTTAGTGGTAAAGAAGGGTTCAAAGATCTTCTCTTGTATGTCCTGACCCATACCTATTCCCGTGTCGGACACGGAGAGGAGGCCGTAAAAACCTGTGGGAATAAGCGTTTCGTGAGGGCTCTCGCTGCTTTCTGTCTGAACCTTGGCTGTGTATATGGTGAGGGTTCCCCCCTGGGGCATAGCATCCACGGCATTTACCACAAGATTGATCAGTACTTGTTCCATTTGAAGGGGATCTGCAGCTACCAAGGGGCTTTGGGGGTTTAACCTGGTAATCACTTTGATGTCTTCCCTTATGGTGCGGTGGAAGACGTCCAAGACGGATTGGACCAGATCGTTCAGGTCTATCAATTCCTTTGAGGATGTCCGGGGTTTATTGAAGGAAAGGAGCCGGGAGATAAGCTGAGTGGCTTTATTTGAGGATCTCTTGGCTTTGTCTAAGTAGGATTGAACGGCCTCAGGGTGTTCACTGCTCATTCGGGCCAGCTCCATATTGCCTATGATGGTGGTGAGGATGTTGTTGAAATTGTGGGCTATCTCTCCCACCAGTCTGGCAATGGCTTCCATCTTTTGAGACTGTCTGAGTTGGTTCTCCAGTTCTTTCTGTTTGGTGATATTGATAACTGTTCCATGGTAATAGCAAGGTTTTTCGTCCTGGTCATAGTGGACCTTGGCGTACATCTTTACCCATACGGGGCTGCCATCTTTCCTTTTGAGCTGGATCTCATAGCCCTCCAGTTTGCCTCTGCTTTCCAGGTGCTTTTTGAAGGTTTCCCTGTCTTCAGGAATGTAATAGATATCCTGGCCCACCTTTAAATGCTTAATCTCTGTAAAGTCCCTGTATCCCAAGGTCTCCAAAAACCTGGGATTCAGCATGAGGATTTCGCCGTCTGGGGTGATGCGGAAAATACCAGCAGCCGACTCCTGGAACAGCTCTCGGTATCTCTTTTCCGACTCTTTGAGTTTCTCTTCTGCCTCTTTAATTCGGGTGATGTTGATGAAAGTCCCCTGGTACTTCACCACTTTACCGGTATCGTCCCTGACTGCGATGCCCGAGGCTACCACCCAGAAGGGTTTTCCCCATCGGTCTTTGAGCTTTATTTCTATAGCGTCGACTTTTCCATCCTGGGCCATGGTCTCCTTGAACCCCTGGCGCTTTTCGGGATAGCACCAGAGCTGGGAAACGTTGATGTCTTTTATTTTTCTGAAGGAGGTGTATCCGAAGGCCCTGACAAAGGCGGGATTGGCGTAAATAAGCCTTCCTTTCGGCGTGGTTTCATATATGGGTGCCGGGGCGTTATCCAGCAAGGCCCTGTGTTTTTCTTTTTCTTCCTTCAAGTGTTTTTCCATGTCCTTGCAGGGGGTTATATCCCTCAGGACATGGATCATTTTGGAGTTTGGCAGGGGGTTGATATAGAGCTGAAACCAGCGATTCCCCAAGTGGGGTTCCTGGATCTCACCGTATATTCCTTTATTGCCTTTTTGGGCAGCCGAGCAGGGACAGTTTTCAGGGGGATCATCCCTTCCATGGAAGAGTTCAAAGCACCTTTTTCCTAAGATTTCTTTCTTAGGTAAGCCCAACAATTTTTCTGTTGCTCTATTGGCTTCAAGGATATGCAGGTCCTTACTTAGGATAACAACGGATTCCTCTAAGGCGTTGATGATATTTAAGTTTAGTTGGCCTTTATTTTCCATAGTTTTCCCCTGTGGGGACATTTTATACACATTGGAGGTTATTGCAATCCTTGTAAATTCTGCTAAGGATTATTGCCAGTACGATTTTTGCAGTGAATCTGATTTCCCTGCTCTTGGGCCTTTGTTAGTGGATGAAGGGTAGAGGCACCAATAAATCGGTGGGTTGTGTTCCGGCGGCCCAGGGTTACGGGGTCCCCGAAAAGTCACAGACTTTTTAGGGGATGAGACATGTCCGGCCCTCAGAAGGTCCTGTCTTACCCTATTTATGGAGAACCCCTGTTTTCGGTGACCTTGACTTTACGGGACTTAATACGTATAACGCCGCAAAAATTCTCCCTTTATGTTGGAAGTGGGTGGTGGCTGGTGCTGCCTCCGGACTTCAAATCCGGTGAGCCTTCCAAAAGGGGGCTGGTGGGTTCGATTCCCACCCACTTCCGCCAGGAGTTTTTCCAAAGCCGATTTATACAGAATACAATCTTTACAACAAGTCCGAAGGGCCTGTCTGCGTCTGCCTGTGCGTGCCCGCACGCAGACAGGTGCAACGCACAGGCAGGCAGGGTGTTCTTCCCTTGTGCCTGATTCGCCGTGAAACTGCAAACGTTCAATATCCAAAACCCTTTACCTCTTATCGAGCGTTGCACGGTAAACATCGAACAAGACTTTTGTGACGGCTCAGGGTTACGGGGCCCCCAAAAAGTCACAGACTTTTTGGGGATGAGATATGCCCTGCGCTCAGTATCACCCCGCCCCCTTAAAGTAGTGACGGAGCCGCTGTGAAGGTCGCTCATCATGATTCGGAGCCATTACAAAGATCATATAGATTTATGCTAATATAGATTTATGCTAATTCTATCATCCGCCTTTGATGGTACCGTGTTGAAGGGATGGGGGAAGGTGAGGGCAAAGGGCCACGTAGATGAGGTATCCAGGAGTTGGAGGAGGTTGGCTTATAGGTAGACCGTCTTTCTCTTCTTGAAAAGGGTGGAGAGCCGTTCTATACACATTAGCATTCTCTTGGGAGGTGCATGGTGAATATCAGGGAGGAGATGGAGCTGCTGGCGAAGGGTGTGGAAGAGATCATTGATGAGGAAGAGTTGTTGAAAAAACTGGAGCGCTGCCGCAAGGAGGGGAGACCTCTAATCGTGAAGGCGGGCTTCGATCCAACGGCTCCCGACCTCCATCTGGGTCACACGGTCCTCATCCAAAAACTTAAACAGTTTCAGAACCTGGGTCATAAGGTGGTCTTTCTCATTGGTGACTTTACCGGGATGATAGGTGATCCCACGGGCCAGTCAGAGACCAGAAGGGCCCTCACCCCCCAGGAGGTCCAGGAGAATGCCCAGACTTACAAGGAACAGGTTTTTAAGATCCTCGATTCTGAAAAGACTGTGGTGGCTTTTAACAGCCAATGGCTCTCTGCTTTAGGTGCAGAGGGTATGATAAAGCTGGCGGCTAGATACACGGTGGCCCGGATGCTGGAGAGGGACGATTTTAAAGGCCGTTATAGGGAGGGGGTACCCGTTTACATCCACGAGTTTCTCTATCCCCTTCTCCAGGGCTACGATTCTGTGGCCTTGGAGGCCGATGTGGAGATTGGAGGCACCGATCAGCGCTTCAATCTGTTGGTAGCCAGGGATATCCAACGGGAATACGGTCAGGAGCTCGAGGTGGTGATGATGCTTCCCATTCTGGAGGGCCTGGACGGGGTCCATAAGATGTCCAAATCCTTGGGCAACTATGTGGGGATTACAGAAGCACCCCAGGAGATGTTTGGGAAGCTCATGTCTATTTCCGATGAGCTTATGTGGAAGTACTACGAACTCCTGTCTGCTCTTTCCCCCGGTGAAATTCGGGCCTTGAGGGAACAGGTGATGGAGGGTGGGTTTCATCCCAAGAGGGCCAAGATGGACCTGGCTAAGGAGATAGTGGCCCGTTTCCATAGCCTGGAGGCTGCTGAGATGGCTGAGGAGGAGTTTGAGAGGGTTTTCAAAGAGAAGAAGCTTCCCACAAAGATGCCTGAATTCACCGTTATTTCCCAAGGGGACAGGATATGGCTTGCCCGGATCCTCACGGCGGTCCGTTTCGCCCGTTCTACCAGCGAGGCCATAAGGGCCATCCAGCAGGGAGGGGTACGATGGGACGGAGAGCGGATCACCGACAGGGATGCGGAGATCCCCTGTGATGACAAGGAGCACATCCTTAAGTATGGGAAGAAGCGTTTTGCCCACATCCGTTTTGACGTGAGGGAAGGTGGGTAGGCCCAAGAGACCCGGTCCGGCCAGACTCGTCTGTGCCTTGATGGGTTCCCCATCTGCTCCATGGGAGAGGGTGAGGGAGGCTATGGAGGGGGAGTTTGGTCCTGTTATATCGGAGAGTCCTTCTTATCCCTTCACCCACACTAAATATTACGAGGCCGAGATGGGTCCGGGGTTGGCGAAGTTCTTTTGGGTCTTTGGAGGTTCCCCCCCCCGGGAGACCTTGGTGGAGGCCAAGGGTTTCACCAACGCCTTGGAGGAGGAGCTGGCCGAGGAGAGGGGAGGGATCCTCAGGAGGAGGGTGAACCTTGACCCGGGTTACGTTACAGAGGCCCAGTTGGTGCTGGCCACCACCAAGGGTTACTCCCACAGGATCTATCTCCGGGATGGTATATATGCAGAGGTTACCCTGGTGTACCATGGGGGTGGCTTTAAGCCCTTGGACTGGACCTATCCTGACTACAGAATGCCCATGGTGCTTCAGTTTATGGAGGAGGTGAGGCAGGGGCTTCTTATGGAGAAGAGAAACTATGGCTGATGAATTGTTGGTCTGGAGTCTGAGGGCTATCGAGGAGGCTTTAAAAGCTGGGCATTCGGCCCGGAGTCTCTACCTTCTCAAGGGAGGAGGAAGGCGCTTGGAGGAACTGGCCCGGGGGGCCCGGGGGCAAGGGATCAAGGTGGTGAGGGTACCCAAGGAGCACCTGGAGCACTACTCCCCTGAGCATCAGGGGGCCGTGCTCATCCTGTCCCCTGTGGTGTTTTTTCCATGGCAGGAGCGTCTCAGGGAGGTTCGGGGGAGGGGGGAAACGCCCCTCTTTTTGGCCCTGGACGGTGTGGTGGATGTGGGGAACATGGGAGCCATTCTTCGATCCTGTGAGGTTTTAGGGGTCCATGGTGTGGTAGTTCCCAGGAGGAGGTCGGCCCCTATAACATCCGCTGTGGTTAAGGCTTCGGCTGGGGCTGTCTTCCATTTACCGGTGGATAGAGTTTCCAACCTTACCAGTGCCCTTCGGGCCATGAAGAAGGAGGGACTGTGGATAGTAGGTACCCATCTCCAGGGTGAGCAGATGCCTTATGATGTGGATCTTACCATGCCATTGGTCCTCGTCATGGGGAACGAAGAGAAGGGGCTCTCATCTTTGGTGAGGGATACATGCGACTTTTTGGTAAAGATACCCATGAGGGGGAGGACTGCCTCCCTTAATGTGGCTGCTTCTACGGCGGTTCTTCTTTACGAGGTCCAGCGCCAGAGGGGTGGGTTTCTTCGATAAGCCGGCAGAAGGTTTTGAGTATTCGGGCCGTGGCTCCCCAGATGATCTCTTCTCCATAGGGAATCAGGAAGGTCTCATAGTCTTTCCCCCTCCATGCGAGTCTCTGGAGCTGGAAGGGGTATCTCTCCAGGATATAGGCCAAGGGAACGGTGAATACTTTTGCCACCTCCTGGGGCGATGGAGCGGGGGCTGAGGGCTCCTTGAGGAGGGCTACAAAGGGGTAAATGATGAAGGGCGATCCCAGGGTTTTTACAGGATCCAGGGGCCCTAACACCTCCCATGATTGGGGGGGAATGCCAATCTCCTCGTGGACTTCCCTTAATGCTGTAACTAACAGATGGGGGTCTTCATCTTCCTTGGTACCTCCAGGAAAGGAGACCTGTCCCGAGTGGAGGGAGTTGTCTTCCACCTTTCTTATGAAGAGGATGTGAAGCTCCTCCCTCTTGTTTATGAGGGGTACCAGCACCGCTGAGGGTATCCTGTTTGATGGTGGTTCCTCTTTTACCTCTCGATGTTGAGTTATAGTCCGGATCTTCTCTACAGTGATTTCCATGGCGGATTACATATATTACAAAGGGGCAGTGAAATACCATGGACATCGCTGATTGGTTCCCCCTTTTGTGATAAGGAAGGGAAAAATCATGGGAGGTAGAGGGTGGACATTAAGACCCTGGTGGTTGTGTTCGTGGCTGTGTTTCTGGCCGAGCTGGGGGACAAGACCCAGTTGGCGGTATTGGGATTTGCTTCTTCGGGCAGATCAACCCTGGCTGTTTTTATTGGGGCATCTCTGGCCTTGACGGCTACTACCCTTTTGGCTGTTTTGGTGGGAGACAACATAACTTTGTGGATACCTTTGGACCTGGTCAGAAAAGGAGGGGCCCTCCTACTCATCATCTTGGGCTGTATTCTCTTCTTCCAATAGTCTCCGCCGGCTTGCCAATCTTCTCCTTTCATGCCATCAATCATGGACATGGATGAGATTCCTTTCAGGGAGCTGTTAGAGGGGTTGGGGGATCCCTATCTCCTGGTAGATGGTGAGGGAGTGGTGGAGTACGCCAACCCTGCCGCTCGGGAAGCCTTATCTTTAGGGCATCTACAAGATGCCCCCCTATCTGCTGTGGTGGATGACCAGGGGTTTTTCCAGGCTTGGGCCCGGGTCTTAGAGGAGGGCAGGGTATTACGGGGCTATCCCCTCACTCTCAAAGGTGAGAATAGGTATCTCACGGCCAGCTTTTTCCCGGTGGACGTGGAGGGAAAAAGAGAGGTGGGTATCCTCTTCAGGGATGTCACCCGTATCAAGGTGTTGGAAGAGAAAGAGAAGGGGGGATTGGCCGTTTCCCTTGTGGAGGAGGTCTTGGGTGTGGCTTTTCATCAGCTTAAGGGCCCCCTCACGGGTTTGAAGGGGGCCGTTCAGCTCATGGAGGAGGGAGAAGGGGACCCTTTGGAGTACGTGAGGTTCATAAAGAGGGAACTGGTAAGGCTTCAGCAGTTGGTGGAAGAGACCATGGATTTTTCCCGTCCCTTGAGCTCAGAGATGGTGGAGACTAACATCCACAGGATCTTGGAGGAAGTGCTCAATGCCTACAAGCACCAGGCCCAGATTCAGGATGTCCGGGTGGAGCGTCTTTATGATCCCAGCTTGCCTTCTTTGGGGGCGGATCCATTCAGGCTCTATCAGGTCTTTTCTAACCTGGTGAAAAACGCTTTGGAGGCTATGCCCCAGGGTGGAGTCTTGAGGGTAAGAACGGTTCTCTCCCGGGAAAGGCTCCTTCCTCAGATAGATACCCTTTTGGTGAGGATAGAGGATACGGGAGAGGAGGTGCCCCCTGAGGTGGAGGATAGCCTCTTTTCTCCCTTTGCCACTTCCAAGGTGAAGGGTACAGGTCTGGGTTTATCCATTGCTTATAAGATTGTGAAGTATCACCAGGGCCATCTCCACTACAGGAGAGAGGGAGATTGGACGGTCTTTGAAGTGCTTTTACCTTTGAGGCAGGGGCATGAAGATTTTGGTCATAGACGATGACCCCAGCGTCCAGTGGATAATCAATAAGGCCTTAGGGCGGGGTTACGAGGTCTTGGAGGCCTCCACCTTGGAGGAGGGTAGGGGGTTGCTGAGGGATGTCCAACTGGTCTTTCTGGATATTTATCTTCCCGATGGATCCGGTCTCCAATTTTTAGAAGAGGTTCTTGCCATGGAAGGTCCCCCTTTGGTGGTACTTATGACTGGACGGGGGGGACCGGAGACTGTGATAGAGGCCATGAAGCGGGGTGCTATGGATTATCTTCCCAAGCCCTTTGACCTATTGAGACTCCGGAGCATAGCGAAGGAGGGGGAGACCCTCCTCAAGAGGGAAGAGGAAGGGGATAGATTCCAAGAGTTTATCACCCGGTCCCCGGCCATGGAGGAGGTGCTCAAGCGCATGGGGCGCCTTGCCGCTACCGATCTTTCTGTCCTTATCATTGGGGAAAAAGGGAGTGGAAAGGGGGCTGCTGCTCAGTACATGCATATCCACAGCAGTAGGGGAGAGGGCCCCTTGGTGTTCTTCACTCCGGCCAGACTCCCTGCGCCTCGGGTGGAGGCGGAACTCTTTGGTAAAGGTGGAAAGCTGGAGAGGGCCCAGGGCGGCACTTTAGTGATCCAGCATGTGGAGGATCTGGTGCCCGAGGTTCAGGATAAGCTGTTAACGGTCTTGGAGCAGGGAGAGCATATTGCTTTGGGGGGCAGGATCTTTCAGTTGGAGGCCAGGATAATGGCAACCACCAGCAGTGATCTTCCCCGCTTGGTGGTGGAGGGTGGCTTCAATGAGGATTTGTTCTTGCGGCTTCAGACCCTTACCTTGGAGATTCCCCCTTTAAGGGAAAGGGCAGAGGATGTACCACCTTTGGCCGAATACTTTCTCCAAGGGGCGGCTGAGGCGGCGAGGAGCAGGGTGAGGGGTTTCACCAGCCAGGCCATGGAGGCCTTTATGAGGTACAGATGGCCGGGCAATGTGAAAGAGCTGAAAGAGGTGGTGGAAAGGCTGGTGACCTTAAGCAGAGGGCAACTGATCTCTTTGGATCTCCTCCCTTTAGTGATTCGGGAGAATAGGGAAGAGCCCCCTTTCATTTTATACCTGAGGGAAGAGGTCCAGCGGATGCTTAAGGAGGGAGAGGAGGACATCTACGGGAAGGTCCTTGAGCAGGTGGAGAAGGTCCTTTTGGAAGAGGTGCTGGGTCAGACCCAGGGTAATCAGATCAGGGCCTCCAGGATCCTGGGTGTCCACAGAAATACCATCAGGCGGAAGCTATTCCTCTTCGGCAGGGATTCATAAGGGATCTGATAGGGTATCATTTCTACGAATAGAATGATCAAGCTTGTCCATTTTGCACGCTTTTTCATACCGCTGCGTCTAAAAGGATAGAGGGATGAAAAAAGATGAAGACCTCATAGCCATGTTTTTGGGAGGATCGACCCAGGCTTTCACAGATCTGGTGAGGAGGTATGAAAGGATGGTGTACAATACGGCCTTTAGCATGGTGGGTGACAGGGAAAGTGCCAGGGACATCACCCAAGAGGCTTTTTTGAGGACATTGAAGGGGTTGGCTTGTCTTAAGAACCCCCCCAGCTTTCGTCCCTGGCTTCTCCAGATCACATCCAACCTGGTCAAGGACTCCCTGCGTCGGAAAAAAGGTGAGACCGATTCCATGGATCCTGAAGAGAATGTACCTTCTCATGAAAGGGAGGCCTTTCAGGTTTTGTCTTCCCTTCAGGAAAAGGAGAGACTCCGTGGGGCCCTCAACCTTCTTCCTGACCGTCAGAGGATGGCCATTGTCCTCAGGGTTTACAGCGAACTCTCCTTTAGGGAGGTGGCCTTTGCTATGGGATGTCGGCCGGCGA
>CAZBOO010000037.1:0-10922 GCA_964493535.1 uncultured Aquificales bacterium
GATAATACCCCCCTAACTCCCCTTCCTTTTTCCCGGCACACAAGAAATGGTAGTCATCCACCACCACATACCCTATTCCGGCATCTATAAGCTGGGGGAGGATCTGGGGTTCCCAGACCCTCTCTGTAAGCCAGAGACCCCGGGGAGCAACCCCCCACTGCTTTTTAACGTATTCCCGGGCCATTTCTATCTGCCCCAACCTGTCATCGGGAGGAATGGCCGCAAGAACAGGCTCATAAAAACCGCTGATCTGAATCTCCACCTGGCCCCTATCCACCATCTCTCCCACCCAGTCCAGAAACCAGGGCCTTTCTCTCTCTATCCACTCCCATAAAGGTCCCGTGCAATGGAGAGAAAAAGAAAAGAGGGGATGATCCCTCACCACCTCCACAAAAGGCCTGTAGGCCTTTTCGAAAGCCTTCTCTACCACCCAAGGAAAGTTGCCCTGGGGCTGGTGGCCATGCACCCCAAAGAGGAAGGAAACCTCAGTCTCCCTTGCCACCCTGGCCCTCCTTCTTCCACTCCTCCAATAAAGACTGGTGCCTGTCCAGTAGCTCTAAGGCCTCTGTCTCCCCATGGGCCTCAGCGTATAGGTGGAAGATAGGCCTCACCTGATCGGGGATAAGGAGAATCCAGGCCCCAGAAGGGAAAAATATCTTGATGCCATCCACGAAAGAGGCCTCCTTATCGGCGGCCTCCTGGCTAAGGCGTCTCATCGTGGTGCCCTTTAACTCCCAGGGGCAAGAAACCTCCCTGTGAAGAAAAGTGCTGGAAGGCAACATCCCCCTGGCCTGACCCAAGGAGAATTCTCCTTTGGCCATCATCTCCAAGGTCTTGGCCAAGGCAAAGAGGGCATCGAAGACATAGTGGAACGCAGGGAAAACGAATCCCCCTCCAAGGGAAGTACCCATGACCACTTTCCCCTTTCGACAGGTCTCCGTTAGGCTCCTGGGACCATGGGGAACCCGGTAAAGGGAAAACCCCTTTCTCATAGCCGCTTCTTCTAAGACGGAAGGGGTAGCCACAGGGACCACCAAAACACCGGGAGAGTTTGTAGCCACTACCAAAGAGGCCATGCCCATGAGGGCTTCCGTACCCTGGTAAATCCTGCCCTCCTCGTCCACCAGAATGAGTTCCTCCCCTGAAGGAGATATCCTGAACCCCCCCTGGGCTCCCAAGGCCACCACAATCTTAGACAGACTCTCCAGAGAATCCGCCACGCTTTTAACCTCGTTAATAGCCCGCTCTTCCAAATAGGCATTGATCCCCACCACATCGCATCCCAGCTCTCCCAGCATCTCTGGTAACAGGGTGCTGGCGGGACCATGGGCGAAATCCACCACAATGCGGAAACGGGCCCCCTTTATGGCTTCCCTATCCAAAGACTTAAAAAAACCCTCCCGGTAAAAATCCACCACCTTGGGGATTTCAGAGATCCCCCCCGGCTCAGAGGGATGGACCCTGCGGAAGTCTTCCCTGGCGAAGATGCGTTCTATACCCTTTTCCTGGGATGTAGATATGCTTAATCCTTCGGTGTCGTAGAAACAGATCTCCGTTATGGAAGGGGTCTCCCTGGACTGGCGAAAGACCACCCCTCCCACCTCGCCAAAAGATTGGAGCTTGTACCGCAAGACAGGATCTGGAATTAATCTCAAATCCTTCACATGGACCGCCGCAGAGAGGACCCCACCGATAAAAGCCCTCTTGAGCATCCTGGAAGCCCGGAGAGAATCCCTACCCGTCAGAATAGAGGCGTTCTTGGGAAGGGTAGAACCGTAAGCCACCCCCAATTTGGCCACGAACTCAGGGGTGAGATCCATGTTGGTGATACCCGTCACCATAGCACTTTCAAAGAGCCTCTTCTTCCACTTCTCTCCCCAAATGAGATTGTCTGTGAGGATAGCACCTTCCTCTAACACCTTGTTAGGCCAGATCATCACCCCTTCCCTTACCAGGGCCCCCTTGCCCACATTACAACCCTCGGCCACCACGGCCCCTTTCTCTATCAGAGCCCCAGGCCCCACCTTCACGTTGTTGCAAACCACGACCCCTCTCACCTGGGCTTCATCTTCCACCAGCACATTGTCCCAGACCACGGCATCCGTCACCCGAGCATGGTAAGCTAAGGAGCAATTGTTGCCCAGTACACAGTTCTTTAAAAAAGCCCCATCCCCAACACGGGTGTTGTTGCCTAAAACAACAGCCCCTTCGAAACGCACCCCTTCCCCTATTTGGACCTCATGGCCTGCCCGGACATCCCGGCCTACCAAATCCAGCTTGCTCCCGGGAAGCTCTACCCTCACCATCCCGTCAAAGATGTCGTAGTGGGCCTGACGATAGGATTCGGGGTCCCCTATATCCCGCCAGTAATCCTTGCTGTGATAGCCAAAAAGGGGCCTGCCCTCACCCAAGAGCTTAGGGAAAAGCTCCTTACTGAAGTCAAAGTCCCTGTCCTCGGGAACCCCTTCCAAGACCTGGGGCTCCAACATATAGATCCCTGTGTTTATGGTATCGCTGAAGACCTCTCCCCAGCCCGGCTTCTCTAAGAACTTCCCTATGCGGCCTTCCTTGTCTGTAATCACCACCCCAAACTGGAGGGGATTCACCACAGAAACCAGACCCAGAGTTACCCAGGCCCCCCTTTCCCTGTGAAAATCCACCACGGCCGTCAGATCCATATCGGTAAGGAGATCCCCCGATATCACCAAAAAAGGGGTGTCCAGATAGCCCCGGGCAGCCTTCACCGCTCCCGCCGTCCCTAAATCCTTGGTAGGAGTGATATAGATAATTTTCACCCCCCAATCCGAGCCGTCCCCAAAGTAGTCCTTGATCACCTGGGGCTGAAAGTAGAGGAGGACCACCAGATCCAAAAAACCGTGTCTCTTCAGGAGACGAAGGATATGCTCCATGATGGGCAGGTTCACCAAGGGGAGCATAGGCTTGGGCAGGGAAGAGGTGAGGGGACGGATTCGGGTGCCAAACCCTCCCGCCATGATGACAGCCTTCATGCTATTCGCCCCCGTAATACTTCTCCAAAAGCCTCTTCACCTCCTCCTTCAACTCAGTGAGATCCGCAGATTTGATGATATAGGCATCGGCCAACCAACTGGAGAAATCGTCCTGATAGGAAGAATAGGCAGAGCAGAGAATGACCGGCAGGTTCTTCTTCTCTTTCACTATGTGCTGGAGGGCCTCCAGACCGCTCATCTCTTTCATCCTGATATCCAGAATCACCAGGTCCACAGGCCCCTTCTCCAGGATCTTCAATGCCTCCTCCCCAGAAGAGGCCGCGAGCACCTCATATCCCTCGTCGGTAAACTCCCGATCGTAAAGGAGACGAATGCTTTCCTCATCGTCAACAACCAGCAACCGGGCTTTATTCTTCATGATATACCCCCTATTGGACCCCCTTAAACACCTTCCAGCAATCCTCTCTCCAAAGGCACTCCTCCTCACCACATGTCTCTACCCTGGAGGTACCGAAACAGGGAATATTGCCCTCCCTATCCTGGATCTCCCTGATGAGGTGGGCCTTCCTCTTTCTCCCGGGACGGACCCCCATCTCCTTGGCCATGGCCTTCACTTCCACCACTCTCACCATCCACCTCCTTTTTAGCCCCTTCCTGAAGGAGCAGCCACACCTTTACAAGGGTCCCCTCTTGTAAAGGCTGAATCTCCAACCTGCCTCCATACTCACAGATAATATTTTTGCATATGGGCAAACCCATGCCCGTTCCACCCTTTGTACTGAAGAAGGGCAGGGTCACCTTGTCCAGCATCTCCCGGGATATACCCTCACCATGGTCTTCCACAGTGAGAAGGGCCTCCTCACCTTCCCTTTGCAGGGAAACCCTTATCTCACCCCCATGGGGCATGGCCTCCATAGCGTTTTTCAAAAGGTTCCATAAAAGGATACGAATGTGCTTGGGATCCACAAGGACCATGAGGGGCCCTCCCTCTAAGAACAGGTGAAACATATGCTCTCCATTGCGGAGAATCTCTTCCACCTCCTCCAAGGCCTTTCTTACCACGGTACCCAAATCCAGCAGGGTCTTTGAAGGACAGATGGAGTCGGCATAGGAGATGAGATCCCCTATCAGGTCCTCCAAACGGGTTGCCTCCTCCACTATAGCCTGGAAGATCCCTTCGTCGGACTTCCCCGCCTTCAAGAGGTACTTGGCCAGTCCCCCAATAGCCGTAAGGGGGTTCCTTATCTCATGGGCCATCTTAGAGGTGATGGTACCTACCACCCTCATCTTCTCCAGTTTAGTGAGAGAGTCATGCTGACACCTCATCTCCTCGGAACAACGCTCCAGTTCCCTCACCTTCATCTCCAATCGCCGATAGAGACCTGCCCTCTCCACAGCCTGGGCCGCCTGGGCCGCGAAGGTATCCATGGCCCTCACGTCCACGGAATGGAAAGGCTCCGCCGAGACTACGTTGTCCACCAAAATACACCCCAAAAGGCGATCCCCACTCCAAAGGGGTAAAACTAAAAGGTCTCTCACTTTTAAGAGATCCAGGAGACTGGCCAGTTCAGGACACGAATCCCTCTCCACCGTAAAGGCCTTCCGGACATTCAAGAGCCTCACCATGGGCTCCCTATCGTCTAAGGGAAAGACCAGCTTCTCCAGCAAAGGCCGAAGCCTCTCCCTATCCCGATAAAGGGCCCCCTTCCTCTTCAAAAGATCATGGACCGAACAATGCTCCGAATTGATACATCCCCAGATTTCCATGGCCTCCTGGGGATCCTTGGGACCGATGGCCCAGTAACCCCTGAGGAAACCTTCCTCCTCCAGGAGGATCCAGGCCCTGTTGTACCCTAAGCCATCTCCAGCGGTGAGATAAGTAAGAACAGAGTGAATAATCTCATCCAGATCGGTGGAGTCCCGAATAAGGGCAGCCACCTCACTCAAGGCCTTGAGCCTCTTTTGACCTCGTTCGAGCCTCTCCCTGAGAAACGGGGCCCTGGTCTGATCCTCCTCCAACACCCGGGGCAACAGCTCCATGGCCATTTTATGGGGGGCCTCACAACTCACCAAGTCCATCATCAGTTTGGGGCACTCCAAGCACTTGGCCTTCATCCTGGCCCTCTGATCATGGAGGAGATGGGCCTCCTTCTCAGGGTCTATATTGGGACACTCCCCCTCTTCCAAAAACGCCTTTAACCAGCACTTATCCCCCACCTATCTGCTCCCTCCAGAGGAATGATGGGCCCTGGCCAAGGGAAAGTCAACTTAAAGATTCACCCATCCGCCCCTCCCTCAGAAAAGGGCCTTAAATCCGACGAAAAGAAGCATGGCCAAGCCCGCTGTAAAGGGAATGGTCACTATCCACGAGAGAAAGATGTCTTTGAGAATCTTGAGATTCAAGGCCCCAATGCCCCTGGCCAATCCCACTCCCACCACAGACCCCACCAACGTATGGGTGGTAGAGATAGGCATGCCCATCTTAGAGCAAAACAACACGGTGGTAGCACAACCAAACTCGGCACAGAACCCCCTGCTGGGGGTGATATCTGTGATCTTCCTTCCCACCGTTTCGATCACCCTGTAGCCCCATGTGGCCAACCCCACCACAATGCCCAGACCACCGATGAAAAGGACCCAGAGGGGTACGGTCACCCTGTCCTGAATCACAGAGGCCTTCATGGTACTAAAAATGGCTGCCAGGGGCCCCGCGGCATTGGCCACATCGTTGGCCCCGTGGGCAAAGGCCATGGAACAGGCAGTCATCACCTGAAGGTACTTAAAGATCCCCTCCACCTCCTGAATTTTATCCCGGATGCGGGCGGCAGGCTGAATCCGGAAGTTCCCCATGGCAAAGGAGGTTATCACCATCCCCACTACCCCCACAACCAAGGCAACAATCAAGGCCTCCCAAAAAGGGAAGTGTAATTTTAGATTTTTCAGTCCTTTGTACGTGAAAGAAAGGGTGAGAACGGAAAAAACCAGCAACACTAAAAAAGGGGCATAACGCTTGGTGGCCCTTAAGGGGTAAGATTGCCCTAAGATCCTCTTTGCTACCTGGCGAAAGAGAATAAAAGAGATGATGGCCCCCATTACAGGGGAGACAAACCAGCTGGCCACTACTTCGGCCAGCTTGCCCCAATCCACTGCGGGGAATCCATAGGAAACCAAGCCGAAACCCACCACGGCCCCTACCACGGAGTGGGTGGTAGAAACGGGAAGCCCCATATAAGTGGCCACCTGAAGCCAGATACCCGCAGAAATAAGGGCAGCCAACATACCAAGGACGAAAAGCCTTTCCATCCCACTAAAAAACTGGGGGGTTATTATCCCCTTGCTGATGGTCTGAGTCACATGGGATCCTACCAAGACCGCCCCCATGAACTCAAAAAGCCCCGCCACCAAAACAGTCTGCTTCAAGGTGAGGGCCCGGGAACCCACGGAGGTGCCCATGGCATTGGCCACATCGTTGGCCCCTATATTCCAGGCCATGTAAAGGCCCCCAAGCAGGGCTATCCCCAGAATGATCACATCCATGGTAACGCCCTCACTTGGAAAGGAAGAGACGAATCCTGTTGCACATCCTCTCAGCGTAATTAGCTATGTCCCCCGTTTTGGCTACAATCTTGAGCCATAGCCACAGCTCCCCAGGGGTATAAGCCTCTTCATGGTTGAGGAGTCCCTTGGCCACCTTCCTCTGGGCCTCATCGGCATGGTGCTCCATGTCACACACCTCATCTATCATGGAAATCACCCGCTGGGCCTCAGACCCCCCGAAGGAGGTTTCTACCAAGACATCCAGCTCGTCTATCACCTTTGAGGCCATGTCCACCACCTCGACCGTCCTATCCACCAAGTCCATAAGGCACTCCCTCAGCTGAGGGGTAACCTTTAAATCCTTGAGGGTCATGAGAACGGCCACATCCTCTGTAGCATCGGCGATGGCATCCTCGTTGGCCAGAATCTCCAGGATATCCCCCCGGGCCACAGGCATAAGGATACCCCTGGGTAGGGTTGACCTGATACGGTTCTTGATCTGATCGGCCTCGAACTCCAGATGGGAGATCCTATTCACAATCTCCTGCAAGTTCTCCTTATCCTCCTCCATGAGGGCCTCATAAAGGGGCTTGGCCTGGTGGGCACACTCCTTCACCTTCTCCATCATCTCCTGCAAGGGTTGAAATGGAGACTTGCGAAAAAGATCAAAGATCCTCACTATCCACCTCCAGCTCTATGATGCCCATTGTTTATTCTCCAAAAGCTCCACATTCAATGAAAAAGTGCTTTTTAGCCCTCATACCTCAAGGCCTCCACAGGATCCAATCTCCCTGCTTGCCGGGCAGGGTAAACGGTGGAAATCAGGGTGATAATCATGGCTGAAAGGGCAATGATCACCACGTCCCAGGGGACAATCTGAACGGGCAAGGTGGTAACATAGTAAACGTCACTGGGCAATTGGACAAAGTGACACCGTCTCAATAAAAGGGAAATGGCTACCCCCAAACACACCCCGGTCCCGGTACCCACAATCCCCATAATGAGCCCTTGAAGGAGGAAAATCCGGGTGATCATACCTGTAGTGCAGCCCATGGCCTTCAGAATACCTATCTCCCGCTTCTTTTCCATAACCATCATGGAAAGGGTAGAGACGATATTGAAGGCCGCCACAATAATGATGAGGGTAAGGATAAGAAACATGGTCACCTTCTCCAGCTTCAAAGCAGAAAAGAGGTTCTTGTTCATGTTCATCCAGTCCCTGGCATAGAAAGGATAGCCCAGACGAAAAACCAGCTCTTTCCCCACTTCCTTGGCCTTATAAATATCCTTCACCTTCAGCTCTACCCCCGTGACACCCCCCCGCCATCCCAGAAGCCTCTGGGCATCCTTAAGGGAGAGGAGGGCCAGGTTGGCATCAAAATCGTACATCCCCGTGTCAAAAACGCCTCCCACCCTATAAGTAGCGAAACGGGGAATAAGGCCCATGGGGGTGATGCGTCCCTGGGTAGTGAAAAGGGTGACGGGGTCCCCCAGAAAGAGGCCCATACGCCGGGCCAACACCTTCCCCACAACCACATGCCCCCCCTGGGAGAGGGCCTTCCAGCTACCCTGAATAATAGAAGAGGGAAGGATAGTCACTCTGCCTTCTAAAAGAGGATCCACCCCCCTGATCGCCACCCCCTGGGTTGCCTCCTGGGACTTGACGAGACCCTGGGAAATGATGAAGGGGGCTGCAGCCTCTACCTGAGAAATCTTCTGAGCCTCTTTCACAACCTTGGCCGGATCCTCCACCACACCCCTGTAACTCATAACCACCAAGTGGGCATTGGTGCCCAGGATCTTCTCCCTCAGATGAGTATCAAAACCCGTCATTACAGCAATAACAGCAATAAGGGCCCCCACTCCCAAGGCAATGCCCAGAATTGAAATTCCCGAGGTGAGGGATAAAAGCCCCCTCCCTCTCCTGGGCCTCAGGTATCTGAGGGCGATGAAGGACTCTAATTTAGCCATCAGCTATTTCGGGTCTGAGAGTGGGGAAGAGGATCACATCCCGAATGGAAGGGGAATCGGTGAGAATCATCACTAACCTATCTATGCCAATACCTTCCCCTGCAGTAAGAGGTAAACCATACTCCAAAGCCCGGATATAATCTTCGTCCATCCTGTGGGCCTCCTCGTCTCCCAAAGCCCTCTCCCTCAACTGCCCCTGAAACCTCTCCCTCTGACCCACAGGATCATTAAGCTCTGTATAGGCATTAGCCACCTCTTTACAGGCCATAAACAATTCGAAGCGTTCCACCAAGGCGGAGTCTCCCTCCTTGGTCTTGGCCAAAGGGGAGATATCCCTGGGGTAGTCATAGACAAATGTAGGCTGCAACAGATGAGGCGCCACTCTCCTATCAAAGATCTCACCCAAAACCTTACCAAAAGAGGCCAGGTTCTCCTCCTCTATTTCCAAGGCCCCGGCGTACGCCCGGGCCTTGCCTTCATCCCCCAATACCTCCTCAGGTACGTCCCCTATCTCCCTCAGGGCATCATGAAAGGTGATACGCTTGTAGGGAGGAGCAAGATCTATCTGCTGTTCACCGTAAGAGATCTCCTTTGTGCCCAAGACCCCTTGAGCCAGTTGGGAAAACATCTCTTCCGTGAGGGCCATGAGGTCCATATAGTCTGCGTAGGCCATGTAAAACTCCACCATGGTAAACTCGGGGTTGTGCTCCGTAGATATTCCCTCATTTCTGAAACACTTGCCCAGCTCAAATACCCTGTCGAAGCCCCCCACCACCAACCTTTTAAGGTAAAGCTCCGGGGCAATACGGAGATAAAGGTCTATGTCCAAGGCGTTATGATGGGTGACAAAGGGGCGGGCTGCAGCTCCTCCCGGGATGGGCTGCATCATGGGTGTTTCCACCTCCATAAAGCCCCTCTTCACCAAGAACTCCCTGATCCTCCTGATAACCTCACTCCTGACAAGAAAAACCTTCATGGACTCCTCATTAGCAATGAGATCCAGGTACCGCTGGCGATAACGTAACTCTACGTCCCTGAGGCCGTGCCACTTTTCCGGCAGAGGCCTCAGGACCTTGGAAAGAAGATGGATCTCATGGGTACGTAAGGTGAGTTCTCCCGTTTTTGTCCTGAAAAGGGTGCCTTTTACACCCAAAAAATCTCCTACATCCAGCTTCTTAAAAACCCTATTGTAAAAATCCCTGCCTACCAGATCTCGTTCTACAAGGATCTGGAGCCTTCCCGTGGCGTCTCGGATATGGGCAAAGGCTATACGGCCATGGAGCCTCAGGGAAACCATCCTTCCCGCCAAGGTAAACGCTCCCCCGGCCTCCAAGGCCCCAGGGTCCTCCACCCCGCCGAATCTCTCCATCACATCCCCCAAAGTGTGGCTCACCCTGAAGCGATGGGGATAAGGATTGATACCCATCGCTCTGAAAGACTGAAGCTTCTTCAGAAGGTCTTCTCTGATCTTTTCCCGTATCTCCGCCATGCTCTTCTCCCCAAGGGGAAGGCGTAACCTTCCCGTCCTCCACAAAGATATGGGAGCCTGAACTCCCAATGGGTTATGGAATATCCCTTGGCTCCCCCCATTGTCAAAGGGGAAGAAATGCCTTTACATTCCACTACATGGAGAAAAAGACCGTCATTATCCTCCCCAACTGGATGGGAGACTTCATCATGGTCTTACCTTCCATCTTAGGGGCAGTAGAGGAAGGGGAAGCCCTTTTGTTGGGCCCTCCTCCCTTTTACCAACTCCTGGCAGGACGCTTTCCCCCACAAGTCTATATACCCGTGGGAAAGAAGGGGCAGGCCAGCCTCATGGAAGGGGCCTCTGCCCTCCTAAGGAGTCCAGCGGACAAAGCCCTACTCCTACCCAACAGCTTCAAATCGGCCCTCATGTGCCTTTTGGGGGGAGTACCCCGCACCTGGGGGCTTCCCACTGACGGCAGAGGGTTTCTCCTTTTTCGGAAGATCCCACCCCCTGAGAAGCCCCTTCATCAAGCCCAGATCTACCGCCATATCGTAGAAAAAGCCGGACTTCTGCAGCCTTGGGAAGGCCCTTCCATATTCCCTTCCCAGGATGCCCGGGAAAAGGCCAAAGACCTCTGGAAAAGGGAAGAACTGGAAGGGAGGGAGGTGGCAGCCCTCCACCCCTTCTCCTCCAAGGAACCCCGCACCTGGCTGCCCAGCCGTTTCAAGGCCCTGATCCATAAATTGGTAGAGAAGGCCATAGTGCCTATGATTCTGGGCAGCCCTACGGAGAGGGAAAAGGCCCAGGAACTCACGGAGGGCATCAAAGGCCCCGTACTCAACCTCACCTCCATGGAGGTAGACCTGGGGGAGATGGTCGCTTTCATAGAAAAAACCGCCCTCTTTATCGGAAACGACAGCGGGCCGGGCCACCTGGCCGCTGTCTTAGGCATCCCCACCCTCACCCTTTACGGC
>CAZBOO010000038.1:0-10745 GCA_964493535.1 uncultured Aquificales bacterium
GGCCTAAGGACGTGAATCTCGCTGAGGTTCATGATGCTTTCACCTGTTTTGAAGTTATAGGGGCGGAGGACCTGGGCCTTTTAGAGGAGGGAAAAGGTTGGAAGGCTGTAGATAAGGGGAAGACGGATGTTGATGGTGAGATTCCCGTCAACCCCAGCGGGGGGCTTAAGGCCCGGGGCCATCCCGTGGGGGCCTCGGGCCTTGCCCAGGCAGTGGAGATTGTATGGCAACTTAGGGGTGATGTGGATCCCAAGCTTCAGGTGAAGGGGGCCCGGGTGGGGCTTCTCCACTCCATAGGGGGATTGGCTAATAATAATACCGTAGTGATACTGGAGAGGAGTGATGCTCCTCCCCATCATGTGCCTTGGGAATCTCCCTATGGCAAATCTGCAGACATAGAACGGCATCATAGACCTGATCCCAGCAGGGTTAGCAAAGAGGGTGTTCTGGATGCTTACACTGTCCTTTACGTGCCTCCTGAGGGCTTCCCATCCCCCCTGGTCCTGGGTATGATCACCACTTACTCGGGTCACAGGATCTTGGCCCGGGCGGCGGCACCCACCACCTTCAAGGTAGGGGAGAGGGTGGTAGTGGCAAAAGAAGAGGATACCTTCTATTTTATGCGTTATGGTTTTACCCAGAAGGTGGCTTTCAGGGTCTCCCGAACCTTGAAGGGGTGGAAGCTGAGATTTAAAAGGCGTATCAGGTCCTAAAAAATGACGGGCTTAGCCCTCCTTGACACCTAAAGACAGGAATAGATATAATTCGCCAAATTTTTCCGGAGAGGCCTGGACATCCTCAACCATAGTTTGGGGAAGGGTTTTCCCGGGGGGTGTGAAAGTGGAGATACGGATAGCAGATATCCCCCTTGAGGGGCTTTTTTTTGAAGTAGAGGAGCGAAGGGGTTACTTAGAGTGGAGCAAGGAGCGTTACCCTTTTCAAGGACCCCTCAGGGGTTGGTTGAAGATTCAGCTTATGGGTATCAGGCTGCTGGTGAAGGGGGAAATCCATGCCAGTCTCCTGCTACCCTGCTCGCGATGCCTGGAAGAGTCCTCTTGCAGGGTGGATGTAGAGTTTTTGGACGAGTATCTCCCCTTGGAGATTTTGGAAAGGGAGGGGGGAGAAGTGGAGGTTTCTCAAGAGAAAGCGGCTCTCTCTTTTTACGGCGAGGTTATAGATACAGAGGCCCTGTATTTGGAGAAGATCTATCTATCTTTACCTATGAAGCCCCTGTGTTCACAGGATTGCAAAGGGCTTTGTCCCCGCTGTGGAATAAATCTGAATCAACAGAGCTGTCAGTGCCATTGGGAGGAGGTGGATCCCCGTTGGGAACCCCTCAAAGCCCTGAAGGATGGGCTGATAAAGAAGTGATAAAGGTGGGAAAGGGGAGGAGAGATGGCTGTACCCAAGAACAGGACCAGTAAGGCCAGGAGGGATAAAAGAAGGGCCCAATGGAGGGCAAAGTTCAAGGCTACGGGCTATTCTATTTGTCCAAACTGTCAGGAGCCTAAGTTGCCCCATAGGGTCTGCCCCCATTGCGGTTTTTACAGGGAAAGGCAGGTGTTGGAGCTGGAGGAGTATTGACGGGGAATCTCCCTTTTTCCTTGGGTCAAAGGCTGTCCCGGTTCTCTGGTAGGAGGAGGGAATGAGAATCGCCATTGATGCCATGGGAGGGGATTTGGCACCTCGGGTTGTGGTAGAAGGGGCTTTAGAGGCGGTAAAGGGATCTGCCTGTGAAGTGATTCTTGTGGGCGACAAGGAGATCATCAAGGACGAAATAGAGAAGCTGGGTGGTGCCCGGGGACTTCCCATATTCATAAAGGATGCCCCTGAAGTGATTGGTATGAATGAGCATCCGGTTAATGCCCTGAGGAGGAAGAGGAACTCCTCTATAAGAAAGGCGGTGGAGCAGGTTAAAAAGGGCAAAGCCAGGGCAGTGGTGAGCGCAGGGAATACAGGAGCGGTGATGGTGGCGGCCAAGATACTTTTAGGTACCTTGGAAGGGGTCAGCCGGCCGGGCATTGCTGTTACCCTTCCTGGCAGGAGGCGCCCTTTCCTGCTTATAGATGCGGGTGCTAATGTGGGGAGCCGCCCGGAGAACCTTCTGGAGTTCGCTATTATGGGGCATCTTTATGCCAAATATCTCATGGCTAATGAGAGCCCTCGCATCGGTCTTCTCAGTATTGGAGAGGAGGAAATCAAAGGGGACGGCCTTATACGTACCTCCTTTCAGCTTTTAAGGAGGGCTACCCAGCTCAATTTCATGGGCAACGTTGAAGCCAAAGAGATATTCAATAATTTTGCCGATGTGGTGGTGTGTGATGGTCTGGCGGGGAATCTCACCCTGAAAGTGGGAGAGGCAGTTGCTTCTCTCATGGTCCATTATATCAAGGAGGAGTTTCCCAGGGACCTGCGAGGTAAGTTGGCCCACCTCTTTTTTAGAAGGGCTATACAGAGGATCAAAGTTCGCACGGACTACAAAGAGTATGGAGGGGCACCCCTTTTGGGGGTCAATGGCATCTGTATCATATGCCACGGCAGTTCCAACGCCTATGCTATCAGGAACGCTGTAAATGCGGCTTGCGAATTTGCTGAGAAGAGGCTTAACAAGAGGATTGAGAACAACCTTGAGGCCGTGAAGGAGAGTTTGGGGTTGGGCAAGGGCTTCTGGTCAAGTATAAGGGAATGGAAAGATTGGAAGGAGGCTTTCAGGTTGAGGGGAGAGCGGGCTGGAGAAGAAGATGAGGGGCTGCTGAGCGGGCCTATCGAGGAAGGGAAAGGGGAGGAGGAGTATGACTGAAGCGAGGATTAGAGGGCTGGGGACCTATGTACCCGAGAGGGCCATGACCAATGCTGATTGGGAAAAGATTTTGGATACCACCGATGAATGGATCGTTCAAAGGACGGGTATCCGGGAACGTCATGTGGCTGCTCCTGAGGAGGTTACTTCCGATATGGGAACCCACGCTGCCAGGAGGGCTATGGAGGATGCAGGGGTCTCTGGGGAAGATATAGATCTTCTTATTTGTGCTACGGCCAGTCCTGACACCCTTCTTCCTTCCACGGCCTGCTGGATGCAGCCCAAGCTGGGCTTGGAAGGCAAACCCGCCTTTGATATTAGTGCTGCATGCTCCGGTTTTGTCTATGGCCTTGCTGTGGCCGATCAGTTTGTGAAGTCGGGGCAGTATGACAATGTCTTAGTGGTGGGGGCGGAGATGCTCACCCGCATGGTGGATTGGCAGGATAGGTCCATTTGTGTCATTTTGGGGGATGGTGCGGGGGCCGCTGTGGTCTCTTCCCAGGGAGAAGGGGGAAGGATTTTAGGTTCCAGGCTCCATGCCGATGGGACTTATGGAGAACTCCTGTGGATCCCTGCCGGGGGAACCCGCAAGCCCACCACCTTGGAGACAGTAGAAAAACGCCTCCACTATTACACTATGCGGGGGAATGAGCTTTTCAAGATAGCCGTCAAGTCCATGGCCGACGTGGCATGGGAACTCTTGGAATGGTTATCCATGGATAGCGCGGCCATAGACTGGATTGTTCCCCATCAGGCCAACGCGAGGATACTTCAGGCCTTGGCCAGGAGGCTTCGGGTGCCATGGGAGCGGGTGGTGGTCAATATAGAGAGGTATGGAAACACCTCGGCGGCTTCTATCCCCTTGGCCTTTGATGAGGCCCGTCATGACGACAGGATCAAGAGGGGGGATACTGTTCTTCTGGTCTCCTTTGGGGGAGGTCTCACCTGGAGCGCCCTCATGGTGGAGTGGTAGGGGCTTTTTATGTTCAAGACCAACCTGTGTCGTATTCTAGGTATAGAGTACCCCATCCTTCAGGGTGGCATGGCGTGGGTCTCTGATGCCTGTTTGGCGGCGGCTGTCTCCCAGGCGGGGGGATTGGGTCTCATAGCTGCTGGCCATCTCCAGGAACCCCAGGAGCTAAGGAGCCAGATTATAAAAGCCAGGGAGCTGACCTCCAGGCCTTTTGGAGTGAATATCATGCTTATGAACTCCGCCGTTCCCCAGCTTGTGGAGGTGGTGATAGGGGAAGGGATTCCTGTGGTCACCACGGGTGCGGGCAATCCTGGCAAGTACATACCCATGCTGAGGGAGGCAGGGGTAAAGGTGATTCCCGTGATCCCTTCCGTGACTTTGGCTAAGAGGGTGGAAAGGGAGGGGGCCCATGCCTTGATAGTGGAAGGTACAGAGGCAGGAGGACACATAGGGGAACTGACCACTATGGCCTTGGTGCCCCAGGTGGTGGATGCTGTTTCTATACCTGTTGTGGCGGCGGGGGGAATTGCTGACGGCAGGGGTTTTTTGGCGGCCTTGGCCTTGGGGGCCCAGGGCGTCCAGATGGGTACCCGCTTCGTTGCCAGCACTGAGTGTCGGGTCCATGAGAACTGGAAAAAGGCTTACTTGAAGGCAGGGGACAGGGATACAGTGGTTACCGGACGATCTACCGGCCATCCCGTGAGGATCATCAAAAACCGTTTGGCCCGGGAGTTTATAAAATTGGAGGGTCAGGGGACTTCCCTCGAGAATCTGGATGTACTGGGTGTTGGTGCCCTGAGGAGGGCTGCCTTGGATGGGGATGTAAATATGGGGTCCGTCATGGCAGGTCAGGTTGTGGGACTCATCAGGGAGATAAAACCTGTGAAAGAGATTATCCATGATGTCCTCCAGCAGGCTGGAGATGAGCTGGAACGGCTTCTGGGTTTAAGGGAGGGGTAGCCATGGGTAAGGTGGCCTTCATATTCCCTGGTCAGGGTTCCCAGAAGGTGGGTATGGGAGTGGAGGCTTATGATGTCTATCCCCTTGTGAAGGAGACCTTTCATAGGGCCAGTGATGTGCTGGGCTTGGATCTGGCCACCCTCTGCTTTGAGGGACCCCGGGAGGTCTTGACCCTTACCGAGAACGCCCAGCCCGCTATCCTTACCCTTAGTGTGGGCCTCTTTAGTGTCCTTCAGGAGAGGGGTGTTGAACCTCACTTGGTCGCGGGCCACTCTTTGGGTGAGTTTTCTGCTTTGGTAGCTGCTGGGGGGTTGCCTTTTGAATATGCTGTGGAAGCGGTGAGGCTTCGGGGCAGGTATATGCAGGAGGCCGTTCCCCCGGGGAAAGGGGCTATGGCGGCTATTATTGGCATGGATCCCCAGGATGTGGTGAAGTTGTGTCAGGATTTCTCATCCCGGGGGGTGGTAGAGGTGGCCAACTACAATTCCCCCGAGCAGACAGTGATCTCGGGGGAGAGGGATGCGGTGGAAGAGGCGGCTAAGGAGGCGCCCAAGAGGGGTACGAAACGGGCGGTATTGTTGGAGGTGAGCGCCCCTTTTCATTCCAGTCTCATGGTTCCTGCCCGGGAGCGTCTAAAGTCCCTGTTGGATGCTATGCCTTTTTCACCTTTGGATCCCTTTTTAGTGTCTAACGTGACGGGCCAAGGGGTTGTAGATGGGGATAGGGAGCGGGAACTCTTGGTGGAGCAGGTGATCTCCCCCGTTCGATGGACCCAGTCCGTTCGTTTTGCCATTGACCAGGGGGCCCAAGTCTTTGTAGAAGTGGGACCAGGAACGGTACTTTCAGGTTTAGTAAGAAAGATAGAACGCCGGGTGAAAACCCTGTCCTTTGCGGGACCCAAGGGGATAGAGAAGTTGGAGAGTATGGGGGTTGTTGGTGGATAAAGTAGCAGTAGTCACTGGTGGCAGCCGGGGTATCGGTAGGGCCATAGCCCTGGAGCTGGCGGTTCAGGGGTTTAAGGTGGTGGTGAACTACCGGAGCCAAGAGGCCCAAGCCCAGAAGGTGGTGGAGACCATTCAGGGTATGGGGGGAGAGGCCGTGGCTATTCAGGCCCATGTGGCCTCTGCCCAGGATGTGGAAGAGATGGCCAGGAGGGTGAAGGGGACCTGGGGTTCCGTGGGAGTCCTGGTGAACAATGCGGGCATCACCAGGGACAATATTCTGGTCCGTATGAAAGAGGAGGAATGGGATCAGGTCCTGGAGACCAATTTGAAGGGGGCCTTTCTGTGCAGCCAGGTTTTTGTGAAGGATATGATGAGGGCCCGGTGGGGTAGGATTGTGAACATCACATCCGTGGTGGGAGTTACGGGGAACCCTGGTCAGACCAACTATGCAGCTTCCAAGGCCGGGCTGGTGGGATTTACCAAGGCCTTGGCCAGGGAGGTGGCGTCCCGGGGCATTACAGTTAATGCTATAGCCCCCGGATACATAGAGACGGAGATGACCCAGGGCCTTTCCCAGAAGGTGAAGGAGGCCATGCTGGAGGCTATTCCCTTGGGTCGTTTCGGCAGCCCAGAAGAAGTGGCCAAACTGGTTTCCTTACTGGCTTCTTCCCATGGCGGATACATCACCGGTCAGGTGCTGGTAGTAGATGGTGGCATGACCTTATAAAAAACCGAGGAGGTGTGTGGAATGGATGTGAAGGAGATTGAGCAAAAGGTAAGGGAGATTATAGTGGAGCAGTTGGGAGTGGAGGAGAGTGAGGTTACCCCTGAGGCTTCCTTCATAGACGATTTGGGGGCTGACTCCTTGGATACGGTGGAGTTGGTCATGGCTTTTGAAGAGGCCTTCGACATTGAGATCCCCGATGAGGATGCTGAGAAGATCACCACGGTGAAGGATGCCATAGAGTATGTGAAAGGGAAGCTGGGAGACTGAGAGGCGTATGGGCAGAAGGAGGGTTGTCGTAACGGGGATGGGGTGTGTCACCCCCTTGGCCAATGATCTCCAAGGGAGTTGGAAGGCGGCTTTGGCTGGTAAGAGCGGCATTGGCCTCATTACTAAGTTTGATGCCGGCACCTTTTCCAGTCGGATTGCTGGGGAGGTAAGAGACTTTCATCCCGAAGAGTTTATAGAGAAGAAAGAGGTCAAAAGAACGGATCTTTTTGTGCAGTATGCCATAGCTTCGGCCTCCATGGCCATGGAGGATTCAGGGTTGGACTTGGATAATGAGGACCGGAGCAGGATAGGAGTGCTTATTGGCTCTGGTATAGGGGGTCTGGAGACCATTGAGAGGAACCATAGCCTACTGATGGAGAAAGGGTGGAAGCGCATATCCCCCTTTTTCATTCCTATGGCTGTCATCAATATGGCTTCCAGTGCTGTGGGCATCCGTTACGGGTTGAGGGGACCATCCTCAGCAGTGGTGACTGCCTGTGCCACAGGGGCCAATGCCATAGGTGATGGGTTTAAGATTATCCAAAGGGGAGATGCAGAGGTGATGGTGGTGGGGGGAAGTGAAGCCGTCATTACGCCCCTGGCCGTGGGGGGGTTTTGCGTTATGAGGGCCCTTTCTACAAGGAGCGAGGACCCCACTAAGGCCAGTCGTCCTTTTGATAGGAACCGGGATGGATTTGTTTTGGGGGAGGGCTGCGGGATCGTTATCTTGGAGGATCTGGACCATGCTTTGGCCCGAGGGGCCCGGATTTACGCAGAGGTGGTGGGTTACGGTATGAGCAATGATGCCTACCATATCACCATGCCTGATCCCCAGGGTGAGGGGGCCATTCTCTGTATGAAGGCGGCCCTTAGGGACAGTGGGCTGGACATTGAGGAAGTGGGTTATATCAATGCCCATGGTACTTCTACGCCTCTCAATGACAAGACGGAGACCATGGCCATCAAAGCCATTTTTGGTGACAAGGCCTATGAAATCCCTGTAAGTTCCACCAAGTCGGTGACGGGTCACCTCTTGGGAGCGGCAGGGGCTGTGGAGGCTATATTTACTATCATGGCCCTTAAGACGGGTCAGGCTCCTCCTACAGCCAACTATGAGGAGCCTGACCCCGATTGTGATCTGGATTATGTGACAGAGGGGACTCGGGAGGTCAGTCCTAAAGCGGCTCTTTCCAATTCCTTTGGTTTCGGCGGGGTGAATGCCACGTTGGCCTTCATAAAGTGGGAAGGCTCATAAGGAGTAGGTTTTTATGAGGGGTCCAGGCCCCCTTGTTAAGGGGGGGCGTGGACCCCTCATAATGATTTTTACAACAAGTCCGAAGGGCTTGTTTGCGCCTGCCTGTGCGTGCCCGCACGCAGACAGTCTGACGCACAGGCAGGCAGGTCCTGCCCTCAGCACCACCCTGCCCTTTTAGAATAGTAACGGAGCCGTTGTGAAGATCGTTTTCTTAATTCTCAGTGCCCCGGTGTTGCCCAGGACTCCTCGTCGAAGTAGAGTTCTTGAAAATCCTTTACAGGGGGTATGTGTATCTTTGGGGCTTCCGCTGCTTCTATCCTTACAAAGGAGGACTTGTACCAATCCACACGGGGAATGGGAAGGTCCATCTTTTTCATGATCTCGTAGGTTTCATAGAAGTGTTCGAATTGGTTTTCCTTTTCGGGGTAGGTGGCCAGGTTCCTCAAGATGTCGGTCACTACCATCCCTGAGTCCAGGAAGAAACGTTGAAAGTGGGCCCATTTCTTTAAGGAGGCCTCCCTATGGGTGAGGCCAATGTATCCAGAGGACCCTGGTCTTTTAAGGGCTGATATACACCGGCCTACAAAGAGTTTGAATCCCCGTCGGGTTTCTACAGGATCGGTAACAAACATATTGTATCTATTTACTTCCTCCGGAGGAAGGTCTTCCAGGACGTTGTATTTACGAACGGTTATGTTTGTTATGCCTTCTACTTTACAGAAGTCTTGGATGAAGGAGGTGAGTCTCTCGTCTATCTCCACTACGGTGATGGCTTGGGCCATGCCTGTAAGTCCCATGGCGATGCTTAAGAGGTCGTCATCCCCCAGGATAAAGATTGTTGTTCCTTCCAGGTCCCCCCGTTCGTAGATGAAGGCCATGCGCCTTATGGTGTCTATGGGTCTGACAAATCCTTGGTCGAAGTCTTCCAAGGGGGGAGGGCGGTTCTCTGTGGCCTCCAAAAATCTATGGTAAATTTCTTGAAAGGGCCCTTTTATTTCTACTCCCATGCCACATGTGGGACAGAGGGTTTCTATCTTTCTTCTTATCCTTTTATCCTTTAGAAGAAAAAAGCGGTGGTCCCTATATGCTATTTCCCCTTTCTCCAGGAGTTTCTGGAGGGTTTGATAGAAACCAGCGATATGGGCGTCCTGGTCGTTTATCAGTTCCCAGAAGGTTTTGGGCCCCTCCTTCAGGGCCCTGAGCACCTGGTTTTCTGTTCTTCTGTCCATGTTGTTTCCTTTTTTCTTATCTCACCACAAGTACAGAACAGTAGGCTTTTCTGGCCACCTTTTCGGATACGCTCCCCAGGAGGATGCGCTCTACCCCTTTCTTCCCATGGGATCCCACCACTATGAGATCTACCTTTTCCTCCTCAGCCTTGTCCAAAAGGAGATCGAAGGGCTCTCCCACCAGGACAAAGGGGGTAACCTCTACTTTCCATTCCCCTTCTATTTTTTTGGCCATCTCTTCCAGCGTCTCTTTGGCCTTCTCCTCCAGGATCCTATATATTTCGTTGCACTTTTCTATTTCTACCTGAGGGATCACCATACCTTCTGAAACGAGAATAGGTATCTCCTTTTCCACTACATGGACGAAAAGGGCCTGGGCCTTGGCCAGGTTGGCCAGTTCCCCTGCTACCTTCACCACCTGATGGCTGATCTCTGAAAAGTCTACACAGGCCATGATTTTCTTAAAGGACATCTGTCACCTCCTCTACGGTTTTAACCAGGGAGTCCAGGTCGTACCGGGTATCAACCACTACCGTGGGACCTTCCCCCTCTTGGGGTTTCTGGAACCTCTCCCGGTGTTTAAGGTATACTTCCCATCGGCCATCTGAGGCAACCTTCTCTTTCTCCCTGGCCGTGAGTCTCTCTTTCACTATGGGAGGTGGAGCCTCGGTCACCACCATGAGGAAGGGCACTTCCATCCTTTTAGCCATGTTCCGGGCCATGTCCCTCCACTTTCTTTGGGAGAAGGTGGCGTCTAAAATCACACCTTCTCCCAAAAGAAGGTGTGATTGAGCCATATGGATCATGGTTTGGTAGACCTTTTTGGTCATTTCTGGGGAGTAGATTCCCTGATTGAAGTCTTCTTCCCGTTTTTGAAAGGGGTCCAGCTTGGCCAGTTTTTTCCTTAATGGATCAGAGGAGATCACCTTCATCGCCAGCTTTTCTCCCAAGGCCCCGGCTAAGGTGCTCTTACCCGTGCCTATGAGCCCCATGACCAGGATGATACCTTTCATATCATGTTCCGGGCGTGGTCTTCGGCCAAAAAGAAGTACCTGTGGGCCTTCAGTAAGGCCCTGTGTTTATCTCTGTGGGCTATGGATGGGTCTTTGAGGCAAAAGCTCTCTACTTTTCCCCGGACGAAGGCCCGGTAGCACTTGTAGAAGTTAAGGACCTGGGTAAGGGTTTCGTCCCTTCTCTCCTTCAGATAGTGATCCAGAAAGGCCTGGGCCAGTTGGGGTTTCATAAGGAACTCTAAGTCCATCATGAGGAAGGCCACCTCTGAGGCCACGTCTCCATACCGGAAACGGTCATTGAACTCAATGCAGTCGAATATATAGACCTTTCCTCTCCACAGACAAATATGCTGGCTATGGAGGTCTCCATGGCAGTCTTTTACCATGCCCTCTCTGGCCCTTTCTTTCATGAGGGGGCCTTTGGCTTTATAGAACTCTTCTGTTTTCTCCTTTACCAGACTCCATTGGCTTTGAGAGATAGAGAGGCCTATGAGCCCTCTGGTCTGGTAAAAGTTTTCCTGGGTGTTCTCTTGGAATCCTTCCGGCATGCCTAAGATGGCCATGGTGGGGTCTGTGG
>CAZBOO010000039.1:0-10690 GCA_964493535.1 uncultured Aquificales bacterium
CCTTAGGCCCCCTCTGAGCCATGGCATAAGCCCGGACAGCCGCCGCCCTGCAAGCGGCAAAGGTATGAAGATGGACCCTGTGCCTCACAGCTAAGGTATCGCTTCCCTGGCCCACCCCTGTGATCTTCACGTTCCCCTTCTCCCGGGTGATTACCACAGCAGCTGCCCCATCGGTTATAGGAGCACAGTCGTAAAGCCTCAAAGGATAGGAGATCATGCGGCTGTTAAAGTACTGCTCCTCGGTGATCTCTTTCCTGAACTGGGCATAGGGATTAAAGACCCCGTTGTGGTGGTTCTTCAGGGCTATTCTGCAAAGGATTCTCTCTAACCTCTTGTGGCTTACGCCCCATTTGTGGGCATAGGCCTGGGTCACCATAGCTGCCAAGGCCACCATAGAAGCCCCAGAGTTCCTCTCATAGCCCTCTATCACCTCCGCCAGGATCCTGGTCACCCTGGGGGTGAGTAAATGGGTCATCTTTTCCCCCGCCACCACCAGGACTGAGGAGTAAGCCCCGCTGGCCACTGCGCAAAAACCCGCTGCCAAGGCCGCTGCCCCTGAGCTGGAAGCCGTCTCCACCCTTATGGAAGGCAAACCTGCCAACTCCAAGGCATCAGCCACCGCTGCAGCCACATTCCCCTCTCCTGTGAACTCCTCGGGATTCATGGCGCCCACAAAGAGGGCCTCCACTTCAGGCCTTCTGCTCTTTCGCAGAGCCTGCTGGGCCGCCTCCATCATGAGAGAAACCAGGGAACGTTGGGGATGCTTCCCAAAAGGGACCATCCCTACCCCATCCACATAAACCCCCATTTACACCTCCTCCCTGCTTCTCAGGGACTCTCCCAGGGTAATGGGGTCTGTGAATTCGGGCTCTACCCCCACGGGTAATCCTCTACCCAAACGGGTCACCTTTACCCTTCCTCTCAAGAGCCCGGCTACATACTGGGAAGTGGCCTCCCCCTCCAAGGTGGAGGGAAGGGCCAGGATCACCTCCTTCACCCCACCCTTCACCCGCTCCAGAAGGTCCTCAACGTGGAGGGACTGGGGAGTCACCCCTTCCCACGGGGATATAAGCCCTCCCAAAACATGATAGAGACCTTTATATGCCCCCGTTCCCTCTATGAAAAAGAGGTCCAAGGCATCCTCCACCACGCATATCCTGGTACTGTCCCTATGGGGGTCGGCACAAATCCAACACAGCTCCCCCTCGGCCAGATTACGGCATCTGTTACACAGGCTCATCTTCTCGGTGACGGCTATAAGGGCCTTAGCCAAATCTCTGGCCCGGCGAGGGGAAGAACTGGCCAGGTCTATAGCCATCCTCCAGGCCCCCCTCTCACCGATTCCGGGTAAGCGCTTAAGCTGATTGGCCAAACGTTTCAGGTGACTGTAAGGCACCTTAAAGCTCATTCTTCAAAACCCCCCTCTCCAAAATCTATAGAAGGGACATAGAAACCAGGGTTTCAAAAGAGACCAGGGAGGTTAATACCCAACTGGGAAGTGACCTTGGACAGTTCCTCCTCCATGAGAGCCCTGGATTTCCTTATGGCATCATTGACGGCTGCCGTTACCAGATCCTCCAGCATCTCTCTATCCTCCAAGGCTTCAGGCTCTATGACTACTGAAATCACCTCCTGACGGCCATTGGTCACCACCCTCACCATGCCTCCCCCGGCAGAACCCTCCACCTCCTTCTCAGCCAGTTCCTCCTTTATCTCCGCTATGCGAGCCTGAAGCTTTTGAACCTGCTTCATGATGGTTGTCAGATTCACTCTTACCCTCCTCCATGGATTTTGTCTGTACAATCTTTCCCCTGAAAAGCCCTAAGGCCCTCTGGATCCTGGGGTCATCCAGAATCTCTTCATCAGGATCCTTCACCCTATCAGGTGGTTTCAAAATCTCTTCGCCGTTGTCCCGGAGTTTTATAGCAACTCTAAGGCCCCTCTCCTCAAGGAAGCCACGGATAAGCTCCACCGTCTCCCCCTCTTCCAATCTCTCCCTCTCAAAAGCATTAAGCCTCTTGAACTCCAGAATCAGATCCTTTCCCTCCTTAAAAATCTTACATCTCTCCAAGATAGGTACCAGAAGAGGCCTGGCCTTCCCCAGTTGATCCTTCAGTGCCTTGGCCAACTCTCCTTCCCGGTAGCCAACAGAAGCCGATACATCCTTCCTGGACACCTCCTGGGGGACCCTAAAAACGCCCTCCCCCCTCTCTACAGCCCCCAGCTCCTCTATGAGCTCTGCTAAGGGGATAAGCTTAGGCAGAGAGGCTATCCTCACCAGTTCCATTTCCGCCAAAACATCGGGAAGGGGATGACGCCTCAAACGTTCAAGAAGCTTCAAGAGAAGATCCAGAATCTTCTGGGGGTTGTAGGGCTCCCTCCCCCCCTTGACCACCTCTACCGTGGCCTGTCTGGCCTTCTCCACCAGTTCCTCTACGAACCCATAGGGATCAAAGCCCCTATCCACCACTTGCTCCTGGAAAAGGGCCATGATCCTCTGGGGCTCCCCCCGGCCCAGTGCATCAAAAGCCTCCTCCACCACGCCGGCCTCCACCCTCCCCAGAAGATGGGCCACCTCACCCCTGGTGACAGATCCCTGGGCAGAAACCAGCACCTGTTCCAAGAGCATCTCCCCATCCCTCAAAGAGCCCCCGGAGGCCCGGCTTAAAAGCTCCAATGCCCCTTCCTCCAGATTCAAGCCCTCTTGCTCCCCTATCTTTTTCAAAAGAGAGCAAACCTCCCCAAAGGCCAAAGGCCGGAAATGGAAATGCTGACACCGGGAAAGAATGGTGGGCGGAATTTTCTTCACCTCGGTGGTGGCCATGATGAACACCACGTGGGAAGGAGGCTCCTCTAAAGTCTTGAGGAGGGCGTTGAAGGCTGCTTCGGTAAGCATGTGGACTTCGTCGATTATGTAAACCTTATACCTGCCCTGGGCAGGGGCATACTTCACATTCTCCCGGAGACCCCGGACCTCATCTATCCCTCTATTGGAAGCAGCGTCCATCTCCAACACATCAATGAAGCTTCCTTGGGCAATTTCCAAGCAGGACCCGCAGCGGCAACAGGGATAGGGAGTGGGACCCTCCACACAGTTAAGGGCCTTGGCAAGGATGCGGGCCACACTGGTCTTTCCCACCCCCCTGGGACCTGAAAAGAGGTAGGCATGGGCCACCCTCTCTCTCTGGATGGCCTTCATCAAAACTCCTACCACATGAGACTGGCCCACCACCTCCTGGAAGGTCCGGGGACGCCACCGTCGAGCAATCACTTGATATCGCAAAGGCTTGCCCTCCTCATGAGAGATAAAGATACCCACCTAAGAGATGCCCCATATAGAGGACAAATTCAAGTGAGGACAGGAGCAAGGGTTTCCAAAATTACGTGGACATGGGGCGAATTACCCCCTCCCCCTCAAGAGAAAGAGGAACCAGGTTGTAAGCACGTAGCCCACCAAGATAAAGGGGGTCTCCCATCCCACCCCCAAGGCTGATCGTCCCCGGGGATAGACCATGGCCACAAAGGTGATCCCCGTCATCACTATAGCCGATGTGAGTCCCAAGAGATGCAAGAGGCTCAAGCTTCCCCAGAAATTCCCCATGAAGGCCAGGTCATAAAAGGCCAGTATGGCTATGTTGAAGGCATTGGAGCCAAAAACATTGCCCACGGCCAAGTCAGCAGCCCCCAACCTCACAGCCGTGCAGGAAACCACCAGTTCCGGCAGGGAGGTGACCACAGCCAAAAAAAGGGCACCCACAAAACAGGTATCCCAACCGGTAACCTTGGAAATACCTTCTCCAAGATAGGCCAGCCACACAGAAAGGCCTATCACGGTGATGGAAAGGAGACCAAAAATCCAATAGGCCCGGGAGGCAGAAAAGCGGGCGTAATTATCTTCCGAACGAAACTCACCCCTCTCGTAAACCAAAATAAACCTGTAACCCACCAGATAGACCACCAAAATCAACCAGGAAGGGAGCTGCATCCCCCCAAAACCCGGCAGTGTCACCCACCGGGAAAGCACCAAAGCGAAAGCTGCTATCCCCATCATTATCAAGCTCAGAGAAGCGGAGAGCATCTGCCCCTTAGTGCCTCGGGAGAGGAGGGGACGCTCTCTATAAACCACATCGGCCAGGGCCAGGATCACCAAATTGAAGAGACAGGAACCCACTACCCCCCCCACCGCCAGGTTGGGCTCCTTGATGAGAACCACGGCAGACAGACCGGTGGCCAGCTCAGGCAAAGAGGTGACAGCGCCTATGAGGACAGCCCCTATCCAGACCCTTCCCAAGCCGCTCTTCTCGGCGATAACATCACCGTAAAAGGAGAGGCGACTCCCCACCAAGATCACCAATAAGGCACAGACCCCAAACTGAATCCAGACCATGATCTTAAACTAAACATCCCTTAAAGGCCCTTGTCCAGTTACCAAAAAGATCCATTGATTTCTCACCCCTTATCCCTTAGAGAAAAGGAACCATGAGGAGATACTACTTGCCCCAGTCAACAGGGGCCATAAAAGGCCTCTACAAGAGGTTGATGAAGAAAGAGCGTCCCCTGCCCCCATTTCCCAAGGTGATCCAGATCCAGACCAAGAGCGGGTGCAACGCCCGGTGCGTCTTCTGCCCCAACTCCCTTGTGGGAGACCGACTCACCCACGGAGAGATGGAATGGGACCTCTTCACCAAAATCTCCGACGAGATCACCCGGCATTCCGTAACCCGTATCAGTCCCTACCTCATGAACGAACCCCTTTTAGACCGGAACCTGGGAGAGAAGATCCGTTATCTGACAGACAGGAAGAGACCAGGAACGGTGATCAAGATCAACTCCAACGGTGCCCTCCTGGACGAGGAGATGGGAGAGCGACTCATAGAATCCGGGCTGAACAGGATCAACTTCAGCGTCCATGGCATCAGAAAAGGGACCTACGAGTCCCAGATGGTGGGATTAAAACTGGAGAAAGTACTGAAAAACATAGACGCTTTTTTAGAGCTAAAGAGGAGAAAAGGGGCCAACAAGCCCCGAGTGCGGATCACCATGGTAAGGACAAAAGCCATAGAGAAAGAACTCCCCAATATCATGGCCTACTGGAAGGCCCGGGAAGTAAGGGTAAACGTGAGGCCTCTGGAGAACCGAGCCAGAAAGGAGATCGCCTCTACAGGCCTCAACCCTAAAACCTGGAAACCCTTCTCCTTTTGTAACCGCCTCTTCGAGCAGGCATATATCCTGTACAATGGGGATGTGGTCCTGTGCTGTGTAGACTGGGAACGTACCACTATCCTGGGGAACCTGTGGGAGCAGAGCCTGGAGGAGATCTGGAACAGTCCCCTGTTTCTGAAAATAAGAAGGAGATACCTGGAGGGAGACCTGAAAGGGCTCCTCTGCCAGAAGTGTCTCACCATCTAAGGCCATGTTCCACCACCTCATCATGTGGATCGTCGAAACCGTTGGGAGGCTGGGCTATCCCGGCATTCTTGTCCTCATGTTCTTGGAGTCCTCTTTCTTCCCCTTTCCCAGCGAAGTGATCATCCCACCAGCGGGTTACCTGGCAGCCCAGGGAAAGATGAGCTTCCACTTAGTGATCATCTTCGGCATCATGGGTTCCCTACTAGGCGCTCTCTTCAACTACTGGATCTCCCTGTCTCTGGGGCGCCCCTTCTTTCAGCGATACGGCAAGTATCTTTTGGTAAGCGAAAAGACCCTGGCCCGGGTGGACCGGTTCTTTGATGAGCATGGCCACATCAGCACCCTGGTGGGCCGACTCCTTCCAGGCATCCGCCAGTACATCTCCCTGCCCGCCGGTACGGCCCGTATGGACCTTTTTCTCTTTGTCCTCTTCACCTCCTTAGGAGCAGGCCTATGGGTCCTGGTACTGGCCACGGTGGGCTACCTGGTGGGCTACAACCAGGAACTCCTCAAGCTCTACCTCCACAAAACCGTTTGGGCCATGGTGTGTTTATCGGTCCTTCTCACCGTAGGCTATTTAGCCTGGAGGAGAAAGAAAAACAGGGACATGAGATAGGCACCGCCCTTCTCCCCCCAAAATTACGAATACTTGTTCTTGACCTGAACTCTCGTTCAACTATACAGGTGATCATCATGAAAGGGGGCTGGAAAACCAAAGGAAAGATTCTCAGGCAGCAAGAAATCATGGATGTCGCCCTGGACCTCTTCTCTCAAAAGGGATTTCACAACACCACCATGGCCCAGGTTGCCCAAAAGGCAGGGGTAGGAGTGGGAACACTCTATCAACACTTCCAAGGCAAGGAGGAACTATACCACTTCCTTCTGGAAGACAAATGCAACAGGCTCTTGAATTCCCTTTTGGCTTTGGTGAAAGAAGAGGATTCCACCGAAGAAAACCTCAAGAGGCTCCTTGACGCCCAGATAGACTTTGTAGAAAAGCACCGATCCTTCTTCAAGCTTTATCTCTCCGAGCAACTGGCCACATTGGAGGCCATAAGGGAAAAACTGGGCCTGAAAGCCGATGTGATCTATACCCGCTTCTTTCACCTCTTCCACGGAATCATGGACCGAGGGGTAAAAAAGGGCGAACTGAGGGACCTTTCCCCTGCTCACCTCACCAGGGCATACATGGGTATCCTCAACAGCTTCTTCTTTGACTGGCTCAAGGGTGAGCTGGAAAACCTAAGGGAAAACCAAGGAACCATCCTCTCAATCTTTATGAAAGGGGCCAGAAAGTGAGAGAACCGATACTCATGAAAGGAATAATTTTACTCTTTCTCCTCTTTATTTCCCTTCCCCTTCAGGCCCAATCTATCACCCTAAAAGACGCCGTCAATATAGCCCTGAAGGATAACCCCAATCTTCAGGCTGCCCAGTACACCTTCTCCATGGCTAAAGCAGCGGAGAGAGAGGCTTGGACCAAGTTCTTCCCTTCAATAAAGTTCAATTACTCCTATACCCGCTGGAACGAAGAGCAACACGTGAACCTCAAACCTGTGACCATACCTCCCTTGGTCTCTGGAATGGAGCCCACAACCATAAAGCCCGGAAATGTAGTCACCACCAGGCAAAATGAGTATGAGTATGCATTCTCCTTCCAACAGCCCCTCTTCACGGGATGGGCCATCACCGCCGCCCACAAAATAGCCCTGCTTAGCGCTAAAGAAGCGGAGCTGGAGGCCAAAGAAACCCGCCTGGAGGTAGCCCTCAATGTGAAACGGGCCTACTTTGGCATTTTAGAGGCCCAAAAACTGGAAGATGTGGCCCAACTGGCCGTCAAACAGCTCTCCAGGCATCTGTTCGTGGCCAAGAACCTCTTTGAACAGGGGGTCATCCCCCGAAACGACCTCCTCAAATCCCAGGTGGCATTGGCCCAAGCTCAGCAAGACCTGGAGAGGGCCAAGAACAACGTGGCCATAGCCAAGGCCACCCTCAACGCCATCCTCCACCGGGAGGTGACGGCACCCTTAGAAATAGAAGAGATGAGCCTGCTGAACCCTCCAGGTCTCTCCCTTAAAGAGGCTATATACCGGGCCATGGTACTCAGACCCATTGTAGAGGCTGGGATAAAAGAGGTGGAAAAGGGCCGGGAAGGGATAAGACTGGCCCAAAGCGGGTACTTCCCCCACCTGCAGATGGAAGGGGTCTACAGGAAACACGGCAACCACCCCGACTGCACGGGGGACGACCTTACCGATGCCGAAAGCTGGAAAATAACTGCGGGCTTAGAGTGGACCCTTTTCGAAATGGGCCGCACCCGCTGTCAAGTGGAAAGGGCCCGTTTGGGCAGACTCAAGGCCCTGGCCCAGCTCAATGAGATTAAAGACCGGGTATCCTTAGAGGTCCAGAAGGCCTTCTTAGACATGGAAACGGCAAGAAAAAACATTGAAACAGCAAGAAAAGCTGTGGAGCAAGCCAAAGAGAATTTCCGAGTGACGGAGGAGCGGTACAAAGAACAGATAGACACCTCTACGGAAGTCCTGGACGCCCAAACCCTACTCACCCAGGCCCAGACCTATTACCACAGAGCCGTCTATCAGTACAACGTGGCCGTATCCCGGCTCTTTCGGGTCATGGGAGAAGAAGAGTGAGTACAGAAGAAGAACAAGAGGAAAAGGAGGCAAAAGGCACCCCCTGGCGGAAGTCGGACCGATTTGAATGGTAAGGAAACCGGTACGCCTGATCCCAAACCTCCTATTTCATTTCATACCACCCGAGACCAAAGGAGGCGTTCTTCCCCACATGGACAAACTCGCCCATCTTTAAATAGGGCCAGAAAGGATCCAATTTTCCTTTATAGCGGGCCCTGCCCACAAATCCTCCCAGTCTCATTCTGGTGTCCTGGCGAAAGGAATACCTCTCCCAGTCGAACCACCGGGTCTCATCCCGAAGCCCTCAAGATCACCAAGGTCATCACGAAGGCTCCCCAAGAATACACCAAGGCCAAGGCCACCGCCACTGCTTTGGTCTCCTGCCACCTGGCGGACATGGGCATAGAGCTTCATCCGGGAGAGGCCGTAGAGTATCTAGTGGTGAACAACAGGGAGAAAGTGGGCTGCTGGAAGGTGATCCCACTGTCCATGTACTCCGGGGAAGGCTACGACGTAGAGTACTACGTGGGGTTGGTACAAGAGGCGTGGAAGGAGATATCGCTGTAAGTCTGAGTCGGGGAGCGCGTTTGGCTAAATCCCTTCTATCCCCCTATCCCTGTCTGCAAGGAGCCTCAGGTAGTGGGTCACACCATCGACCACCACCTTTTCCCTGGCCTTCGTGGTCTCAATGAGCCTCTTTTGCTTATCTGTAAGCTCCTGGCCGTACTTGGCCTCCATGAGCACCCCGTCCTCTGTGAAGAAGTCTATCTCGACCCCGTTCTTGTAAACGTAGCAGGGCCTTCTGTGTTTTATGGAGAGATAGACCAGGTTCTCGAACACCGCTCCCCTGTCCCTGAATCCCGTCACGGCGTTTCTTATGCCCACGTCCCCGGCGTACACCTTCTTGGGGGATTTCAGCCTTTCATTGAGCTTGCCGCACCTCTCCACGGTGTGGACCATGTAGCACTCCTCGAAATACCGCAGAAAGCGCCTGGCCGTGTCCACGCTCACCCCCAGGACCTTGGAGATCTTGTTCAGACTGATCTGTTTGCCGCTCCTCTCCATGAGGAGCCTGAAGAACTCCCTCACTGAGGTCCTTTCCCTCACACCGTGGAAGGCCACGATCTCCTTGTAAACCACATCATCTATGAGTTGCTTTATGTACTCGGGATCTCCTGTGAGCACATACTCGGACATACCCCCGGTCTGCATGTAATCCTCGAAGTAGCCGTCCAGGAGATGAAGGTCTGAGTCCTTGATGGTGATCCCCTTGAAGGCGAAGTACTCCTGAAAGTCTAAGGGAAGCACCTCCACCACCCTCTCCCTGCCCGTCAGCATGGCCTTGCCGTCCCTCAGGACCGATGATGAAGACGAGGAAGCCAGGACCTTGGCGTTGTACGTGTCGTACAGGTTTTTCAACTGCACCGAGAAGTTCTCCTTGTAGGCCACCTCGTCGAGGAACAGATAAACTCCCTCGGAGAATCCCAGTTTCTGCACTTTCAGGAACTCTTCCACGATCTGGAGGATGGAGAATCTTTCCAAACCATAAAAGTCCAGGGAGATGTAGAATATGTGCCCTGGGGGAACCCCAGAATCAATGAGATGCCTTATGAGCATCTTTATGATGGTGGTCTTTCCCACACGCCTTAAGCCGGTGATAAGCACTACCTCTCCGGTTTCCAGATATCGCTGGAGCCTCTGGATGTACTTGGCCCTCTCCACGAAGTCCCAATGGACTTCTCCCTCCCACCAAGGATTGAACCGGCTCAGGACAGCCTTCAACTTTACGCTCCGATCGTAAAGTTGATCATGAATCTATACGATTGTAACGTATAAATCAATGGGACTTTATGTGAAAGGGCCAGGATGGTCAGCACGCCCAAAACCGCATGGACTGAAAAAGTCTGTCAAGAGGGCCAAAATCCCATGGTCTTTGGGATTTCATCCCCATAAATACTATGATAACTTTTGTGGCAGATGTTAGATTAGGAGGTGGAGATGAAACTCTATCGTTTTTCCGTTGTGATTGAGAAAGACGAAGACGGGTATTTTGCATTTTGCCCTGAGCTTCAGGGATGCTATACCCAGGGCGACACTTACGAAGAAGTGTTAGACAACATAAAAGACGCCATCCGGCTTCATGTAAAAGATCGCCTTGAGACAGGAGAAGAAATACCCCAGGCCAGTGTGGTCAGCCTCACATCCCTGGAAGTGGCCGTATGACCGACAGATCACCCAGAGTAACAGCCGCAGACGTAATCCGTGTATTAGAGCGTTTAGGCTTCCAGCTTACGCGACAAAGTGGAAGCCATAAAATATACAGGAACAAAAGCGGAAAAAGAGTGACGGTTCCCTATCATGCGGGGAAAATCCTCCACCCTAAAACTCTAAAGAACATTCTGAGAGACGCCGATCTAACGGTTGATGAATTCAAAGAAATGCTGTAAGAGACGCGAGTTATAGTCAAATTTGGTGTATGGCATCTTAGGCGGCCTCCTGCTGAGAGATTTCGTTCTCTGATATGCCATCTTTAAATTTCACCCCTTGGATCAATTCTGGCAGTCTCCTGTATCCTCGTATCCTCTGCCATCTCTTTTGCGCACTCTGACCCAGCTTGTAAACCATGGCCA
>CAZBOO010000040.1:0-1150 GCA_964493535.1 uncultured Aquificales bacterium
TTCTCATTTTGTTGCATCACCAGGATTGCAAGGAGAAAAATGAGCTTGCAGAAATTGGCCAGTTGCCCCAAAAAAGGAGTAGAGGGGAAAAACACTATGATGAGGGAAGAAGACAGAAGGCTGGCCCAGGAGTTTGCGCGCCGTGTTCGGGCCCTCTTTCCCGATGCGGCTATTTGGGTGTTTGGCTCCAGGGCAAGGGGTGATGCCACTGGGGAATCGGATCTTGACTGCCTCGTTGTCCTCAACGATCCCACCCCTCAGGTGGACAGTGTTATCAGGGACATAGCCTGGGAACTTGGATTCGAGAATGGGTTGGTGATAGCCACCGTCATTCTGGGGCGAGAAGAGTTTGAACGTGGTCCCATGTCCCAGAGCACCCTGGTTGCCAATGTCCTAGCAGAAGGGGCAGAAGTGTGAAAGCAAACGATAACTTGAGGGCTCTTGTTGAATACAGGCTTGAACAGGCTGATGAGTCCCTGAAAGCGGCGGAGACCTTGCTAAAAGAAGGGCTTCTGGGCTCGGCTGTCAACAGGGCGTACTACGCCATGTTTTACAGTGTGCTGGCTCTTTTGGCCATTGAAAAGAAAGAAACTTCCAAGCACAGCGGTGCCATCTCTCTGTTCGACAAAGGGTATGTTAAGACAGGGATCTTTCCAAAACAGTTTTCACGCTGGCTTCATAGGGCTTTTGATCTCAGACAACGGTCTGATTACGCCGTCACATATTATCCCTCAAAGGGAGAGACAGAGCAGCTTATAAAGGAAGCGGAGGCTTTCATTGCTCAGGTGAAAAAGGTTTTACAAGAGAGAATAAAAAACCCCTCTTAGATAGTAGCAAATCGAGGGTCATTTCTGGAAGTCTCTTGTAACCTTCGAAGTTCTTGACATAAAGCGGAGAAACAGAGATGAGTGAAAGCAGATCCCTGAACCTCTTTGATCCTTGGTCTTGGGAGTGTGTATCTCAGTGTAGCCTATCCTTGTCATTACCTCCCTGGCAGGCAGATAGCCACTCTTTACCACTGCCATTCGATCTCAGGTGTCTTATGGCGCTGCTTGTAGTTCCCCAAAAACACCCCCGTTCAGCTTCTACTGGCCTGCAGGATCAACTACTGGGCCCCTATCCTCAACAAGGCAGTCAGCTGGTCTTCAAA